>JAISNU010000109.1 GCA_031276075.1 Campylobacteraceae bacterium
GCGGAATGTGGGAGGCGGTATTTGCCGATGTAGGAGTAACGATGCTGGCAGTATTGAATGCTGTCAGGATTTTTAAATAATTTTTGTACGCCCAAAAGCCGCGCGCTCGTTAAAATTTAAGAAAACGCGCGGTGGCGCTTCTATCTTATAAAAACGCTGTTTATTTGTAAGTACAACTTTTCGCAAATAATATACACATTTGCATAGTCCCATGTGATGCCTCTCTGAGAGCATGACTACAACTTCTAATATACACATCGGCATTTCCCCAATCACTTATAGACAAAAAACACTTAATTTTAAAGTGAACCCCTGCACACAATAAAAAGATATCATTTAAAAAAAATAGATAATGATTTTTTATTCAGAAAAAGTGGATTGCTTCCTGCTTTGCAAGTTCACAATGACGGAGGAGTGTATGCGTTTTGCCATGTGGTGCTGTATTGCCGCGCCACAAGTGGCTCGCAATGACGGAAGGCGATGCATGCGCTTCGAATGGGTACAGAAATGACAGAATGGGACAAAAATGACAAAAGTCTAATGAATTGTCTGCATGAATAACAAATGCATAAAACAAAAAAGCATAATCTGCTTCTCGTATGAGCGCGACTCCAAAGTATGAATAACAAATACATAAAACAGATTTGCCTGCCTTTATGTTGCTTTCAAGTATTGATTGCTTTTAAAGCTTTGGTTAATCTCTCTCTCAATTTTGATTGTTTCAAACTTTAATCGCTTTCAAATGTCTGATTATCTCAAACCTTACTGTTTAATCCTTACAACTCCTGCCAATAAAGATACGGTAAGCCGTTGTTTTTGTTTTCATCTATTTTCCATGGACTTGTGTCGTTATCTCCGAAACTCCAACCCAAGTCTGTTTCATAAGTTGATTTGGCTTTGAAGTCCGCAAGGCTTTTGCCTATACCGTTATTATCGCTGTCTGCTGATATTGCTCCATTAATTTTTATTGCAGAATTCGCGAAGTTATTTAACGCCGTGCTGCCGCTGATAAATTCTGCTATACGGTTTACATTTCTTATTCCAATGACAGATGGATTTACTGCCGCGCTGTTTTTAACCGTATTGCCTTTGTCAATTTCTCCTGCTATGCCGCCGACATATTTTTCTCTGCCATTAACATCTCCTTTGGCATAAGAGTTTGATATTGTGGAGTTGAGAGTAGCATATCCCGCGATACCGCCGACAAGATTATATCCGTTGATGCTCCCCGCAGAGTAAGAGTTTGCTATTATGGAGTTTATTTCGACAGCCCCTGTTATACCGCCGACATATTGATTTTTCCCGCTGATAACTCCCCCCCCCCCCCGCATATAGCAAGAGTTTGTTACTGCCGAATTGTTTATAACAAATCCAGCAATACCGCCAATGCCTTGATTGCCGCTGATATCTCCTGAGAAATAGGAATTTGTTATCGTTGAATTGATCATAACAAATCCCGCAATACCGCCGACATAATAAGATCCGTTAATATTTCCTGCGGAGTAAGAGTTTGATATTATGGAATTGGACTCAACCCACCCTGCGATGCCGCCTACATAACTGTTTCCGCTAATATTTCTATTTTCCTCCGTCTCAACTCCAATATTTTTTATTGCAGCATTGCTAATACGGCCAAAAAGCCCAACATAACTATTTGGTGAATTTATCCAGAGATTGGTTATTTTGTGTGAGTTGCCGTTCAAGATGCCCTTAAAACTATCAGAACTGTTTCCTATCGGTTTCCACCCTTCGCTCTCATGAAAGCCCGCTTCGCCTGCTATTAGATTTATATCGTTTATAAGGATATATTTACCTGAAAGATTGTCTCTAAGTGTATTAAGTTCTATTTGACTGCTTATCTCCACAACATTTGAAACGGTATAAAAGTTTATATCGTTTGTCAAAATTATTGTTTCATTTAAAACAGGAATTAACGACGAAGCTGTATATAAACTGCTAATGCCCGCATCATCTTTTGCTTTCGTTATGTTTAATTCAGGATTGGCAATATCTACTTCCACAGAATTGATAAGGTCAAGATTTTCATCATAAAAATTAGCCAGATAAGTTGTCGGCATTGATGCTCTGTGCCCGCCGCTGTCGGAATTTCCGCCGCCTCCGCAAGAAATAAAGAAAAGAAAGACAGCTAAAAAAACTAAAAGCCTTGTCGGCTTACCATAAAAAACATTTAAACTTAAAAAGTTTAAAACCCAAGAAATGATTGATAATCCCACTTTTGAACCCCTTCAATTTGGAATATATTCATAAAAAAATAAACACGGAAATTATTGTATCAAATTTAACATAAAAAGTAGTTGTTTTAAGCAATAAATTTTAAATATTTTTGCTACTGTTTATGCTGCTTCCATGCAAGCGTATATCCAAGTTGAGAAAATGGTTTTAAAAATATAAAATCACAAAATAATAATCATTTAGCCATGCCGCCATAAATGAAAAGGAGGCTCATGAGAAATACAAGTATGCAAAGAATATCGCAAATAAGGGGTATGATTTGAACTGCTAAAAATGTATTTTCTCATTTGAGCTTTCCTAATTCCGTTATTGAAAAAGGCGCGGCAATCCATTTTTTCCGTCATTGTAAGAAATATGTAGCAATCTACCGCATTCCGTCATTGCGAGCCAATGAAATTGGCGCAGCAATCCATATTAATAACAAAAATATTATTGTTATAGAGAACAAACGGTTACTTTTTTGATTTGTGGTTATGGATTGCTTCGTCGCGCCTTGTACTCCTCACAATGACGGAATAATTGGATTTTCGTACTTCTCATGCAGCGATTTATGATAACAAAAAAGAGAATTGCTTCGCCGCAAGCGGCTCGCAATGACGGATATAGTAATAATATTTCAATACAACGCTTGTTTCGGTTCATGGCAGGGCAAAATACCGATAGAATTATTGCTTGACGGATTTCAATACAACGCTTGTATCCAGCTATTTTTAAAGATATAACTCTTTTAATTCTATTTTTGGAATGAAATAAAAGGACATTTTATTTATAACTACAACTTCTAATATGCACATCGGCATTTCCCCAATTACTTACATTAAAGCAAACCGCGCATATCTATTAGTTCATATTTAAACTTTTTGCATTGGATACGATTTTCAGCATTTTTCATCACGCGCTTGATTTTGTTTTTACGCTCTTTAAAATTTTGCCTCTTGCTTATGCGTAAAATTTAACTTTTTTTAGAGTATAATTCTCTTTTTTTAAAAAGGATACGGTTTTGCAAAAAATTCGCTCTAATATTATTTGCGATAAAAATATCTTATATTTTGATTATACCGCTTCGGGACAAGCGTATAAGCCGATAGAAAAAAAGATATTGTCTATTTTAAAAACATACGCAAATACGCACTCCAAAGTATCTTCAAATGCCGTAAAAACCACACAATATTATGAAAATGCGCGAAAAAGCCTCCATGAAACTTTGGAAGCGGGAGACGAATTTTACATCATACCATGCGGCAACGGCTCCACAGAAGCAATAAAGAGATTTCAGGAACTGATGGGATTGTATATCCCGCCCGCTACAAAAAAGAGGCTTGGCGCAACAAATCACAAACTTCCGCTTGTATTGGTCGGTCCATATGAACACCACTCAAATGAGGTAAGTTTTCGCGAGGCTTTGTGCGAACTTGTAAGAATCCCGTTGGACAAAAATGAAAATATTGACTTAAACGCGCTAAAGACTATCTTGGAAACAAATAATGGGCGCGAAATCATAGCCTCTTTTAGCGTGGCTTCAAATGTTACGGGAATTTTAAGCGATTATAAAAAGATATATGAAATCGTCAAAAATTACGGCGGTATAGTAGCGCTTGACGGAGCAACCGCAAGCGCGCATATGAATATAGATTCGCGTTTTTACGACGCGCTGTTTCTTTCGCCGCATAAATTATTGGGAGGCGTGGGAAGTTCGGGGCTTTTGATTATCAAAAAAGAACTTTGCAAAGACAATATAAAACCGACATTTGCAGGCGGAGGAACGGTAGAGTATGTATCGCGCATTTCGCAGTATTACAGCGGCGATTTTGAAACAAGAGAGAGCGCCGGAACGCCCGGAATTTTGCAATTTATCAAAGCCTCGTTGGCGTATGAACTCAGAAATCAAATAGGACTTGAAAATATAGCGCAAAAAGAGCGCGAACTTAGATATTATTTTGGCTCAAATGTCAAAAAAATGGCGCATATCAGTCTTTACTGCAATTATACGCAGGAAAAATTACCCATATTTTCTCTAAATATAGACAATACCAACCCATACGACGCGGCAAAAATTTTGAGCGATAAATACGGCATTCAAGTGCGCGCAGGCTGTAATTGCGCAGGTCCTTACGGGCATGATTTGCTTGGAATTGAAGACGATAACGACAAAAAACCCGGCTGGATAAGAGTAACTTTGCACTTCACGCACACAAAAGAAGAGATAGATAAGCTTCTGTCCGCTTTATGGGAAATGTAAAACTTCTGCTTTTCGCCCGCGTAAACGCATTTTTGGAACGCTCTCTTTAAACAAGCTGATAAATTGATTATTGGATAGATTAAGAGTAACTTTGCATTTTACGCACACAAAAGAAGAGATAGATAAGCTTCTATCCGCTTTGTGGGAAATGTAAAACTTCTGCTTTTCGCTCTCGCAAACAGTATTTTTATAGAGTTTTCTACCAAAAAAATATTCAAATTTCAATCTTAAACAAGCCAATAAAGCAGGTTATTTGCTGATTATTTTTTAATCAATTTTTATTACTTATAACAATCATTATTTGCTAAACTTTGACTGCATATTTAAATTAAGGAGTAACCATGAGGGTTCCAAAAATTGTTGCAGCGGCGTTTATCGCAACTGTGTGCGTGTCGGCGCAAGCGGCAGACACTATCAAAGTAGGCGTTTTGCATTCACTCTCGGGAACAATGGCGATTTCTGAAACAACATTGAAAGATACGGTTTTGATGTTGATAGACGAACAAAATAAAAAAGGCGGACTTCTTGGTAAAAAACTTGAAGCTGTAGTAGTTGACCCTGCATCAAACTGGCCTCTTTTTGCCGAAAAGGCGGGCGAACTTTTGACAAAAGATAAGGTTGATGTAATATTTGGATGTTGGACATCAGTATCACGAAAATCAGTTCTTCCCGTGGTTGAAGCAAATAACGGCATACTCTTTTACCCTGTACAGTACGAGGGCGAAGAGTCGTCCAAAAATATATTTTACACGGGCGCTGCGCCAAATCAACAGGCAATTCCCGCGATTGATTATCTGGCAAATGAAGTCGGCGTTAAAAGATGGGTGCTTGCGGGAACAGATTATGTTTATCCGCGCACTACAAATAAGATTTTGGAGACTTATCTAAAATCAAAAGGCGTCAAAAGCGAGGATATTTTGATTAATTACACGCCGTTTGGACACTCCGATTGGCAAAGCATAGTAAGCGATATCAAAAAATTTGGCTCCACAGGCAAAAAAACAGCGGTTGTTTCTACTATCAATGGAGACGCGAATGTGCCGTTTTATAAAGAGCTTGCAAACCAAGGCGTGAGCGCGGATAATATCCCCGTTATAGCATTCTCGGTCGGCGAAGAGGAGCTTGCAGGCGTGGATACAAAACCTCTTGTAGGACACTTGGCGGCATGGAACTATTTTCAAAGCGTCAAATCTCCCGCAAATGACGCTTTTATCAAATCATGGAAAGCGTTTATCAAAGACAATAAAAGAGTTACGAACGACCCTATGGAAGCCACATATATCGGGTTTAACATGTGGGTAAAAGCGGTAGAAAAAGCCAAAACCACAGATGTTGATAAAGTTTCTGAAGCGATTATCGGCATAAGCGTGCCAAACCTCACGGGCGGAACGGCTGTAATGCTCAAAAACCACCACATTACAAAACCTGTTCTCATAGGCGAGATTCAAGCAGACGGTCAATTTGAGACCGTTTGGCAGACAAAAGGTTTAGTTGAAGGCGATGCATGGAGCGATTTTTTGGACGGCAGCAAAGATTTGGAAGCTGACTGGACAAAGCCTGTCAGTTGCGGCAATTACAACACTAAAACCAAAAAGTGCTTGAAATAAAATTTCAAATTTAACTGCGGCGCGGAATAAAATCCGCGCCGTATTTGAAAATTTTAAGCCTTGTCGGCAGCAATACAAGAATTTTCGCGGTAAAAATATAGCGCATGAGAGGATTTTTTTGTGCAAAATAAATGTGTTTAAATAGTTGCGCGCAAAGATTTAAAGGCGTTTCGCGGCTCGGCATAAAGAGTTATTGAGGTAAAAAATGAAAAAAATTTGCATAGCTTTGCTTGTAATGACGGCGGTAGTTTTTGGCTTTGAAGAGAGTCTGTTAAAACTTGCGGAAGCTGAAAATTTTGCACAAAAAGAGGCGGCTATAGAAGAGTTATCAAACGAATACAAAAATGACGAAAGATTAACGGTTGTATTTTCGCAAATGCTCTCAGGCGCTCTTTATAAAACGGCTCAAAACTCTCTTGTTTATCAAAACGGCGCGGATATAATAGATATTTTAACCGGTCAAAAACTTGAAATCAGCGAAAGCCAGATTGAGAAAATCACGATAAACAACAAACTGAGAAATGTTTTGCGCTCCAAACTTACTGTGGCAAATCTGGCGTCAAAAAATGTAAAAACAAGACTAAACGCCGCTAAAGAATTGCTTTTGAGCGTTAATGAAAAGGATTATGAACTTTTAAAAGATTTGACGGCAAAAGAGAGCGATAAAAAAATAAAAGAGGTTTTGAGCGAAGCTTTATCGGTTTTAAACGCCAAATTTAAAAGCGGCGGCGAACAGCAAAAGGCGATAATCGCTCTTGGAGATTCACTCTCGCCTGTTGCGCTTCAAACGCTGAACGAACTAAACAACATCGAGAATATGCCGTATAAAAAAGAAACCGCCGCGGCAATCCAAAAAATAGAAAACAGCAAAAAGTTTTATTCCATTTTAGAGACGCTCTATTTTGGTTTGAGTGCAGGCTCCATACTGCTTTTGGCGGCAATGGGGCTTGCGATAACATTCGGTGTCATGAGAGTTATCAATATGGCTCATGGAGAGCTTATAATGCTTGGAGCTTATACGACATATACGATTCAGCAAATTATGCCGAATTTTATAGAGTACTCCGTTATTATCGCCATTCCGATAGCATTTTTGATAAGCGCATTAGCGGGTATTTTGATAGAAAGGCTTGTTTTAAGACATCTTTACACACGCCCTCTTGAAGCGCTGCTTGCCACATTTGGTATAAGCCTTCTGCTTCAACAGTTTGTAAGGACTGTTTATTCGCCGCTAAATAAAGAGGTAAAAACGCCCGAATGGATGAGCGGTTCGTTTGAGATAAACAGTATTCTTTCGCTGACATATAATAGATTTTATATCATTATATTTGCTTTGATGGTTTTTGCATTTGCACTGTTTGTCATGAAAAAAACTTCATTGGGCTTAAAAGTGCGCGCCGTTTCGCAAAATAGAAGTATGGCGCAGGCTATGGGCATAAAAACAAATCTTGTGGACGCCTTGACTTTCGGTATAGGTTCGGGCATAGCCGGCATAGCGGGAGTTGCGTTGAGCCAGCTTACAAATGTAGGTCCAAATCTCGGACAAGCCTATATAGTGGACTCATTTATGGTTGTGGTATTCGGAGGCGTTGGAAATTTGTGGGGAACGCTTATAGGAGCACTTACGCTTGGCGAAATCAATAAAATCATAGAACCGTTGTCCGGCGCGGTGCTTGCAAAAGTTATTATACTTATAGTTGTGATACTCTTTATTCAAAAACGCCCGCGCGGACTATTTCCGCAAAAGGGCAGAGATGCGGAGGAGTAACATGAAAGAGCCGATACTTGTAAAGATATTTAAAAACGATAGCGGCGGCAAAATCGTATTATCTTCACTGTTAGTGCTTGTAGCTGCCGTATCCGTTTCAAATCTTCTTATACCGGAAAATTCGGTTTTTCATATATCCTCTTTTACCGTTTCGCTGATTGGCAAATATTTAGCGTTTGCGCTTTTGGCATTGTCGCTTGATTTGCTGTGGGGCTATCTTGGAGTTTTAAGCCTCGGACATGGAGCGTTTTTTGCGCTTGGCGGATATGCATTTGCCATGTATCTTATGCGGCAAATAGGAGAACGCGGAGTATACGGCGATCCTGTTTTGCCCGACTTTATGGTATTTATGAATTACAAGGAATTGCCGTGGTTTTGGTACGGGTTTGACAATCCGTTTTTTGCCGTTTTGATTGTTATATCAGCGCCCGCTCTTTTGGCTTTTATATTCGGCTTTTTTGCATTCAAGTCAAAAGTAAACGGCGTGTATCTTTCTATCATTACGCAGGCTCTCACATACGCTTTAATGCTTGCGTTTTTTAGAAACGACATGGGATTTGGCGGCAATAACGGACTAAATGACTTTAAAGATATATTCGGATTTGACCTGCAAAGTCCATATACAAAAGTATCGCTTCTCATAGCTTCGTTTATAGCGTTGGTTTTGGGATATGCGCTGTGTCGGTTTATCATCAATTCAAAGCTTGGGCGCGTAATTGTATCCATAAGAGATTCGGAAAGCCGCACGGGATTTTTGGGTTACAGAGTAGTAAGTTATAAAATATTCATATTTGTAGTTTCGGCAGTATTAGCAGGAGTTGCCGGAGCTTTGTATACGCCGCAGGTGGGTATCATAAATCCAAATCTTTTTGCGCCTCTGTTTTCAATAGAGCTTGTTATCTGGGTCGCTATAGGCGGGCGCGGCACGCTTTACGGAGCTGTCGTTGGAGCATTTGTCGTAAATTTTGCAAGCACTTATTTTACCTCCGCGCTTGCGGAAGTGTGGCTTTACGCGCTTGGCGGACTTTTTGTATTGGTTACGCTGTTTTTGCCAAAAGGCATGGCGGGGCTTTTTACGAAAATCAAAATGCCCTCTATCATAAAAGCAAGGATTGGGAAATGAACATAAATCCTGACTTTATCGGCAATATGGAAAAAGGAGGCAGGATACTTTTATTGGACGGCGTAACCGTAAGCTTTGACGGATTTAAAGCGTTAAATTCGCTCTCGCTGACCATTGACTATAAAGAATTAAGATGCGTCATAGGAGCAAACGGGGCAGGCAAATCTACAATGATGGACGTCATAACAGGCAAAACAAAACCTGACAGCGGACAGGTAGTATTCGCAAAAGCCGTCAATCTTTTAGAACTTGACGAACCTTCAATCGCCGAGCTTGGCATAGGCAGGAAATTTCAAAAGCCTACGGTTTTTTCAAATCACACAGTCTTTGAAAATCTTGAACTTGCCATGCAAGACGATAAAAGATTTTTCAAAACGCTATTTTCAAGGCTGCAAGGTTTTCAAAAAGACAAAATTGAAGAGACTATGAAACTTATCGGCTTGCATGAACATGCAAATAAGCTCTCAGGCGCTCTCTCACATGGACAAAAACAGTGGCTGGAGATCGGCATGCTTATCATGCAAAATCCAAAAATTATGCTGATAGATGAACCTGTAGCCGGTATGACGCCGTTGGAAGTTGAAAAAACGGGCGAGATTTTGCGCTCTTTATCAAATGAACATTCGGTTATTGTCGTAGAACACGATATGGAATTCATACGAAGCCTTGCTTCAAGAGTTACCGTTTTACACGAAGGTTCGGTATTAGCCGAAGGCTCAATGCAGCATATCCAAAATAATGAAAAAGTACGAAAAGTATATCTTGGCGAATAACATGTTAAAAATAGAAAATTTAAACCAATATTACAAACAGAGCCACACTTTAAGAGATGTCAATCTTGAATGCAAAAAAGGCAGATGCACATGTTTGATGGGCAGAAACGGCGTCGGCAAAACAACGCTTAGCAAGGTTATCATGGGACTTCTTAATATTCAAAGCGGCAAAATAATCTTTGATGGTAAAGATATAACCCGTCTTCCGCCGTCCGATAGAGCGTCAATAGCCATAGGATATGTGCCGCAGGGACGGGAAATATTCTCATCTCTTAGCGTCAGGGAAAATATCCAAATCGGCATTTTATGCAACAGAAACGGTATAAAAAAAGCGCCCGAACTTATCTATGAACTTTTTCCCGTTTTAAAAGAGATGCAAAACAGAAAAGGCGGCGACCTTTCGGGCGGTCAGCAGCAGCAGCTTGCCATAGCAAGGGCTTTATGCTTAGAGCCTGAATTTTTGATACTTGATGAGCCAAGCGAAGGCATACAGCCAAACATCGTCGCGCAGATAGGAGGCGTTATAGATTATCTCACTAAAGAGCGCGGCATAACCGTTCTTTTAGTGGAACAAAAACTGCCGTTTGCAAGACGGCATGGAGATGATTTTTACATACTTGACAGAGGCAGCGTGGCTGCATGCGGCGAAATGAAAAATTTAAACGACGGCATCATAAAACAGTTTTTGTCGGTATAATTGCTTATGAGTTTAAAACTGTATATAAAAAATAACGATGTAACGCTGAAAAAACTGACGCTTCCAAGCAGATATTACCTCTTTAAAGAAAGTGAAAATTATATCAAACTGCTTACAGTTGGAGAAGGACTGTTTCCAAATGACAAAATCCACACAAATATTGACATGGACGGCTCAAACCTCATCTTGGCAAGCGAATCGGCGATGAAAATATATCCAAGCAAAGGCAAATTTGCCGCAAGCCGATATGTTTTTAACTTGCAACGCTCCAATCTTGAATTTTTAAACGACGAAATTATCATGTTCAAAGACTCCCGTTTTTTACAGCTTTTCAGTATAAAATTTGATGAAAATTCCACATTTTTTTATACCGATATGTTCAGCGCGGGCAGAAGTTTTGAAGAGTATGATTTCAGCGAATTTGCAATGCGCAATAGATTTATATATGATAAAAATACGGAATATCTTGAAGAGTTTAAAATCAGCGGTCATGAGTTAAAAACATATCTGAAAAATTGCAAAGCGCAAAAAAAGCTTTTTGCCAAAATCTACACAAGAACAAAAAACAATAACGCTTTTAGCGAAGAACTTTTGAAAATCGGCATTAAAAGCTTTGAAAAAACGCAAAATGAAGCAATTTTGATATGTATTGTTTTGGGAAACAAAATATCCCAAATCAAATCCGCGGTAAGCCTTGTATGGGAACTATACAGAAAAATGCTTGGCAAAAGCGCATTTGATTTGGGTAAAAGATAGAGGAGCAAAAAGATGTTTTTAACAGAAAGAGAAAAAGAGCGGCTGCTTATCTACACTGCCGCCAAATTGGCGCAGGAGCGGAAAAACAGAGGATTAAAACTAAACTATCCCGAAGCTGTTGCTATCATCAGCTCTTTTATCATTGAAGGAGCAAGAGACGGCAAAAGCGTGGCGGAACTCATGGGCGAAGCGGCAAAAGTTTTAACAAAAAACGATGTTATGGAAGGTATCGCGGGTATGATGAGTCTTGTGCAGGTAGAAGCGGTTTTTGAAGACGGCACGAAACTTGTCTCCATACACAATCCCATTTCAACCGACAGTTATGAAATCGGCGGTTATATCATCGAAGAGGGCGAGATAGAGTTAAATAAAAAAGCAAAAGAGACGCAAATAGAAGTAAAAAACAAAGGCGACCGTCCGATACAGATAGGGTCGCACTTTCACTTTTTTGAAGTAAACTGCTTTTTGGATTTTGACAGACATAAAGCTTACGGCAAAAGGCTTAATATCCCCGCCGGAACTTCTGTGAGATTTGAACCGGGCTCTCATAAAAAAGTCTCTCTCATTCCATACGGCGGCAAGCGTTTTGTAAGCGGATTTAACGGTTTGGTTGAGGGATTTTTAGATGATGAAGAGACAAAAAAAGAGGCATTTTTGCGGTTAGACAAATTTTTAAAGGGTGAAAAATGAAAATATCCAAATCAAAATACGCTTCCATGTACGGACCGACAACTAACGATAGATTTTCCCTCGCCGACACTTCTCTTGTTGCAAGAGTAGAGAAAGATTTTAGCGTTTACGGCGAAGAGAGTAAATTTGGCGGCGGTAAAACGATAAGAGACGGCATGAGCCAATCCCCAACGGCGATAAATTCTCCCGACCTTGTCATTACAAATGCTGTTATTATAGATTACACAGGCATTTATAAAGCGGATATCGGCATAAAAGACGGCATAATTTCAGCCATTGGTAAATCAGGCAATCCAAATATCGCAAACGACATCACGAAAGGATTGGAAATAGGCGTAAATACCGAAATTCTTTCTGCCGAAGGGAAAATAATTACAGCCGGAGGTATAGATACGCACATTCATTTTATATCGCCCGGACAGATTGATACGGCGTTTGCAAGCGGAATCACTACCATGACAGGCGGAGGAACGGGACCAAATACAGGCACAAACGCCACTACATGCACGCCCGGACGGTGGAATCTCCACAAAATGATGCAGTCGGTGGATAATTTTCCGTTAAATTTCGGCTTCATGGGCAAAGGAAATTGCAGCTCTTATTACGCTTTGCAAGAGCAAATAATGGCAGGCGCTATGGGACTTAAACTGCATGAAGACTGGGGTTCTACGCCAAACGCCATAGATATGTGTTTAAAAGCCGCCGATGACTTTGATGTTCAAGCGGCTATTCATACGGATACGCTAAATGAAGCCGGCTTCGTGAATAACACCATAGCCGCTTTCAAGGGACGCACGATACATGCGTTTCACTCCGAAGGAGCGGGAGGCGGACACGCGCCGGATATCATGAAAGTAACCGGACTCTTAAATGTACTGCCCTCCTCCACAAATCCAACTCTGCCATATACGAAAAATACGCTTGAAGAGCATCTTGATATGCTTATGGTTTGCCATCATTTAAGCCCAAAAATCCCCGAAGATGTGAGTTTTGCCGAAAGCAGGATAAGAGGCAAAACCATAGCTGCCGAAGATGTACTGCACGATATCGGCGCTATCTCCATAACAAGTTCTGATTCGCAGGCTATGGGGCGCGTGGGAGAAGTCATCGCAAGAACATGGCAGGTAGCAGACTCCATGAAAAAACAGCGCGGAGCTTTGGCAGAAGATAGCGATAAAGACGATAACAGCCGCATTAAAAGATATATCGCCAAATATACGATAAATCCGGCAATCGCCTGCGGTATAGATGAATATGTCGGCAGCGTGGAAGTGGGCAAAATAGCGGATTTGGTACTTTGGAACAGAGCATTTTTCGGCGTAAAACCGGAAATCGTTATCAAAGGCGGATTTGTTGCGCTTAGCGTGATGGGGGATTCAAACGCTTCTATCCCGACGCCCGAACCAAATCTTTACAGACCGATGTTCGGCTCTTTTGGTAAAGCGACAGCGGCGACAAGCGCACTTTTTGTCTCAAAATATGCGTTTGAAAACCAAACAAAAAGCCTGCCGCAAATAGACAAACGCTTTTTAGCAGTCAAAAACACGCGCGCTATAACTAAAAAAGAGATGAAATTAAACGATTTTATCGGGGATATCAGAATAGACCCTGAAACTTACGATGTTTTCGTAAACGGCAAACTTATAGCGTCAAATTTTGCATCAAGCGTCTCTTTGGCGCGAAAATATTTCATATAAGAGAAAAAATGATAAAAAAAATATTCAAAATTGAAAAAGAGCAAGACGCAAACGACAGCGTTTTGCTCTCATGGTTTGATTTGAAAAAGCCAAATCTCTCGGCAGTTACGGAAAAAGGCGCGAAGTTTATACTGAAAACGCAAGCCGCGCATCTGCATGACGGCGATACTCTCATAGCCGAAGACGGATACAGGATAAAAGTAAATATCAAAAAAGAGGAGCTTTTCATGCTAAAATTTAAAAACGCCGTTGATTTTGCAAAAACGGCTTATGAAATAGGCAGCCGGCATCAGCCGATTTGCATAGAGCAGATGAGTATCACAGTTTTGAATGATTTGTCCATTGAAAGCATTATACATGAACTCAAACACGGCAAAAACGCAAGTATAGAAAAAATATCGGGAATTTTTTATCAAAATGCCTTTTCGCACCACACGCATTGAAGCCTTGTCAAAACTTATTCAAATCCTTGACTCCTCTTTCCCCTCAGGAGCATTTACGCATTCGTTCGGACTTGAAGTGCATGTGAGTTTAAACCTCATTAAAGAGAGCAAAGATTTGAAGCGGTTTTTAGAAAATGTCGTCATGTATCAACACTCAAAAATGGAATTTCCCGCAATCTTAAAAGTTTACGAATACGCCAAAAACGGCTCTTTAAATCCGCTTTTGAAACTTGACGCGAAATTTTCCTCCATGTATTGCCATACTTTTGCCAAAGCTTATAAATCTATCGGCGAAAACTATTTTTCACATTTAAAATATTTAAAAGTAAAAAAGCAAATCACAAAACTCTACTTTGAAAGCGTGCAAGCAAAAAAAACTCCATGCAATGAGATAATTTTGCTCTCTATTTTGTCTTATGATTTAGGATACGCAAAAGAAGATTTTATGATATTTTGGAGCAAAAAAAATCTGATAAACATAGCCGCTGCATCTCTTAAAATCTCCAAAATCAAACCGTCCGAAGCGCAGAAAATACTCTTTTCAATGGACGCATTTTTAAAGTATGCAATCAAAAATATAGACGCCAAACTATCAAATTTCAATCCGTTTTTTGACGCGGCAATATACATGCACAAAAACACGGAACCAAGACTTTTTATGACTTAAGGAATAAAATGAACGCAATCAAAATCGGCGTAGCGGGACCTGTCGGCAGCGGCAAAACTTCCATCATTGAAGAGCTTGCAAAAATGTTGCAGCATAGATTTAAAATAGCCATAGTTACAAACGACATTTACACAAAAGAGGACGCAGATTATCTAAAAAGCAGGCTTGATATGCCAAGCGAAATGATAATCGGTGTGGAGACCGGAGGCTGTCCGCACACCGCCATAAGAGACGATATATCTATGAATAAAAAAGCGTGCGAAGAGCTTGAAAGGATGTTTGAGCCGCAGATAATCTTTGTAGAAAGCGGCGGAGACAACCTCTCCACGACCTTTTCATACGAACTTGTGGACTTTTACATGTATGTGATAGATGTGGCGCAAGGCGGCGATATACCGCGCAAAAAAGGCGCAGGGCTTGCGTTTTGCGATTTGCTTGTCGTAAATAAAACGGATTTGGCGCAGTTTGTTGATGTTGATTTAGACCTCATGCTCCAAGATGTTAAAAATGCCCGCGCAAACAAGCCGTTTGTATTTGTTTCAAAAAAAGAACCGACTTCGCTTTTGCAGATAAAAGAGTGGATAGAGGCGCTGAGTTGAATTGCGCAGCGCAGACCTGCCAAGTCAAGTATTTATATAAAACTGTACAAACTGACAGCGCAAACTTTAAAAGCTTTGGATTGGGCATGTATGCGTATTTTATCTGTCGGTAATTGACTAAACGAAAAGCAAAACCTTTTTTTTATTATTCCTGCATAAGCCGCCGCTCTTTCCATTGTTATTATTACAAACTTGTAAAACAAAAAGTGTTTACTTTAAAGAGATTTATACTGGCTAAGCTGCATTGTTATTGCAAGTTTGTGAAACAAAAAGTAATCCGCAATCAAAAACACCTTTTCCGTCATTGCGAGGAGTGCGAGCGAAGCAATCCAACCTTTCTCCACCTCCGTCATTGCGAGGAGTGCGAAGCACGACGCGGCAATCTAAAAAAACTACATACTGCAAAGCAGATAGTACAGCCAAAAGACAACATAGTAGAACACAATAACTAAAAAACTCTTCTATTATTGTTGCTTTTTCATTTTTGCAGCTTCTTTATTATGCATCATTGCGAGGAGTGCCGGCTTGTAAAGGCAGGATATAGCAGCTCTATCCGTCATTGCGAGGAGTGCGAGCGAAGCAATCCAATCTTCCTCCACCCTCGTCATTACAAGCTGTTGAAAACAGCAAAACAATCCAGTTACTGCAAGTATTGCAAACTTACATATTTAACACGGTGATCTCCCCATTCCGTCATTGCGAGACACAAAGTGCCGCGGCAATCCAGAAAAATAAAAAAATCAACCAAACAATACAGAAAAATCCAAATACCAAAAAATATAAACTATCAACTCCAAATTTTAATTTATTTCATGTTTTTTTAATTGTAATATTTAAGAGTTTATCGTCTGTCCGCAGCAGTTTTCTTGCAAAATGTCCTGACGGCGGAGGAGGAGGAGACAGTAATTATAACTCCTTGAAAAATACATTAAAAAATCAAAACTTTGAATGTACTGCGGAGGAATTTAATTTGGACAAGCATAAGGACATAATGCATGTAAACGAAAA
>JAISNU010000005.1 GCA_031276075.1 Campylobacteraceae bacterium
AGAAATGTCGTCATGGGCGGACAAAGCGCGACTGCCGGACATTTGAGAATAGGGGACTTTGCGGTAATCGCGGCGCGCGGAGGAGTCAGCAAATCTCTTGAAGGCGGTAAAACATACAGTGGATTTCCGATAATGCTGCATAAAGAGTGGCTAAAAGCGCAGGCAAAACTCGCGAAATTTTTCAAAAAGTAATTGCTTATTAGACAAATCTCTTATGCCATTCTCATCTTTTTCCGTCATTGCGAGGAGTAGAGCGACGAAGCAATCCACATCAAATAAACGCCCATTTTGTCATTACAAGAGCGCAGCAACTCATATCCGTCATTGCGAGGAGCGCAAAGCACGACGAAGCAATCCACAATAATAAACAAAAAACAATTATTCATTTTTCTACAATGATGTCTTTTGATTGTTAAAAGTATAGATTGCCGCGGCACTTCGTGCCTTGCAATGACAAAGAGAGGATGGATTCCCGCCTTCCCTCATGATGTCGTTCGGTTGCGGACATGACAGAAAGAAACATAGGAATTATTAAATGAAGTATAACAAAATTCTGGATTGCCGCGACATTTAGTGTCTCGCAATGACAAGAAGGAGCGTTTTCTTGATTATTGCATTCTTGCAGTGATAGTGTATGCTTTTTTATTCGCTTGTTTTCAAAGGTTTGCAATGATAAAGAGAAATGCGTTTTTTTAATTTTTTTGGATTTTAGCTTACCCTTGCAAATATCGTTTTCTGCGAAAACGCTCGTGCAAGAATGACGAAAAAAATGCAGGAATAACAGACATATGAAAGATATACAAAGCAAAATAGATAAAGCGCAAACCGCAGATTATATCGCTCTGCCTATTAACTTCAATCTCGCTTGATTGCCTCTCAACTTCAGCTTATTTATCGCGGTAACTTTCGCGCATGTAAAATTTAAACCGCCGCCGTCAAGCCTTATCGTTTTTGTTTTAAAATCTTTGCTCTGAATATACGGCACCAATTGCAAAATATCGGCATCATCGTCTTTTACATAAATTTTTACAGCATTTTCGCCGTCTATTTTATAATGCACAAGGTCTCCGTTTTCTATTTTTGCAGTCAAATCGCATATAATCTCATCGCCGTCTTCAATTTCGGGCGACATATTGCTGCCTTTAGCTATTAAACAGTAGAGTTTTTCCGTTTTGCCGTTGCCTTTATAAGGGGCGAAGCCCCCGATTTTTTCATCGCATAAACCTCCGCCGCAATTAACAAAGGTTATTATCGGCACTTTTTTTGTAATTTTTGCCTCTTTATCGTATAAAAAAGCGATGTCTACTTTATAATATTCAGCGATTTTTGCAGTATATTTTTCAGGGATGCTCTTACGCGAAATCCAGTTGCCGAATACCTGCGCCGAAACTCCTAAAAATAGCGCTAAATCAATATTTTTAGTCCCCTCCTGTTTCATCATTTCAATAGTGGTTTCAAATAGCCTGTTCATTCTAATATCTCCATTTTTAATTTAAATGATACACACATTTTGTTTATATCACTCTGAAATTAAATCAACAAAATGTGTATTTCAAAAACATTATGATACACAATTTGTTTATTAGTTTTATCATTTCGTGTGTAAAGCTGGTTTTAAGCCCTAAATAACGACATTATATTGGATTTTTATGTATTTTATGCGTCTTTAATAGTATATCGGAATGAGTTATTTGGCGCATGGGGCTGCCTATCTTTTTCTTGAATTTTAAAAGATAACGATTTCTGCTAAGAAATAAGTGTATATGGTGAGATTGATAAATATAAAAATGAAGAATCTATTTTTTATCTGCTTATTGAGCTTTTTATTGTTGTACAAGTATGGCGTAGAGGGCTGATGTCTGTAATAGAAAGAATGTATTGGCTTAGATACTCGTAGTCGTTCTGGCAATACGCATAAAAGGATATAAAAATTTTCTCTTCCATTATTGCAGAAATCCAAGCATTTGCAATCTGCCAAATCCTTAAATATTTGACTTTTTGAAGTACGCTACGCCGTTAAATATGACTATTGTCTCGCCGTTTTCATCGGTAACTATAACATCATAATGCCCGATAGTTTTATTTTTGCTGACTTCTTTTGCTTCGGCGTAAAATACGCCCAGCTTTCCCGCGCGCAAAAATGTAGCTGTCGTGGACATTCCTACCGCGCATGCCACGCCTTCCATTTCGTCCGCCGCCGAATTAACAGCAAGCGCAAACGCATAATCCGCAAGAGTATAAGTTACGCCGCCTTGAATGCGTCCGATACCGTTAAGGCAGTGTTCGCCGCACTCCAAACTGACTTTGGCGCGTCCGCCGCCGACACTTAAAATCTTTATGCCCAAAAATATCGCGAATTTATCCTGTTTGACCAAATCAACGGCTTTCATGCAATCTCCAATATGAAAAAATTTGGATATTATAGCAGATAACTTCAAAAGAAGAGGTGAAAAATGGAGCGGGAAACGAGGTTCGAACTCGCGACCCCAACCTTGGCAAGGTTGTGCTCTACCACTGAGCTATTCCCGCTTAAAAGATTGGAATAATATCAAAAAAAAGCTTACATGTAAATAGTTTTTCCGTAAAAAATAAAAAAACGCCGCACCGATAAAATATGTAAAATCTGCTTTAAATAGCGATATTTCAGGCATATTTTTTTCAAAATAGATATTTCAGCATTATTGTGTGATAATTAAAAATCAAAATTTCAAAACAAAGGATAACCATGAGAGGTTATGGAATGAAGGCTGTAGAACAGCCCGCATGGTTGGAAAAACCAAAACCAAAAGCCGGTCCGTTTGATGCTATTATCAAGCCCAAAATCGTAGCGCCGTGCAGTTCGGATACGCATGTTATGCACGGCGGTTCGTCTCCGAGAGAAAATCTCATCTTAGGTCATGAGGCGGTAGGCGAAGTTGCCGAAGTAGGCGAAAAAGTTACAAAATTCAAAAAAGGCGACTTTGTAGTAGTGCCTTGCACAACTCCCGACTGGAATGAACCCGGCGTTCAATGCAGTGTTTCTAACGCCCATGACGCAGGTTTAATGAGAAGTTTTAAGTTTTTGACGCAAAAAGACGGCGTATTTGCGGAATTTTTTCATGTAAACAACGCCGACGCAAATCTGGCGCTTTTACCTGAGGGCGTATCGCCCGAAGCTGCTTTGATGACTGTTGATATGATGTCCACGGGATTTCACGGAGTTGAATTGGCAAATGTAGAGTTTGGCGACAGTGTAGCCGTTATCGGTATAGGACCTGTGGGACTTATGGCAGTCGCTGGAGCCGCGCTCAAAGGGGCAGGGTGTCTTATCGCGGTAGGCACGCGAAAGGCAAGCATTGAAGTAGCAAAAGCTTACGGCGCAACGGATATCATCAGTTATAAAGACGGCGATATCGTAAAGCAGATAACGGATATAACAGGCGGCGGCGTGAAAAGAACGATTATCGCGGGCGGTAACGCCGAAACTTTCGCGCAAGCCGTACAGATGACGCTTCCCATGGGAACGATATCAAGCGTAAATTTTTTTGATATAAAAGACACGCTTTCAATGCCGGCGGCTGTTTGGGGGCTTGGTATGTCAAATAAGGATATTCGCTGCGGTTTTTGTCCGGGTGGCAGAGTGCGTATAGAGCATCTATTGCAGTTAATTAAACACGGACGCATTGACCCGACAAAAATTATCACGCATAAATTTTACGGATTTGATAAGATAGAGGAGGCTTTTCATCTCATGGACAGCAAAACGCCAGACCTTATTAAGCCGATTGTGTATATTGACTGAAAATATAATTAAAAACAGCTTCATCATATTTGATGAAGCTAAGTTCCGTATCCGCACCGCCTGCGGAACGAAAGGAAAAGGAGTATAAAATGTTTGAAATAACAAGGCTTTGGGACATTATGGATTTTGAGGGTAAACTTGACCTTAATTTACTGTATAAGCGCCCCCGTATTGATTATAGAATCAGCGAATATGTTTTTGAT
>JAISNU010000048.1 GCA_031276075.1 Campylobacteraceae bacterium
ATTTCTGTAACCTTCCATGTCATTTTGCGCTCTTTCTTTTATTGCGTCTGTCATCTCTGCATGCTCAGAAATTTAAATCAATTTTCTTTCTTTTGCTATCAAAATATTTCCTTAACAAAAGAAATCCCTGCCTTGTTAAAAATTATTTCTGTCATTGCAAGGAGTGCGAAGCAGAACGAAGCAATCTGCAATTATAAATTAGAAAAGATCATTATTTTGTTTCTCTATAAATATAAAGAGTGGATTGCTTCGCCATAAATGGCTTGCAATAACGGATAAGGTTATATTCCCATGTACTCGGCAGTCCCCAAACCAATTCCCCTCTTCCGTCATTGCGAGGAGTGCAAAGCACGACGAAGCAATCCAGAATTTATGATAACAAAAATTATCGTTAATAATATATAAAATCATAATTTTTATTTGTATGTTTGGATTGTTTTGTATTATTTTTCTGAATTGCCACACCGTTTTAACAGCTCACAATGATAAAGAGAAAAGAAACAACAGAAAAAGGATGCTGGATTGCTTTATTATGCCCGCAACGATAAAAAGAGGTTCTGGAACGCTGCGCTTCATTTGAAATAATTGGATTACTGCGCCATAAACGGCTTGCATAGCGGAGAAGGTTGTATTCCCGCGTATTCAAGCAATCCAAAATCTTACTATACCTATTCTTTTTTAATAATTCCTATATTTCCACCGCTATTCCTATGAAAATAGAAACTCACCCCCCCCTCCGTCATTGCGAGGAGTGCGAAGCACGACGAAGCAATCCATCAAGACGCCTGCATATTTATCGTTTAGTTTAAGGATTGAAAATCAAAATCCAAAGTTTAAATATATAAAGTGTTTTTGTACTATTGGATTGCTTCGCTACGCTCACAATGACGAAAGGTGTGCATTTTCTGGATTGCTTCGTCAGTTGTTACACTCCCTCCTCGCAATGACAGAATGGGGGAGAGATTGCTTCCTGCTTCGTAAATTTGCACTCTTTGTAATGACGGAATTACTGCATAATAATTTATAAATTACTGCACTATTTGCAATGACAGATTGGAAAATTAGGAATGTATGTCATTTCTATAATAATTAAGAAGCAAAAGTTTTAACCTTAATAATAATGAAATTTTTAGGTGAGACATTTAAAACGCGCTTTTTAAAGTCTTGTGGAAATATATAAGAGCGATAAAAAGTGCGGTCATGTACCGCGTATTGAATATAGACGCAAAAGAGGGCGAGATAACTATTTGTAGTGGCTATACACCGCTACCAAGAGGAGTTTCTTCAACTATTAAAACTTGATAATAAAACAGCGGATAGACATGGGCATTTTTTAAAAAATAATAAATTTATCAGATTTTATATCAATCATAAGTTTATTTGGAAAATTATATAATTTATGCTAAAATTGCGCGAAATAAAATTTGAGAGAAGTTCATGAAGTATAAATTTTATCGGCGGTTTTAGCCGTCGGCATTTTAATATGCGGTGCAAAAGCGGATAGTTTCGGCAATCCAGACATATCTATTGAAAAGATATTTCCGCCTTTTAACGCGGCAAACGCAAGCGGAACGCTTGTACTCATAGAGGTTTTTAGGGTAACGGATAAGGAATTTAACGCGTTTGCCGACAGTTTAGGGAAACAAGCGGCGACTGGCGGCAGCGAAAATAAAGGCGCGTTTGTCATTTTTGACGACAAAAGAAGTAAAAGCAAAGGGGCGGGAGAAGAACTGTTTTTTATAGTTTTATAAAACAGGGCAAAGATACCTTAATGGTTGCGGCTACGGGACACACGGTTAATAATGATTTGCGAATAAACGGAAGCGTTACGCTAAGCGGCGATGCAAACGAAAGTGTAATTGCCCAATTTTTGCCGCCGATAAACGCGCCGCGCTTAAATATAAGCGTTAGAAAAGACTTTAAAAATGCAAACCTTACAAAAGAGTGCGAAGCATATATAGATACTCTCAAAAATAAACATGGTTTTGATATGCCAAACGACTTTAAAATGCTAAAAGATGCGTACAACACTCTTAAAAATGACAAACGCAAGCAGGAAATGGAACGCATTTTTAATTCAATGGCTGTTAAATACGCGGGCGATTTTGAATATACGGCGCTCTGCGAAATCAAAGGCGATAAAAGCGTCGTCGGCTTAAATATCAAAAGGATAAAATTCTCGGATTAAATTTTCGGCGCGCGTTGATTTTTAATAACGCATTTTGAAATGCGCGCAAAAGGAGCATACATGAGGTTTAAAAAACAGGCTTTGCTGGCGTCTATGGGCGTTTGGATTATATTTTTGGGCATATTTATACTGTTTTTACTTGCGCTTTATCAATATACAGCATGTCTTGACGCGCTTCCATGCACTCTTAGCAAAAGCGATTTTGCTCATGTAAATTTATTTAATATATTTATGTTTGCGGCTTTTTTTATAATGTTTATTGGTATCGTAACGGAACTTTGCGGAGTTTTTCAAATATCCAAAGAGGCGCAGGATATACAAATTTTTTATAATAAATTAAACTTATATTTTGCCGCATCTTTCTTTTTTGCGCTTTCTCTGAAAAATCTAATGGCTTTATCAAAACATTTTTTTCTGATAAGTATAAGAGTGAGCGGCGTTAATATTGATGGCGCTTTTGGTTTGCTGGACTATTATGTATATGGAATGATGAAGCTTGATAAGTTTTGTATTTGCAGTCGGATTTTTATGCAAAAACAGCGTTTATTTGTCCAAAGTTTTTCAGGGTATGTTATTTAAGAGGAGATTTTTAAGGCGGCTGTTTTATGTCTTATTGACAATTATCGCTTTTTTAGCACATTATTGATTAGAGAAGTCGGCACTGTGATTACCTTTTTTCCATATCTTGCGTCCCTTTTGATTTTGTATGGCAAGATATCTAAAACCGATGAAATAAAAGAAATTGCCAACAAGGATAATAAAGCAGTAAAATATAGTCATATTGCAATTTTTGTTTTATTTCTTGTTTTTGTTTTGTTTCCTGTTTTTTATTTTGTTTTTGTTTTCGCCGCAAGCGCTGATGGTTTTATTTTTATTATTTTCACATTTATACCGACGGCTATTGCTATTTTGCCGTTTTGGGTGATTATTATTTTGCAAAAATACAATCTCACAAAAACTGCAATATGCGCGGCGGTTTTGGAGACAGCGTTTTTCTGGATATTTCTTTTTTCGCCGATTTATGGCGCGCTGTTTGGACGCTAAGTAGTTTTTTAAGAATATTACAGTAAAATCTCACGCTAAAAATTAATACAGAAGGAAATATATGAAGCGTACATATCAGCCGCATAACACGCCGAGCAAGCGAACTCATGGGTTTCGCTCACGCATGAAAACCAAAAACGGCAGAAAAGTTATTAACGCCCGCCGCGCAAAAGGCAGAAGAAGATTGGCAGTATAGGTTCTTATTGCTCCTTAAAAAAGAGCAATGAGTTTTCAGCAATTTACAAGATTGCAAACAAGTGGCACTGTGATGGCGCCGTGATCTTTTACAAAATATCAGACGAGAAAAAAGCAGGGTTTACCGCAGGTAAAAAAGTCGGCAATGCAGTTCTTAGAAACCGCGCTAAAAGAAGGCTTAGAGCGCTGTTTGTTGAATTGCAGGACAAACTCAAAGATGGAATTTATGTTTTTGTAGCCAAAGAAAGTTTGAAAAACATGAGTTACAAACAGTTGAAAAGCTCGCTTTCATGGTCTTTCAAAAGGCTTGAATGTTTAAAATGAGAAATTTTGCGCTGCGGTTTTTGAGGTTTTATCAAAGATTTTTCACGCTTTTTAGTTTTGGCAGCTGCCGCTACTATCCGACATGTTCGGAGTATGCAAAATGGCTCTTTAAATATGACGGTATTTTTTGGGCATTTGTGAAAAGCGCGCTTAGAATTTTGCGATGCAGTCAATTTTTTAAAGGCGGCATTGACTATCCGAAAATTAAAAAAAGCAGGATAAAAAAACCCGTATTTTTAACAGGCTCGTTCAAAAAAACAGATATTGCGGTGTGGTTTATTCCAACTGATAACAAAAATTTTTTTGTAGTTAAATCGTTCCGCAAAAATAAAAATTAAATTTTAAGGATTTTTCGTGTTAGATAAAATGAGTCCGCAAAACAGACTGCTTTTGGCTATATCTTTAATGATATTGTGTTTGGTTGCTTATTCGTATTTTTTTCAGTCCCAATTGGCGGTAAACAGCGAAAATGTTTCGCAGATGCAGAGCAGCGCCGCGCAAGCTAACGAAGCTCCGCAAGTAGCCCAAACTACGGCTTCGGAAGCTCCGATAAGTACGCAAAGCGTTAATACCGATGAAATTATTGCGAAAATTGAAGCGAGTGATTTTGAGATATATATAGATAAACTCGGGCGTATTTCAAAATATTTTTTAAACGGCAAAGATTTTAAAGATGAAAACGGCGAAAGGATACAGCTTATAGACAACTCTTTGCAGCCTTTGCCGCTGGAGGTCAGATTTAGCGATAAGACGCTAAACAATGAAGCGTTTAATAAACCATATATTGCGGATAAAAAAGAGATAACTTTGGGCGATGAGCCTGAAACTTTGACGCTTATCCAAGAACTCAGCGGCGTAACGCTTACAAAAAAAATCATTTTTACAAAAGAGGGATATAATGCGGAAATATCGCTTTCCACTCCAAAAGATTATTTTATTTCAACAGGTTTCCGCCCGAATGTTTTAGCCGATGCTTATACATTTCATGGGGTGATTGTTAAAAAAAGCGATGGATCAATAGAGACGATAGATGACGGCGATATTCAAAAAACGATAACTTTCCACAACTCTCCGTTTGCCGCTGCGTCCGATAGATATTACACTACGCTTTTAGCAAACTTTGATGAAAACTTAAATATTGTAGTAAGCTCCGACAAAAATAAAAATCCGAATATTTTTATAGAAGGTAAGGAAAACCTAAAACTTACAGGCTATATCGGACCAAAGTCAAAAGTAAATATACATGCCGTAGATAAAAGGCTTGACGATGTTATAGAGTACGGATTTTTTACATGGATATCAAAGCCGATATTTTCGCTTTTGTATTTTATTCACTCCAAAGTCGGAAATTGGGGATGGTCTATTGTCATCATAACGATTCTCATCAGGCTTGTGCTTTATCCGCTTACATACCGCGGCATGGTTTCCATGAATAAACTCAAAGATCTTGCGCCGAAAATCAAAGAGCTTCAAGCAAAATATAAAGACGATAAGCAAAAATTGAATATTCATGTAATGGATTTGTATAAAAAACATGGCGCAAATCCTATGGGCGGATGCCTGCCGATACTTATACAAATACCGATATTTTTTGCAATTTATAGAGTTTTGTCAAATACGGTTGAGCTTAAAAATGCGGAGTGGATTTTGTGGGTGAAAGATTTGGCAGTCATGGATCCGTATTATATTTTGCCGATTGCTATGGGACTTACAATGTTTTTACAGCAAAAAATGACTCCGACAGCTTTTACCGACCCAATGCAAGAGAAAATTATGAAGTTTTTACCGCTGATATTTACATTCTTTTTCTTGTGGTTTCCAGCGGGACTTACGCTCTATTGGTTCATAAACAATCTTTTTTCAATTTTCCAGCAAATGTATGTAAATAGACACTTTAAACGCTTAAAAGAGCAAGAGAAGGAAAAGGCGCACTCATGAAAATAGAAGCAGATACATTAGAAGAGGCATATTCAAAAGCGGCTAAAGAGTTGTCATGTTCTGTTACGGAGCTTGATTTGCAAGTTTTGCAGTATCCGAAAAGCGGATTTTTAGGCTTTGGCAAAAAAGGCGCTATTGTGGAAGTTAAGCGGAAAGGCAATTTTAACGCTAAAAAATTTGAAAAAAACTTTAACAATAAAAACAATTTTCAAAATGTTCAGCATGTAAAAAAACATACGGAAAAAAATGAAAGGCACGAGAGAAGAGAGCCGCCAAAAGCGCATTTTCAAGAGAAAAAAGAGCAAAAGCGCGAGTTTAATACAGTTTTAAATGAACCCAAAGAGGTACAAAAAATAAAAAAACATATAGATGTCAGCACGGCGTTTGACGATAAATTTCATAAAGAAAAAACAGATCCGAACAGCGTTATTTATGAAGTAAGCGAAAAAATAAAACTGCTCTTTTCCAATCTCTGCTTCGAGATTAGCAGCATAAATGTTTCAGTTTATGACGACGAGACGCTGCTTGTGGAGATTGACGGTCCTGACGCCGCGCTTTTGATAGGAAAAGAGGGGTGCAGATATAAAGCGCTCTCATATCTTTTTTATAGTTGGATAAATATCAAATATTCTCTTGGCATAAGGCTTGAAATAGCGGAATTTTTGAAAAATCAGGAAGAGATGATAGGGCGTTATTTGGAGCCGATTATTGAGCGCATACACATTCAAGGCAGAGGGCAGACAAAGATACTTGACGGCGTGCTTATCAAAATCGCGCTTGAAAGACTTCGCGGCGAATTTCCCGAAAAATATGTCGGTATCAAAAGCGGCAAAGACGGCGGGAGATTTATCGTGGTGAACGACTTTAACAGGAAAAATTCATAGACACGATAACTGCGATTGCAACCGCTCATGGAGCAGGTTCTATAGCGGTTGTAAGAGTAAGCGGCGAAAAAGCTTACAAAATAGCGCTTTTGCTTTCGCGCAAATCCTCTCTGATTTCAAGAAACGCTGCGCTCTCATCGGTATATGACGAGAAAAACGAACTCATTGACCAAGTTATCATTATTTATTTTAAAGCCCCGAACAGTTACACATGTGAAGATGTTGTTGAGTTTCAATGCCATGGCGGTATAGTCGTTGCAAGTATGATTTTGGAAGCGGTTTTGAAAAGCGGTGCGAGACTTGCAAATCCGGGCGAATTTACAAAAAGAGCATTTTTAAATGGACGCATAGATTTAAGCAAAGCCGAAACAATAGGAAAACTCATAGAAGCTAAAAGCGCAGGCGCAGCAAAATTGCTTTCAAGACATTTAAAGGGCGAATTGCAGGAATTTGTTGAGCAGGCAAGGGAAAATTTGCTTGAAATTATGGCTTTTGTAGAGGTTACGATTGATTATGCCGAAGAAGATTTGCCAAAAGACATTGAACAAAAAGCGGCTGAAAAATTGCAGCTTTTAATGGCTTCGCTTGAGAGGATTTTAGAAAATTCAAAACAGCGCGAGGGTTTAATAGAGGGATTTAAAATAGCGATAATCGGCAGAACAAATGTCGGGAAAAGTTCGCTTTTGAACAGATTTTTGCATTATGAGCGCGCCATTACGAGCGATATAGAAGGAACAACGAGAGATACGATAGAAGAAGAGATAAAGATAGGCGCCCATATCGTGAAATTCGTTGATACTGCCGGTATAAGAGAAGCTGACAGCGAAATAGAAAAAATAGGTATTAAACGCTCTTTAAGCGCGATAGAAACTGCCGACATCATTATCGGCGTTTTTGACAATTCAAGAGAAACGAACGGCGAAGATAGTGAAATATTGAAATTAATGAAAAACGCAAAAACAGATAAAAAAGTTCTGCATGTATTGAATAAATGCGATTTGCAAAACCGTTTCGATATTGCGCTACTTGAAAATGCTATAAAAATTAGCTGCAAACATGATATCAAGCCGCTTACGGACGCTTTGAACGAATATCTCAATACATTGGACATAAACGAGGAGATAATGCTCTCGTCAGCAAGGCAGATTTCGGCAGTTTCTGAAACGCTTGCAAACCTTAAAATCGCGCTGGATTTACTAAATGACGGCGCATTGGAGCTTTTTTCGTTTCACTTAAACGAAGCCGTAACAGCCATTTCACACATAACAAGAACTTTTGAGCGGGACGAAATATTGGAAGCGATGTTTAGCAAATTTTGTGTCGGCAAATAGTTAAATTGCGCGCAATTTGTAAAATTATCGTTTTATAGTTTGGATCTTATATTGATATTGTCATATCTTGATGCAATCTTTTGTTTGTAGCATTATCTTCTGTTTTTAGAGATATATCCCAAGTTATCGTAGTTATACTCTTTAATATATATTATCTGATAGTTTTGCTATAAGAGAGTTTATTGTATCTCGTTGGATATCAAAAGAGTTTATCTTTATGGGTTGATTGTCATTGTTATAGGTACAGGTATCTTTTATGTCTGAATATGTTATGGAAGTTGGATTAAAGTCTTGATTATATTCAAAGCTTATATATTGATTTATTATGTTTTGAAATTACTGTATACATCACTCATCTTTTAATCTTACGCCTTCAAAGAAAAATTTACTATATTGAAATTGAAAATTTTTAAAAACATCGGCATCATCGGTATAGTATGTAGTATAAAAAACGCTATCCTTATATATGATATATTCATACATGATATTATTTCTTGTTTTTATTTTGCAGCTATATACTTCAACATCCAAATCATCATTTATTCGTTGAACTGTTTTTACAAAAAAGGCATCGCATGTTTTGGCCCATTCAGCAATTAGACACTCATTAAAATCATACAAGTGTATTGTTGGAAAAATCCCATTTTTTGAGTTTTCAGTTGATGTTGCAAGCCCAAAGAAAAATAATTCACTACTATTATCTATGTATTGTCCTGCCCAATGAAACTTCGGCAAATCAATAATAAAGTTTTTTGTTTCAAATTTGGTTTGACGAAACATATTAATATAAAAAGAACCTGCATTTTTTGGATAGATTATATTTAATGCAATAAATACAATACCTATAGTGCCAATAATTATATTTATAATTTTTTTATTTACCATACACTTTTATTGTTTTGCCTGCTAAATTTCCACCTGCTCTATACATGTATAACCATTATTTCCTGTTAAAATTATTGTTACATTCGTCTTCTTTTTGTCTAATACTATAATGTTTTGTCAAAAATATACATAAAGCTTCTTTGATTTTTGGATTTACATTTTTGTACTTTCTATATATTAGCTGTCTCATTGTGGTCTTTTTCTATAAAATAATAATAATTTGCCAATTTTGCAACATTAGATTGTTATTTTCTGCAAGCATATTCATCTGTGCAATCTCTTTTTCCGACAAAGTCAAATGTTTGTCAGATATATAATCTCTTGAAACTAAAAATGTAATTTGCAATAGGGATACAATAGCTAATATCCAATAAATCTTTTATACTTTAATCATCTTTTATTTTTAGTCCCAATCCGCAAGTCTTTTTTCATAGTCCCAATTGTACATGTTTAAATCAAGGCAAGAAATAACTTTTTGATAATCAACGCTGGAATCTTGCGCAAAAAAGAATAGAAATACAAGAGTTGATAAAATAAAACATGCAACTATAAATGTTTTGATGAGAGTCTCTAACAATTTAGCGATGATAAATTTTGTAATCATTCGTTTCCATTAAGAGAGTTTATTGTATCTCTTTGGATATTGGGTGGAAAACCCATCTATTTTTTTCCTCTTCTTCATGCATCTCTTTGACTATTTTTTTAACTTTAACTAAAAATATGCTGATTAATGAGCCGACTATGCAAACAGGCAAAGATAGTATAAAAAACGCCCATAAAGCTGCTATGCCGTAAAGATAACCTTCAACTCTATTGCCATTGAGTTCAAATAATATTGAATGAAATATCATGACAAATCCAAAAACAACAGACATAGCTAATCCGCTCACAAACTTCATCTTTGAGGCTGAATATGAGGCAACGATTGAAGCAATGAATGGAGACAACCATGTTAATATCAATAGCCCTGTATTTGAGATGAGTAGCGACACTGCCCATATAGCATTCATAATAAATATTACAGCAATTCCTCGCAAGATACCTTTTTTCATTGTTATTTATTCAAAATCCAAATATTCTTGGAATATCAAAACTGCTCGGTAATGGCATGGGCGCGTTTCTATAATCATTAAGATTTCCAAACCTGCCACCCAAAGCACCAGGATACTTTAAACCAACGCTTTCTACACCTCTTTGTGCTGCATTATGACAATCATGAATACCGGGTATCCATGGACCGCTATTTTGAAACTTTTTCATATAATCCATAATTTGTTTTTCTTTGCCATTACTACCTTGTACTGGCACGCAAACATCACCATATCCAGCATATTCACTTCCATAGGCAGGACCTATTTCATTAGAGGGATTTTCCATACCAAAACTGCTTCTCATTCCTTCTCCAGTTTCTGTTGTAGAATCCCAAAGATAAGCATGATTTCCTATACCATAATCTGTTTTGCGATTACAAACCGATATTTCTAGTCCCTCCGGATCAACTCCATTCACCGGATCCCCAACCACATACCCATAAAGATTAGAACTTTTACCTATATAACTGCCGTACTTATAAGGTGGGATATTTACATGGTAAGTTGGAAAATTCATTACTTAACCTCTTTATCTGTTTCACACTCTTTGATATTTATGCCTTTTTTATTACATTCGGATATTTTACTCCAATATTCTGCTTTTTTCAAATCTTTTTCTACAAATATGCCGTATTTGTAGAAATCGGCTAAATCATATTGTGTGCTATAATTTTCCTCATTTGCGAGTTCTGTTGCAAGAGAGATAACAATTTCAGGCAGATTGCACATTATTGAAAAAGCATATAAACCGCGCTTGTATTTAGTAGAAATGTCTTTATATTTTTTAATAAAATCTATTGTTTTTTTCTTATCTTTTTCGTTTATATAATAGTAATTCATAAGTCTTCTCATTGCTGCTTCATCACCATTTTGTGCAAGTGTACTAATGTCATTGAATTCTTTTTTGTCTAAATCAAACTGATAAAATCCTTTATTAGAAAGTACCATAAAGACAAACATGAAAATTATTGTAAAAATACTGAACATTAAAAGTTTTAAATAATTTTTATTTATTAAAGCCATCTGCAGCCTTTATTTTCCATATCCCACCCTGCTCCAAAATCAAGACAACTGCTCATAAGCATAAAATTGATTTCAAAGTTGTGCACCATAAGCAAAATAAAAAAGACTATCCAAAGCAAAATAGAAAAAATGAAAAATAAAACTATAAATATTTTTATAAGGATCTTAATAAGTTTAAAAACAATTTTAGTTAATTGCATTATCATTATCACTCATTATGGTTTTGGGTATTGTGAACAAGTTTGCATGCAA
>JAISNU010000009.1 GCA_031276075.1 Campylobacteraceae bacterium
GGTTTTTTTACCAAAACGGCTTTTTGCCCTATCTTTTCAACGGCGTTTATGACGCTTTGCAAATTTCCCATGTTATAATCAATAACGCCTGTCATTGTTTTTTCTTTTTTATGTTTACAAGGTACAAATATACGGACAATCCTATCAAAAGCAGCGTTACTCCGCCGAGTAAATAAACTGCGTATATGATATTGGCGGTCTCTTCTTTGGCGGCAAATTTGAACACAAGCATTAAAGATTCAATCGCCAAAGCTATGACTATTGAACCTAAAAATCTTACCATTGTTTTGTGCACGCCGCCATTTTTGACCCTTTTGCTGCGCCCTAACACCTCTTCTTCAAAAATTGTTTTAACCAAATCAAAAATAGCAAGCGAAAGCGTCAAAAGTATGGTTGCTTTGAACATCTCTTCTATGTTTATAGCAGCTAAATTAAAGCCGCTGGATAAAAAGTTTTCGATTCCGTTGAAAAATACGACGGAAGATACCAGAAACAAAGCTACGGCAAACAGCGTATAGATAATTTTTGAAAAATATCCAAAACAATTGTCAAGCCTGCTTGTATTTGAGATTTTTAAAATATCTTCAAGCGAAATGTCAATACATATCACATAGCAAAGTTCGCCTTTATCGTCATACAGAGGAAATCCCGCCGTTACGGACAGATTGTTTGTAAGGCTTGAAGGGTAGGGGTCTGTTAAGACGCACCGCTTCTCTTTAACGGTGCGGTAATAATAGGCTTTATTGCTTCTATTGGAACCTTTTCCCAAAATAAATTTGGGATTTTTAGAGATATTGTCGATAATCTGGTCGCCTTTTGTGTCAAGCACATATAAAGCTTCAAAATTATCAACCTCATGAGCAATTTTGTCAAGCTGAACTAATATATTATCAAGCTTGGGCGAGGGCATATTGTTGTGAATATTTCTTGTAAAAAGATAACACAAATAGGCTCTTGCCTGATAACGAATCTCAGAAAACCGCTGAATGTCCCTTATAGTCATTTAAAAGCCTTTCTAAAAAATATCTTAATCGTAACAGTATTTATTAACATATCGGTAACAACCTCGTTAGAGCTTATTATACATATAATTTGTTGCTTTTACAAAGCCGTCTATGCTGCCGCAGTCAAATCTGATACCGTCAAATTTATACCCCAAAACTCTACCCTCTTTTGCCTGTATCTTTAAAGCGTCCGTTATTTGAAGTTCGCCGTTGATGCCTGTTTTTATGGAGCGCAAAATGTCAAATATATCCGGCGTTAGGATATATCGTCCGATAATTGCCAAATTGGAAGGAGATTCTTCATTTAAAGGTTTTTCTACCATATCGGCTATTTTGACAATGCTGTCGTTTTGCTCTAATGGTTTAATGATACCGTATTTGTGCGTTTCATCGCGCGGCACTTCCATGACGGCTACGACAGAGCATTGATATTTATTATAAACTTTTTTCATCTGTTTCAATACGCCCTCATCATCATTTACGCATAAATCATCGGCAAGTATGACAGCGAACGGTTCTTGTCCTATCAGCGGTTCGCCTTTGAGTATTGCGTCCCCAAGCCCTTTCATCTCTTTTTGTCTGATATATGTGAAAACGCATGAATTTTGAATGTGCCTAATCTCTTTTAAAAGCGGCTCTTTGGGCGAACCTTTTATCTGATGTTCAAGTTCATAGCTTATGTCAAAATAGTCTTCAAGCGCTCTTTTACCGCGCCCCGTTACTATTGCCATATTGCGTATCCCCGCTTCCATAGCCTCTTCCACGCCGTAATGTATAAGCGGTCTTGTGATGATAGGCAGCATCTCTTTTGGCAGGGATTTTGTGGCGGGCAGAAATCTTGTTCCGTATCCAGCCGCAGGGAAAAGGCATTTTTTTATCATGAGAATCCTTAATTAAATTTATGATAATATCCAAATTTAGTATTGTATATAAAAATATTTAATAATAGCTTTTAGCTTGTTTTTTTGGAATATATATCATGAAATACAAAAATATCTTAATCATCAAAATGAGCTCTCTTGGCGATATTTTACATACTTTGCCTTTTGCCGCCGCGCTTCGTTCGCATTTTAAAAGCTCTAAAATCTCGTGGCTTGTACAGCCTGAATTTGCGGATTTTATACCCAAAAACGGAGTGATTGACGAAGTGATAGAGTTTGACAAAAAAAGCTTTAAAAAACTCTCGTTGATAGAAAAAATAAGATATTTTTTCCATATGCGCCGAATACTTCGCTCTAAAAAGTTTGATTTGGTTATTGATATGCAGGGGCTTTTTAAAAGCGCGGTTTTTGCGGCAATAAGCGGCTGTAAAACGCGCATAGGGTATTGCGAGATGAGAGAGTTTAGTTTTCTTGTAAGCACGCCGATATGCGGCGAAAACAAAAATGCGCATGTGATAGAGCGGTATCTGGATGTCGCGAGATTTTTGGGAGCAAAAATTAAAAAGATAGAATTTCCCATATCAAATCTATCCGAAGCCGAGGCGCGCGTCAAAGAGAAGTTAAAAACGCTTGATTTTGATAACAGCGGACTTGGCGAGAAAAACGGCTTTGGCGGCGGGCTTGATACAAGCAGACATACTGTTTTTGACAATGTCGTAACGACAGATTCGGAAGATTTGCATACGGATGCGAATGAAAAATATGTTTTTTTTGACGGTGCCGCAACTGTAAATTCAAAAAAATTATCTACGGATAAAAACAAAAGAGATGTTGTTTTTGCCGATACTGCAGCGACAAATTTGAAAAATTTATCTACAAACGATAAATATGTCGTTTTTGCCGTAGGCGCAAGATGGAAAACAAAAGAGTGGATTGTGCCGCATTTTGCCGCATTGGCGCAAATGATAACAAAAGATAATTTTTTTATTATTTTGGTCGGAGGAGAGAGCGAAAAGCCAAAAGGCGAAATTATACGCGCGCAAAATGAAAAAATTATAGACTTAACGGGCAGAACAACTCTTAAAGAGCTTGCCGTTTTGATTAAACATTGCGCATTTTTTGTCAGCGCGGATACAGGACCTTTGCATTTGGCGACCGCTTTTAAAAAACCTCTCGCGGCTCTTTATGGACCGACTTTATGCGTAAGGACGGGACCGTATGCAAATAAAAACGCTTCTGTTATCGTTTCGCCCGCGCCATGTACAGGCTGTCTTAAAAAAAGCTGCCGCGATTGGCGCTGCATGTATGATATAACTCCCGAGATGGTGTATAAAATTTTTAAAGAGAAAATTAATGCTTGATAATAAAAAAATCTTAGTAACATTTTTAATGCATCTTGGCGATTTGATATTGGTAACTCCTTTTATCAGCGCTCTAAGAAAAGCTGCTCCAAACGCCCATATAACGATGCTTGTAGATGATAAATTAAAAGATGTAGTACTGTTTAATCCGAACTTAAATCAAGTGCTGACTATAGATAAAAAAGGACAGGACAATAAAATATCGGCTCTTATAAAATGCGCAAAAGATTTAAGCTCTCAAAATTTTGACATGATTATAAATCTGCATCCGAATGAGAGATGCTCTTTTATCTGCGCTTTTACAAAGACGGCTTTTAGAATGGGAACTTCGCATGCGCTTTTTAGATGGCGGTGGGACAGATATGTCAAGCTTGATAGGACTTTGCATGCGGCGGATATGTATCTTGAAGTGTTAAAAGAGCTTGGAGTTAAGGATATTAGCCGCGGCGGTTTAGAGATTTTCCCATCCAGCGCGCATTTTCAGGAGGCTGACGCTTTTTGGCATGAGAATAATATAAGCGCTGAGGATAAGTTGATAGGATTTAACATAGGCAGCGCGGTTATAACCAAACGCTGGGCGGGCGAACGCTTTGCCAAAGCTGCCGATATACTCTCGTCTGAGGGGTATAAAATAGTATTTTTCGGCGGAGAAACGGATAAAGAGATGGTTAAAGAGGCTGCGGGATATATGAGGTCATCGCCGATAATCGCCACAGGCGCTTTCAGTATAGGAGCATTAGCCGCGGCGATGAGGCGGTGTTCGCTTATCATAACAAACGACAGCGGTCCCATGCATGTGGCTATCAGTCAAAATGTGCCAATTGTAGCTCTTTATGGACCGTCAAATCCAAAACTTTATGGACCATATACGAAAAATGCGCTTATCGTTAAAGCAGAGCCTCCATGTCTTGGCTGTGAAAAGGGCATGAAGCATACATGCGCCGATTTGCA
>JAISNU010000118.1 GCA_031276075.1 Campylobacteraceae bacterium
ATATCAAAATATTGCAATTTAAAAATATGAAATAAATTAAATTTGGAGTTGATAGTTTATGTTTTTTGAATATTTGGATTTCCATATGTTATTTTATTTTTATAGATTGCTCCGCAAGCTCACAATGATATTCACATGAAAAAACATCTTTTTCACATGAAAGGAATGTGGCAGCAAAACAATTACACCTTTTTTCTATCATCGCAAGAAATGCGAAGCATGACGAAACAATCTAAAAAATACCTCTTTTCTATCATTGTGAATTGTTTTGTTGTTTATTATGTATCCTCTCAACTCTATCAATTAAATAACAAAGCAATCCGCGCTTTTTATCATGCAAATTCCTTTCTGTCATTGCGAGGAGCGTAGAGACGAAGCAATCCAGAAAACGCTCCTCTCGTCATTGCGAACTTGCGAAGTCAGCACGGCAATCCAAAACTACAAATAAGAAAATATGTTAATTTTAGCTAAATGACAGTTTTTTATCATTATGGATTCTGGATTACTTCGCAAGCTCGCAATGACGGAAGAGAATGCGAGAATAGCAGAAAATTAGATGCAATAATAAAAAATATCATAAAATGAATGAAACTGCCTTTTTTATTCATATATTTGAAGTGTTTTTGTTGCTTTATTAGATTGCTTCGTCGTTACACTCCTCGCAATGAGGAAAGGAGATAGTTCGCATAGCGAAAAGGCGGTTTGCAATAATGAAAAGTGGAGTGTTTTCTATCTAAATTTGTTGTAATGGAATGATAAATTAAAGCGGATAAAATTTTAAATTTATCCGCGTTTGAAAACTAATCGCCGAACAGATGCGAGGGCAGTTCAAAAATTCGCCTTATCATATTAAAAGGCGACATGAGCGTATCGCCTATGAGATTTGTCTCTATTTTCGGATTGTCAAGCGTGCCGCGTACGGAGAGTTGGAGTTTGATAGTGCCGTCGTCGTCCAGAATAATATAATTTATAAGAGGAATTTTGTCTATAATGCTGCTGAGCGATTTTATGATAAATATTTGCAGATCCAAATTAATACCGCCCGTTTTCAAATCTACATAGCCGCTTCCTTCTATATCGGAACTGTAGCCTTCCAAAAAGAGTTTTTGAATAAACAGATAATCTTTGCTTCTTATAAATTCAATAGCGCCGTTTTTCACAGGAAAGCCGCTCGTGCTGTATCTTGGATCAGAAAAAGTGGCAAGAGACGGTATCGTATCTAAAAAGGCAAGGACATTATTCAAAACCAGAAAATCTTTCAGTCTCGTCTCTTTTAGAGTCATAACGCCTAAAAATTCATTTTCGCTCTCGCCTTTTGCATAAAAGTCAAAACTGCCCTTTTTAAAAAACTCCTTACCCGCCAGCGCATTCAAAAATTCGCTTTTCATGTCTTTTGTAATAATATCAAAACGCTCCTTGTCTTTTATCAGGCTTAAAAAAGCGTTTTTATACATGACATCAAGCGATATGTTGCCGTCAATGAAACTGATATTGTACTCATCTGCCAAAATAGTAATATTTGAAGGCTTGAATATAATAGAGCCGTTTTTTGTTTTTACAAATATCGGCATTGAAAAAGTATCCGTATTTTCCGACATGTTTGATGTGTCTATATTTATGTCCATGCTGTTTAGAGTCAAATTTATTTCATCTTTGAGATTGAATACAACCGTTTTATTATTTGCCGTTATGCCAAGCGAATTTTCTGTTATCTCAAAACTGCCCGCAAATCTTGAAACTGTCTTGCCGCCGCGGCTTAAAGGCAGTTGCAGTCCTCTAATATTCGCATATCCCTTAAAATGTTTCAAATCGCTGCTTCTTAAAATAATGCGTCCGTTTCTTATGCCGTATTCTTGTGCCAAATCAGAGTAGGGATAAAGTTTGCTTAAAGAGTTGAATGCAAATAGATAAGTATCAGCAAAGGTCAAATTGCTCTCCAACTCATGGACATAGATATTTACCCCTTTATCTATTGCTTTCAAAACAAACGGCATAGAAATGTTACTTATCGCAACAATGCTTCTATTTTTTGCTTCAATGGACAGCGAGTGTATAAAAGAGTCCGCATTCATCTCTTTTGCGCTTGCATTCAGCGTACCATTTACGCTTATATCAAACAGTCCGTCATATTGCACTCTTGAATCAACAAAGTCAATAATGGAATTTTTCAAATGTATATTTGCTTGCGGAGTATGCATTAAAACGCCGCCTATTTTTAAATCTGCATCTTTAACGGCGGCATCGGCGCTGACATTTATTTTCATATCCGCGAATGTTATGCCAATGCTAACATTAGCATCTGTTTTGCCGTTTTTTTGGCGCACTGGTATATCAACTTCAGTATAAGCTTTGATAATTTTATTGATTTCGTCATTATAGAGAGCATTTGCGCCGATATCTATCTTAATGCCGCTTTTGCCTTCCGTCAGATTGTATATAAGCACATCAACTTTTGTTATATTTGCGTCTTGATATGCGGGGTTTGAGACTAAAAACGATATTTTGTCGTTCTCTAATTTAACTCTCACTTCATCTGCATGAGCGGGTGGAACTTTTGGATTAAAAGTGATATTTACATCGTCAATTTTTGCAAGCGCACTTATATTTTTAGGATAAAAATCGCGTTTTACAATGTCTATTTTACCGCTTAACGAAAGTATTTTATAGTTCGCGCCTTTCGTATATCCGTATATCCATTTGGCTATTGTATCATTCAAGCTTACATGCTTTAAGAGATTGTCCATGAAGATTTTCGGCGAAGCGAAATCATCAGAATTTATATTATAAGTCAAGATTCTGTTTTTTATATCAATTTTTGCATCGCCTGAAATATCAAACAGCCTGAAACGCCCGTCAAATGCATACTCATCACGCCTGAAATCAATATTTGTTTTACCGCTGAATTCTATATCCATGTCTTTTAAAAGCATCTGTTCTATATCCAGAATAAGCCTTCTTCTTTTGCGCAGCTCTATCTTTGTTTTCAGCGTCAAAAGAGACGAATCCACATAAAAAACTTCATCTTTGTATATCAATTGTACTTTTTCATTTTCATACTCAATATTATTGATAATAATTGTGCTGAAAAATGTATGGATATACGGAATCATATCCAGCAAATCATTCAGCGAAGAATAATCGTTACTTTTTGTAACATTGCTATCTATTTTTATCATATCGGCTTCAACAAAGAGTTTTTTATCTAATTTGATATATAATCCTGTTATATTTACATTAAATACGGATAGGTTGTCAATGCGAATACCATTATACATAACGCCGATAAAGATTATGAGTAACAGCAAAAAAATCAGCATAGGAAGCCGAATTCTCTTTTTCGGTTTGAATCTTTTTTTGATAGCCATTGTCTCGCTTTTGTTCTATTTGATTCAACCTGTTGGTACGGAAAGGATAATCCATGTACCCAAAGGCGGAATAAATAGCATTATAACACAGCTTGCCGCACAAAACAGCAATATTTCAATTGGTTTTGACAAACTTTTACTGAGATTTTTCGGATATCCGCAAAGCGGCTGGATAGATATGGGCGGTACCGTATTGACAAAAGCTGATTATCTATATCAATTATCCCATGCCAAAGCCGCTACGCGCGCGGTTACACTTATACCCGGAGAAACGGCATATATATTTTTGAAACAACTCTCAAAAGAGATGAATCTCTCATTTGGCGCGTTATGGCGCGAGTATGAAAGGTTGTCGCAGTTTGAAGATGGATGGATAATTCCCGAAACTTACAATATACCCTTAGGCGTAGATGAGAAATGGCTTATAAATTACCTTATAAATGATTCCAAAAAGCGCAACGAAGCTCTATCGCGCGAATTGACGGGCGGTTACGACGAGGATAAATGGAACAGGATTTTAACTATCGCTTCCATCATACAAAAGGAGTCTGCTGATAATGATGAAATGCCGATAGTAAGCTCCGTTATCCACAACAGACTCAAAATACGCATGAAGCTTCAAATGGACGGTACGCTCAATTATGGTCAATTTTCGCATACCAAAGTTACTCCTAAAAGAATTAGAGAAGATATATCGCATTATAACACTTATGCGCATTATGGATTGCCTGAAAGTCCCGTCTGTGCCGTTAGTAAGGAAGCTATAAAAGCTGCCGTAAATCCTGAAAACAGCGACTATCTTTACTTTGTCAAAAGTGAAAACGGTAAACATTTATTTACCAAAACTTATAACGAACACTTAAAAAATATAAGCAAATAAAGCTTAAGAGCAGTTTTGCTATTTTACGAACAGCATTTTTTATAAAATAATATTAATTTTAAGGAAAAACAAGATGGCTTCTATCATATATACAAAAACAGACGAATCTCCGGCTCTTGCCGCATACTCTCTCTTTCCCGTTGTAAAGGCGTTCGGCGAAGTGTGCGGCGTACCGTTTGAGATGAGAGATATTTCGCTTTCAAACAGGATTTTAAGCGCATTTTTATCTTTTTCGGATGATTTGGAGTATCTTGGCGCATTGACTAAAGATAAAGAGGCGAACATTATAAAACTTCCGAATATTTCCGCTTCCGTCCCGCAGTTGAAAGCGGCTGTTAAAGAGCTGCAAGCGCAGGGTTTTAATATTCCCGATTATCCTGAAAATCCCGCAACCGATGAAGAGATAGAGATAAAAGCCAAATATTCAAAAGTGTTAGGCTCAGCTGTTAATCCCGTATTGAGAGAAGGCAACTCAGACCGCCGTACGCCAAAAGCTGTGAAAAATTACGCTAAAACGCATCCGCACTCGATGGGAGAGTGGAAAAAAGAGTCTAAAACGCATGTAGCGCATATGAATGATGGGGATTTTTACGGAAGCGAAAAGTCTTTTACAGCGGATAAAGATATGAGTATCCGTGTTGAATTTATCAATAAAAATGGCTCTATTGATATACTAAAACCTGAATTAAAACTATTAAAAGGTGAAATTTTAGATGCCTCTTTTATGGATATACAAAAATTAAGAGAATTTTTTAAATATGAGATAGAGGACGCTAAAAATAAGGGCGTACTGTTTTCGGTGCATCTTAAAGCTACCATGATGAAAGTGTCCGACCCTGTGATATTCGGCGCATGCGTTTTGGCGTTTTTTGATGATGTTTTCAAAAAATATGAAAGTGTTTTTAAAGAGTTGGGCATTAATCCGAATAACGGACTTGGCGATTTATATTCTAAAATTGCCGCTCATCCGCAAAAAGAAGCGATAGAAAAAGATATAGCCGACACTTATAAGATTAGACCGGATATCGCTATGGTGGATTCCGATAAGGGTATTACAAATCTGCATTTTCCCAATGATGTGATAGTAGATGCTTCAATGCCTGCGATGATAAGAGCAGGAGGTATTATGTGGGATAAAGAGGGCAAGCCTCAAAATGTTAAAGCTGTTATCCCCGATAGATGTTACGCCGATATTTACCGCGCGGCTATTGAAGAGTGTAAGGCGGGGGGCGCGCTTGATCCGAGAGTTATCGGCAGCGTTTCAAATGTAGGACTTATGGCGCAAAAAGCCGAAGAGTACGGTTCTCATGATAAGACTTTCATAGCTGAAAACGATGGGGCTGTTTTAGTTAAAAGCAGTGAAGGTAAAGTGATATTTGAGATGAGTCTGAGAAAAGGCGATATTTTTAGAATGTGCCAGACAAAAGACGCAAGCATTAAAGATTGGGTTAAGCTTGCTGTTAAACGCGCGCGCGACGCGGCACAGCCTGCTATATTTTGGCTTGACGAGCGAAGAGCGCATGACAGGGAACTTATAAAAAAAGTAAAAATATATCTCAAAGAGTATGATTTATCAGGACTTGATATATCTATTTTACCGCCGTTTGACGCCGCTAAACTCTCTTTCAAGCGCTTGCGGGAAGGCAAAGATACAATATCGGTTACAGGGAATGTTTTGAGGGATTATCTGACGGATCTTTTCCCAATATTGGAGCTTGGAACAAGCGCCAAAATGCTTTCAATAGTGCCATTGATGAGCGGAGGAGGGTTGTTTGAAACCGGAGCAGGCGGTTCTGCGCCAAGACTTGTACAGCAATTGTTGGATGAAAATCATTTGAGGTGGGACTCTTTGGGCGAATTTTTAGCAATTTGCGCTTCCATTGAACATTATGCGCAAACTGCAAACAACGCTAAAGCCGCTATATTGGCAAAAATGCTTGACAGAGCGACCGAAGAGCTGCTGCAAAATGATAAATCTCCAAAATCAAACTGTGGCGCTCTTGATAACCGCGGCAGCCATTTTTATCTGACGCTATATTGGGCTAAAGCATTGGCGGAACAAAAAGATGATAAAGATTTGAGCGGTTTTTTTGCATCTGTGTATCGCGAGCTTGCGCAAAATGAAGAGAAGATATTAAACGAATTAAACGGCGTTCAAGGTCAAAAAGCAGATATAGGCGGTTATTATCATCCAAGCGACGAAAAGGTTTCGAGCATTATGAGACCAAGCAAAACGCTAAATGCAATTATAGACAGCATGAAAGGCTGCAAATGAAGATTTCCGTCATCGGCGCAGGCAATGTCGGGGCATCTGCATGTTATCTACTGATAGCAAAAGAGATCTGTTCCGAAGTCGTTTTGCTTGATATCAACAGGCAGGTGGCGCAAGGCAAAGCTATCGATATGATGCAGGCTTCCATAACTTTGGGCGCAAAAACAAGTATAAAAACGACTCATGATTATAAGGATATAGAAAACAGCGGCATAGTCGTAATAACTGCGGGGATTCCCAGAAAAGAGGGAATGAGCAGAGAAGATTTGCTTCATATAAATATAAAGATTATGGAAGAGGTCGTTTTGAATATCAAGAAATTTGCCCCAAATTCTATAATCATAGTCGTTTCAAATCCGCTTGATATTATGAATTATACCGCGCTTAAATTAAGCGGTTTTAGTAAAAACAGAGTTATAGGCATGGGCGGCATATTGGACAGTGCGAGAATGGCTTACGCCATATCAAAAAGAGTAGATACAAAAGAGATAAAAGCTTGCGTTATAGGAACACACGGCGAATACATGGTGCCTCTTTTATCTCAATCGTTTGCAGGCAATCAAGCCGTAAAGGATATATTTGACAAAAAAACATGCGAAGAGGTTATACAGGAGACTAAAAACGGCGGCGCGCAGATAGTGAAGTTTTTACAGACTTCGGCGTATTATGCGCCTGCTGCTTGCATTTGTATTTTGATAGAGGCTATTTTAAACGATACAAAATCACCGCTTCCATGTTCTGTTTGGCTTGATGGCGAATATAATGCAAGCGGCGTTAGTATAGGGGTTCTTGCTATGGTTGGCAAAAATGGAGTTGAAAAAATACTCGATTTGCCTTTGAATGAAGAAGAAGCCAAGAGATTTCAAGAGAGTGTGAACTCTTTGGGCGACTCTTTGGCTATAGTAGATAAATATCTGCGAAATATCAATCATTAAACTAAGGAAACATATATGAATATACACGAATATCAGGCAAAAGAGATATTAAGAAAGTATGGTGTTCCGACACCTAAGGGGAATATTGCTTTTAATGCCGATGAAGCTGTGCAAAATGCAAAAAATTTAAGCGGCGGCGTATGGGTGGTAAAAGCTCAAATACATGCAGGAGGACGCGGACTTGGCGGCGGCGTGAAAATAGCAAAAAGTATAGATGAAGTAAGAAGTTTAACCGATAAGATGATCGGTATGAAACTTGTTACCCACCAAACGACAAGCGAAGGAAAAGAGGTAAGAAAAGTTTATATAGAAGAGGGACTTAATATCAAGCAGGAGTTTTATATCTCCATAGCCCTGAACCGCGCTGTTGAAATGCCTATGATTATAGCCTCTTCAAGCGGCGGTATGGATATAGAAAAGATAGCCAAAGAGTCTCCTGAAAAGATAGCCAAAGTTGCCATAGATCCGACGATAGGATTTCAAAAGTTCCATGGAAGAGAGAGCGCGTTTAAGCTTGGCATACCAAAAGAGATAATGGGCGATTTTGTAGAGCTTGTTTCAAATCTCTATAAAATTTATACCGAAACAGATGCCGATATGGTAGAGATAAATCCGCTTGTTTTAACTGGGGACGATAAATTTTTGGCGCTTGATGCAAAGATTAATTTTGACGATAATGCCCTTGTGCGCCATAAAAATATAGAAGCTTTAAGAGATTTTGACGAAGAGGATAAAGCTGAAACAGAAGCCAAACAGTCAAATTTATCTTATGTAAAATTGAACGGAAATGTCGGCTGCATGGTAAATGGCGCCGGACTTGCGATGGCGACTATGGATATCATAAAATACGAAGGCGGAGAGCCTGCCAACTTTTTGGATGTCGGAGGCGGCGCAAATCCGCAGACTGTGGCAAAAGGATTTGAGATTATTTTAAAAGACAGGAATGTTAAAGCGATTTTTATCAATATTTTTGGCGGTATTGTGCGCTGCGACAGAGTAGCAAACGGTATTTTGGAGGCTGCAAAAATAACGCGCGTTAATGTTCCCGTTATAGTAAGGCTTGACGGGACAAATGCGAACGAAGCCAAAGAGATACTAAAAAACAGCAATATCAAAAATATAATCTCGGCGTCGAGTTTATCAGATGGCGCGAAAAAAGCCGTAAACGCCGCAAAGGAGAGTAAATGAGTATTTTAGTAGATAAAAACACAAAGATTATAGTTCAGGGTTTTACAGGCAAAGAGGGGACTTTTCACAGCGAGCAGTGCTTAGCTTACGGTTCCAAAATAGTAGGCGGCGTAACTCCCGGGCGCAAAGGCGAAACTCACCTTGGAAAACCGGTATTTAATACCGTGAAAGAGGCTGTGGAAGCTACGGGAGCAGATACCAGTATGATATTTGTTCCTCCTTTGTTTGCGGCGGACGCTATCATGGAGGCGGCTGAAAGCGGTATAAAATTAGCCGTCGTCATAACGGAGGGTATTCCTGTGCGCGATATGATGAATGCAAAACTGTACGCTTCAAAAAAAGGTATGAAGATTATAGGTCCTAACTGCCCCGGAATCATAACAAGCGAAGAGTGCAAAATCGGCATAATGCCGGGATTTATCTTTAAAAAAGGGAGCGTTGGTCTTATATCAAAGTCAGGAACGCTCACTTATGAAGTAGGCAATCAAATAGTGCAGGAAGGACTTGGCATATCAACGGCTGTGGGCATAGGCGGAGATCCTGTCATAGGACTTGGCTATAAAGAGTTATTAACGCTTTTCGAGAATGACAAAGAGACAAAAGCTATAGCTTTGATAGGGGAGATTGGCGGCGTGCTTGAGATTGAAGCTGCCGAATTTATAAAAATAAATATAACAAAACCGATAGTAGCGTTTATTGCGGGCGCAACCGCTCCTAAGGGTAAAAGAATGGGGCATGCGGGCGCAATTGTAAGCGGCGGAAGCGGGACGGCTGCCGAAAAAATGGAAGCTTTGGAAAAAGCCGGCGTAAGCGTGGTAAAAACACCCGCGCTCATCGGTAAAAAAATCGCGGAAATTTTAAACGGTTAATAGCCGTTTTTTTGATAAGATTTAGAAAATAGAATTAATAAGGAGAAAAACAGATGAGTTTCTTAACTCCGCCGAATAATAGAGCGTTAGTTTGGGTGGATATATCAAGATGCAAAGCCTGCGATATATGCGTTAGTTTGTGTCCGTCAGGCACTTTGGCTATGGTGCAGAATGTAAACTCCACGCAGGGCAAAACCATAGAGGTGGTAGAGCCGGACTCTTGCATAGGCTGCAGGGATTGTGAATTGCACTGTCCGGATTTTGCCATTTTCGTAACGGAGCGCTCAAGCGAAGTAAAATTTGCAAAATTAACAGAAGAATCCAAAGCAAGAGCGCTTGCTATCAAAAACAATAAATTCAATAAAGTTGGTGCGTAACATGTCAAGGATAATAGTTTCAAGCGGCAATGAATTATGCGCGCATGCTGCGATTGACTGCGGCTGTAATTTTTTCGGCGGATATCCTATCACGCCTTCAAGCGAAGTGGCGCATGAGATGAGCGTATTGCTGCCCAAATATGGCGGTAAGTTTATACAAATGGAAGATGAGATAGCTGGTATTTCCGTTGCTTTGGGCGCTTCCATGAGCGGAGCTAAAGCCATGACCGCCACATCTGGTCCCGGGATTTCTCTCAAATCCGAACAGATAGGTTTAAGTTTCATCGCCGAAGTGCCGATAGTCATAGTCAATGTTATGAGAGGCGGTCCCTCCACAGGACTTCCCACGCGCGTATCGCAAGGCGATATAAATCAGGCAAAAGCGCCAAGTCATGGGGATTTTGCGTCTATAGCGCTGTGTCCGGGAAGTCTTGAAGAGGCTTACAGCGAAACGATAAGAGCTTTTAATTTAGCTGAAAAGTTTATGACGCCTGTATTTTTACTGCTTGACGAGACGATAGGGCATATGCATGGTAAGGCTGTTTTGCCTGATATTGAGGAAATTAAAAAAGAGGTGGTTAACCGCCAAGAGTTTAGCGGAGACCCAAAAGAGTATAAACCGTACGGCGTCGGCAAAGACCAGCCTGCCATGTTAAATCCGTTTTTTAAAGGTTATAAATATCATATAACGGGATTGCATCACGGACCGACTGGATTTCCAACGGAAGACGGCGTTATATGTCAAAATAATATTGAAAGATTGACGGGTAAAATAAACAATCGTAAAGACGAGATAGTAAAGTATGAAAACTTTATGGTTGATGATGCGGATATTCTTATCATAGCTTACGGAAGCGTATCAAGAAGCGCTAAAGAGGCTATAGTAAAACTTCGCCGCGAAGGGATAAAAGTCGGACTTTTCAGACCGATTACTTTGTGGCCGTCTCCTTCAAAAGAGCTTTACTCGCTTGGTAAAAGATTTGAAAAGATATTGGTTGCAGAGTTAAATATGGGACAATACGCAGGCGAAATAGAACGCGCTATGAAAAGGGATTTTGAAACTTTGCAAAAAGCAAACGGGCGTCCGTTAACTCCGCAGGAGTTTACCCTAAAAATCAAAGGAATGGTATAATGGCTTTCAATTACGACGAATATTTAAGAGTAGATAAAATGCCTACTCTTTGGTGCTGGGGCTGCGGCGACGGCGTTATTTTAAAGTCGGTCATCAGAGCGATAGAAAAGGTCGGCTGGGACATGAATGATGTGTGCGTAGTATCGGGCATCGGCTGCAGCGGGCGTTTCAGCTCTTATATTAACTGCAATACCGTGCATACCACGCATGGGCGCGCCATAGCTTACGCTACGGGTATAAAACTTGCCAACCCTTCAAAACATGTGGTTGTTGTAACGGGAGACGGGGACGGGCTTGCTATAGGCGGCAACCACACAATACATGGCTGTAGAAGAAATATAGATTTAAATCATATATTGATAAATAACTTCATATACGGTCTTACAAACTCTCAAACTTCACCTACAACCCCGCAAGGTATGTGGACGGTTACGGCGCAGTACGGCAATATAGACCCGACTTTTGACGCCGCAAAACTTGCCGATGCCGCAGGAGCTACATTTGTAGCAAGAGAGAGCGTGTTAGATCCGAAAAGAATAGAAAAAGTACTTGCCGAAGGTTTTGCTCACGAAGGATACTCGTTTTTTGATATATTTTCAAATTGTCATATAAATTTGGGAAGAAAAAATAGAATGGGTGAAGCGATACTGAATTTACAATGGATAGAGAGTAGAACCGTCTCCAAAAACAAATTTGAACAGCTTAGCGATGAGGAGAGGAAAGGTAAATTCCCGACAGGAATTTTAAAACATGAAACCGACAAGATAGAGTATTGCAAAGCGTATGACAAAGTCATAGAAGCGGCGCAAAACAAAACTACCGTCAAGCTTTAAGGAGAGCCTCATGGAAAGACAATTACGATTTGTTGGAGTCGGCGGGCAGGGCGTTATATTGGCGGGAGAGATTTTGGCGCATGCAAAGATAGAAGAGGGCGGTTACGGCGTAAAAGCTTCGACATATACTTCGCAAGTGCGCGGAGGTCCGACAAAAGTGGATATTATCCTCAGTGAAAATGAGATATTATTTCCTTACGCGAACGAGGGCGAAATAGAGTTCATGCTGGCAACCGCACAAGTAAGCTATAATCAATTTAAAGACGGCGTGAGAGACGGCGGTATCATAGTCGTAGAACCAAATCTCGTAAAACCGACCGCAGAAGACAGAAAAAAGTGGAAAATTTACGAAATCCCTATCATCACGATAGCCAAAGAAGAGGTCGGCAATGTTATCACCCAATCCGTAGTCGCGCTTGCCGTTACCATAGAAATGACAAAAGTTTTAGACGCGAAGATTGTTGAGGAAGTTATGCTCTCGACAGTTCCTGAAAAGGTGAAAGAGGCAAATAAAAAAGCTTATGAGCTTGGTATCAAATACGCCCAAAAAGCAACCTTGTAGTCTACATAAAAAGAGGATAAACCATGTGGATATTCCTCTTTTTACCGTATCGGTAAAATTTTAAATTAAATAGCAAAATATTTAAAAATATTGCTATTTTTAATAGATAATAACGCTCTTTGTCAATTGCCAATAATCCTTTTATGTTTACTTTTATTTTTTGATGTTTCCATTTTGTCATTGCGAACCGCTTACGGCGAAGCAACCCATCTTTTATTTGTCATTATTGCATGTTTTATAATCCGTGAAACAAGACAACCTCTCTGTCATTGCGAACCGCTGCAAACGGCGAAGCAATCCAGAAAAGTAAAAAATACAACCATGAAAAGTCCAACAATTCAAAAAGCGCTACTTTGTCATTCTTGTATAAACGCCTCTTTTCGTCATTCCCGCACGAGTGATAGCTTTCCGCAGGAAGCTCATTACGAGGAATGCGGGAATCCAAGAAACGAGAAAACATATTTTGTCATTGCGAGCGAAGCGCGGCAATCCAGAATTTACAAAAATAAAAAAGGAGATCATTAATGATAAATGAACCACTTTTTTATGTATATACTTGGATTGTTTTATGTTATTTTTTTGGATTGCTTTGCCGCAAGCGGTTCGCAATGACGAATAAAGCGTTTTTTGGTTGCGAATTGTTTCGCTGTGCTTATAATAACTGGATTGCTTCGCTCGTAATGACGAAAAGGCGTGTTTCTATGTATCGTTTTGCCGTTTTACTCCTTGTAACGGCGAAAGAGGGCATAATATTTATTCATATACAAAAATGTCAGAATATGATTTGGATTGCTTCCTGCTTCGCAAACTCGCAGTCGCAATGACGGAGGAGAGTGTTTTTTATGTGTTCTGTCATTGCGAACCGTTGGAAATGGTGAAGCAATTCATACTCTACAATAATAAAAAGGGTATGGTTATAAATAGTAATCACCTTTTTTATTTCATTCATGTACGGATTATTTTTTTAATTCTTTGGATTGCTTCGTCAGTCGTTGCACTCCTTCCTCGCAATGACACAGCGTCGGCAATGGATTGCTTCCTGCTTCGCAAGTTCGCAATGACAAAAGTTATATACAAGCGCTTACTTTGCATAAAGTCAGTATCAAAAACTATCGCTCCTCGCAATGACAGAGTAGAGGACTTGCATGAAAAATTTGGATACCCGTCTTTCCTTTGATATTAATTTCCTTGTGGAAACTTGTTATTCAATTGTAGGAATGATAATCTTTTTTGCCTTTTTCGTCATTGCGAACCGCTTACGGTGCGGCAAGTCATAATTTAGAATAATAAAAAGGGTTCATGTACGCAAATTTTGCATGTTTTGCTTATGCAAGTTCGTCAAAAACAGCATCAGCAAAGATATATTTTGATATGATTGCCAAATTTTAATAGCTGTATTCAGGTGCATTTTGAATTTTTTGAAAATCTTTCGTTTAACTATCCCCGTATTCATGGGCTATATTCCTTTAGGTATAGCTTTTGGGCTTTTGGCTGTCAAAGTCGGGATTGAATGGCAATACGCCCTTTTGATGAGCATTTTCATTTACGCAGGTTCTGCACAGTTTTTGTGCGCTCTGCTTTTTAGCGAAACAGCCTCTTTGATTGAGATATTTATAGCCGTATTTTTGCTGAATTTGCGCCACTTTTTTTACGGACTTTCAATGGTAAACGAATTTAAACCGCTGAAAGGATTTGCCAAAAAATATGCGGTTTTCGGACTTACGGACGAGACTTTCGCTCTTTTAAAAAGCCTTGATTTGAGTGAAAACGAAAAAAACAGAGCATTTGTAACGATAACGGCTTTAAATCAAATATATTGGGTCGCAGGAACGCTCATCGGCGTGTTGGGCGGCAATCTTCTGCCGTTTGATTTAAAAGGCATAGAGTTCGCGCTGAGCGCTCTTTTTGTGGTTTTGGGTATAGAACTTTACAAAAGAAGCAGAGCCAAAAACGCGCTCTTTTTATCGCTGGCGGTCGGTATTTTTGGAGTTTTATTCCTGCCCTCTTCGCACATGCTAATCATATCGCTGCTGATATGCTCTTTTTGCCTGATAGCTTTTAAAGGACGCGCATAATGGAAGCAGGTTATATATTGATAGCGATTTTAGCGGCGGCGGGCGCGACATTTGCAACAAGAGTTCTGCCGTTTTTGCTGTTTGACAAAAAACAAAAACCGAGTAAAATGCTGGAACTTTTTGAGAAAAATATGCCTTTGATGATAATGGTTATTTTGGTTTTTTACGCGCTCAAAGATACGGCTTTTAATGAATATCCTTACGGTATGAGTGAAATCGCAGGCATTTTAAGCGCATTTATTTTGCATGTATGCTTTAAAAACGCGCTTTTAAGCATTATAGGCGCTACGAGTGTGTATATGTTGTTTGTGCAGGTCATTTTTTGAAGCGGCGATGAAGAGTATATTTTTAACGACTGAATATGAAAAAATCGTCCAAATTTGGGAAAAATCAGTCAAAGCAACGCATGATTTTTTAAACGAAGATGATATTTTGGAGATTAAATCCGATGTAATCAAATATCTGCCTGATTTAAAGGTGTATGCGTATAAAGACAACGGCGAAACGGCGGGTTTTATAGCTGTTTTGAAAAACAGAATAGAAATGCTGTTTGTGTCTCCTGAGTATTTTGGCAATGGTATAGGCGGCGCTCTTGTGGATTTTGCGTTCAAAAAAGGCGTGGATGAAGTTGATGTTAACGAACAAAACGGCAAAGCAAAAGGGTTTTATGAACATATGGGATTTAAAGTCGTAGCGCGTTTTGAAAAAGATGCCGAAGGAAGAGCGTTTCCGATACTTCGCATGAGGGCGCATAATAATTTTTAATACAAAACAAAGCTTCATAATAAAATATTTGTTTTAAAATAACAAACGGCGCGCTTTTGTGAGTGGGGCGTGTAAAATCGCGTATTTTTGGCGGCGGGCGTTTTGGTGCATGTAAAATTTGGGGTTATAAATGGGATTGGAGTTTGAAATTTGGATTGTGGTTATTTTGTGTTTGACATTTTTTGTGTCAGGATTTGTGGATAGCGTAGCAGGAGGAGGCGGACTTATAAATATCCCGATATTTTTGCTCGTGGGCGCGCCGCCCGAATTTGCGCTCGGCACCGCCAAAATGTCGGCAACGACAGGCAAAATAGCGGCTTTGATAAATTACGCAAAAAGCGGCTTTATAAATTGGCGTTTGGCGCTTGTCGGACTTCCTGCGGCTGTAATCGGCGGAACTTTGGGTACGAAAGCGATATTATATTTTGACAGCGCAGATATTGGCAAAATTATACTTTTTCTGCTTCCTGTCGGTATCATGGCGGTGATTTTGCCGCGAAAAAATCTCAATGCCGCAAAAGAGATTACAAAGGTGAAAATATATCTTGTTGTGCCGATGATTTGCTTTGTTTTGGGGTTTTATGACGGATTTTTTGGTCCGGGAGCAGGGAGTTTTTTCATCATAGCGTTAAACTTTTTTGTAGGACTTACGCTTGTGCAAGCCGCCGCGATGACAAAAGTTTTCAACCTCGCGACTGCTTTTAGCAGTTTTGTGGTTTTTGCCACAGCGGGAAAAGTCTTTTTTGTCGTGGGGATTTTACTTATATTTTTCAGCATCATGGGCAATATAACAGGAAGCTCCTTGGCCATAAAAATAGGCTCAAAATTTATAAAAGCCGTGTTGATATTTTCGCTTAGCATGCTGTTTGTTTCGCTTGCATGGAAGCTGTTTGCGGCGTGAATTTTGTTTTGCTTTTTTTCTGGATTGCCGCGCTTCGCTTGCAATGACGGAGATGATTGTTATTGCGAGGAGTGCGAAGCACGACGAGGCAATCCAAAATTTTCGTTATTGTATTTCCTTTTTTGCTTCCCGTACATTGCAAAAAATGAGATGACGAAAGAGGGGGGCGTATACTTCGCATTGAGCGCAGTTAATGGTGTGTTTTTTGGATTGCTTCGTCTCTGCGTTCCTCGCAATGACGGATATTTTCACACAGATGTCTGTTTTTGTCATTGCGAGCTTGCGAAGCAGGAAGCAATCCATATTTAATTATTTGCTTTTTTACTGATTACTAATCCCACATACCAACAGATTTTACTGTACCGCAGCATCCCATTATTGGGATATTATCTCTATCTTCACTCATGTCCAATCCACTGCCGATAGAATATCTTAGATATTCAAAACTGCTAAAAATACCATGACCATATTCGCCATAACTGTAAACATAAATCTCTTTTTTTACAACAGAGTTTGCTTTTTTATCAAAATGAGTTACCGTGCCTTTGCAATTGTTCTCTCTTTTGTCCGTAAAGCATTGAGGGGCTTCTTGTTTTATACTTTCAAAGCTTATAGAACACTCTTTTATAACATCTTTGTGTCTTATAGAATCATATGTCATATTGTCATGCTTTGATCTGTATTCATCATAACAATTATGATTTACATATATATCAACTATTTTATCCGTAATTTCCACTTTACTTAGATATCTCATTTTTTGAAAACAAAAACCAGTTGTATATAATATGTAAAATACACAAAGTATCGCAGTAGATATTAGATTGATATAAATAATATTTTTATATTTGAAATAGATAAAAATCGTAGAAAAGAGAATATATGGGATATAAATAAATGAAAAAAGTATAAATACAAAGAATAATACGAACTGCACTCTCCGATTATCCCAACTTTCCATATAATAACCGTCAAAATGCAAAGTCAGAATAAAATTTACCAGCAAAATCATACAAATGACAAAAAGTACAGTTGAAATTATTGAAACTATTAAAACTATCTTAGTTTTACTAATCATTCTGTCGTTTTTCTGTTTTTCCATTTTCACCCCTTTTATCAATGCTTTAGCTTCAAAAAAATATCAAAATTATAACATACATCAACTCTGCCGCTCATGAGAGCAGACATTAAAAAAACGCTTTTTAATCTCTTTCATAAATAGATTTTGGTAAAATAACAGTTTTTAATTCGTATCTTTATTAAGGATATTTATGAGTATAAAGGCGAAAGTATGGCGTTTTGGCGACAATGTAGATACCGATTTGATTATAGCGGCGCGCTATTTAAATACATCAGAGCCGAAAGAGTTGGCAAAACATGTTATGGAAGATGCTGATCCTGACTTTGTGAATAAGTTAAATATCGGCGATGTGATAGTAGCGGGTGAAAATTTTGGCTGCGGAAGCAGCCGCGAACATGCTCCCATAGCGCTTAAAGCCGCTGGAGTAGGCGCTGTAATAGCTAAAAGTTTTGCGAGGATTTTTTACAGAAACTCTTTTAACATGGGGCTTCCTATTTTTGAGCTTGCGGATACGGACGAGATAAAAGAGGGTTCTTATATAGAGATAGACTTGGACGAGGGAGTTATCAAAGATATAACCGCCGATAAAAGTTACAAATTTGTATCTATTCCGCCGTTTATGCAAGAGCTTATAAATGCAGGCGGACTTATAAAATATGCGCAAAAAAAGATGAAGGTAAAATAATGAAACATTATAAAATAGCTTTAATAAAAGGCGACGGTATCGGTCCTGAGATAATCGACGAAGCTGTCAAAGTGCTTGACGCCGTCAGTTCAAAAGAGGATTTTGAGATAACTTATAACGATTTTCTTATGGGCGGTATAGCTATAGATGTTAAAGGCGAACCTCTGCCGCAAAAAACGATAGACGGATGTTTAAATTCGGATGCCGTGCTTTTCGGTGCGATAGGCGGCGAGAAGTGGGATAAACTGCCGCGCGATAAAAGACCTGAAAGCGGACTTTTGAAGCTTCGCAAAAGTCTTGGAGTATTTGCAAATCTCCGTCCGACTACGGTATTTGACGAATTGATAAACGCCAGTACTTTAAAACATGAAATAGTCAAAGGCGTGGATTTGCTTGTCGTAAGAGAACTTATCGGCGGTATATATTTCGGGCAGCCGAGAGCAAATGACGGAAACAGAGCGTATAATACTATGGTTTACGAAAAAGAGGAGATAGTAAGGATAGCGCGCATAGCGTTTGAAGCGGCGCAAAAAAGGTCTAAAAAAGTCTGCTCCGTAGATAAGTCCAATGTTTTGGAAGTGAGCCAATTGTGGCGCGATACAGTGGAAGAGACGGCAAAGGATTATAAAGATGTTTCACTATCCCACATGTATATAGATAATGCCGCCATGCAGCTTATAAGAAATCCGAAACAGTTTGATGTTATATTGACGGGCAATCTGTTCGGTGATATATTGAGCGACGAAGCGAGTATGATAAGCGGTTCCATAGGACTTTTGCCTTCCGCTTCCATAGGCGGCAAAGTAGGGCTTTTTGAACCTATCCACGGCTCCGCGCCCGATATAGCAAAGCAGGGTATTGCAAATCCGATAGCGACTATTTTAAGCGCGGCTATGATGCTTAGATATTCATTAAATGAGATAAATGCCGCCAATAGAATAGAA
>JAISNU010000119.1 GCA_031276075.1 Campylobacteraceae bacterium
AGGAATAACAACTATTTGCTATTTCTGCGTTTTTTCCATAATTGCGAGCGAAGCGCAGCAATTCCCCTCCCTCCGTCATTGCGAGGAGTGCGAAGCACGACGAAGCAATCCACAATCATAGATAAAAAATAATTTCTATTTTTTTGAATAATACTCTTTTTGTTATTATAAGGCATAAATTGCCGCGCTAATTGCATTAGTTCGCAATAACAAAAAGGTTTTTCTTGTTTCATAGATTATCAAGCATTGTTGGAATGACAAAGCAAACCATATTTTATAGCAATAAAAATATCATTGTCATGCAGATAATCATTTATTTGTTACATTATTATTGTTTTTTTAATTCTATTTTGCTTGCTTTAACTCTTTTTTTATCAAATACTCATGCAAGCCAAATATAGCTGCAAGATATATACCATTGAAAAATCCTTGCACTAAAGGGCGCACAGTGTTGCCAGTAATAATGGTGGGTACATATTTATACAATATTGTATTCAACACCGCCATAGTAACAACAACAAACAAAAAGAATAAAATTCTTGAAAGTTTCATTTTATATCCTTTAAAAATTTTCGCGATTATATCACAGATTTTATTCGCGGCATATAAAAATCAATATGCAAAAAAAGCGTAAATACCCGCAAACTTTTAGTTTTTTAAAAATTTTATGCTACAATCGCGCTTATGTTAGAAAAATCTGTTAATTTTAAAACTATCGGTCTTATTTTGCGCAGGCAAACACATCTGAAAAAAGAGTATGAAACAGTTAAGAATGCATTTGCTTCTTTCGGCGCAGAGGTTATCTTGGAAGAAAACAGCGCAAAAACTATCGGATTGGACGGGCTTTGTATGCAAAAGTTATGCGCTATTTGCGATTTGCTTATTTCTCTTGGCGGAGACGGTACGCTTTTGTGGACGGCAAGAGAGAGTTTTCGTTTTCAAATCCCTATACTTGGCATTTACGCGGGCAGGCTCGGCTACCTTACCGTTTTAAAAATAGATGAAATAGACCATTTTACAGCCAAACTTTATAAAGGCGAATATGAGATAAATAAAAGGGCTATGTTTGATGTAACGCTAAAAAAAGGCTCAAAAGAGACAAAAAGCGTGGCTTTCAACGAAGTTGTTTTTTCTCGCGCCAAAGTCGCTTCTATGGCAACGATAGAAGCTTACGCCAACGGGGAGCATTTTAATTCATATTTTGGCGACGGGGTATTGCTTTCAACGCCTAACGGCTCTACCGCCTACAATCTCTCATGCGGAGGACCTATCGTACTGCCGCAGACGCAGGCGATGATATTGACGCCGATTTGTCCGCACTCTTTGACACAGCGCTCAATTGTGCTTTTTAATGAGTACGAAATTACTCTAAAAAGTAAAGACAATACCGTAGTCATCATAGACGGACAAGATGTGTACAACATGCATGAATTTGACTCTGTCAGCGTGAAGTATGCAAAAGAGGGCGTGAAATTAATAGGCAAAGTGGAGCAGAGCGATTTTAATCTGTTAAAAGAGAAGCTTTCATGGGGGCATAAGTGATAGAGAGTTTTTATTTGAAAGAGTGTTTGAGCTTTAAAGAGGAGAAGCTTAATTTTAAAGACGGGCTTATCATATTTTCAGGTCCGAGCGGTGCTGGAAAATCAATCTTTTTCAATATGATTTTATCGCTTTTTGGTTTTAATACATGCGAAGCGGCTCTGCTTGAAGCGGTTGCGGATAATGAACTGCCTCTTGATGAATACGGCATAGAAAAAGAGGCAGTAACTATATTTAAGTCAATAAAACAAAAAAGCGCGCGCTACTTTGTCAATTCGCAAAATATCTCTCAAAAAGCGCTTAAACAGCTTGCTTTGAATTTTATAAGCCATCTCTCTTTGCGCGAGAGCGGCGAATTTGAGAATGATTCGCTTTTGGCTCTGCTTGATAGTTTTGCAGCAAAAAACGAACCTTTGCATGCAGGAAAAATTGCCTTTTACAAAGAGTGTTACGACAAATTTACAGAGGTGAAAAAATCGCTTGAAGAGGTAAGGGCGCAGGAGGCAAAGATAAATGAATTAAAAGAGTTTGCATCTTACGAAATAAGTAAAATAGAAGCCGTAAATCCCAAAATCGGCGAAGATGAAGAGTTGATGGAGTTCAAAAAAAGACTCTCTAAAAAAGAGAAAATACAAGAGGCTATCGCGCAGGCTGAAGCGATATTTGAGAGCGAACGAGCCGTGAACGGCGCGCTTGATTTGATAGGACAGGAGGGCGCGCTTTTTGACGAAGCGATGAATTTTTTGCATAATGTATTTGAAAGCGAGACGCAAAAAATAAGCGAACTTGAAGATATTGACATAGAGAGCGTTTTGGACAGGATAGAGCAAATCGGCGCTTTGAAAAACCGTTTCGGCACGATAGAAGAGATACATGAACGCTTAAAAAAGCGCAAAGAGGAACTTTCGCGCTATGAAAATATCAGTTTTGAAAAAAAGTCGCTTGAAACAAAATTTGACAAATTGAGTAAAGAGCTTGAAAAAGCGGCGGCGGAACTTTCAAATTCGCGTGAAAAATATTTAAAACCGCTTGAAAAAGTTATCAACGGCTATCTTGAAAAAATGTATCTAAAACCATGCGGCATAAATCTTTTTAAAACGCTTCCTTATGATTTGGGCGCTGAGGAGATGAGCGTAACTTTACAGGGTATAGAGATAAAAAAGATAAGCGCCGGCGAATTTAACAGGTTAAGGCTTGGCTTTATCGCGGCGGCGAATGAGATAAAAAGCAAAAGCGGCGGAGTTTTAATACTTGACGAAATAGACTCAAATCTAAGCGGAAAAGAGTCCATGAGTGTGGCGAATGTTTTAAAAGAGATATCGGCAAATTATCAGATATTTGCCATTTCGCACCATCCGCAGTTATCGTCATGCGCCAAACAGCATTTTCTTGTTTGGAAAAAAGATAACGAAAGCCATATAAAAGAATTGGATGAAGAGGGCAGAATAGAGGAACTTTCCCGCATGATAAGCGGAGCGAATATCACTGATAAGGCGCGCGAATTTGCGAAAAGTTTGAGGCGGGATAACAGATGATAATAGATACTCACTGCCATTTGGACGACGGTAGATTTGAGGGCGATTTGGACGATGTGGTAAAAAGAGCTAAAAACGCGGAAGTTTCCGGCATATTAATACCCGGAGCAGATATATTTGACTTGCCGAAAGCAAAAGAGATTTCATATAAATACGACAATATATTTTATGCGGCGGGCGTACATCCGTATCATCATAAAGATTATAACGAAAGTATTTTGGAAGAGTATCTGCAAGATTGGCGCTGTATAGCTGTGGGCGAATGCGGGCTGGATTATTTCAGACTGCCCAAAAACGAAGAGGAAAAAACGAAAGAAAAAGTGGCGCAAAAAGAGGTTTTTATAGCACAGATAAAGCTTGCGGCAAAGTTTGCAAAACCGCTGATTGTTCATGTAAGAGACGCCAATGAGGATAGTTTTGATATTTTAAATGAATATGCCGTATCAACAGGCGTTACGGGAGTACTGCATTGCTACAATGCTTCAACATTGCTGCTAAAATTGCGGGAGAATTTTTATTTTGCGCTCGGCGGCGTTTTGACTTTTCAAAATGCGAAAAATTTGACAGAAATTTTGCCTGAAATCCCGAAAGAAAGATTGCTTTTTGAAACGGACGCCCCATATCTTACGCCGCATCCGCATAGAGGGGAGCGAAACGAGCCTGCATATACGAGATATGTTGTGCAAAAAGCGGGCGAAATTTTAAATATAAGCGTAGAAGAGTTGTCAAAATTGAGTTCCAATAACGCTAAGCGTATTTTTAAAGCCTTTAACAAGGCTAACTCAGATAGAATAATGGGTTAAATTATTTCTCAAGGATTTTGATGAAACGATTATTGGCTGCTTTAACTTTAACCATGAGCTGCTGTTTTGGTTACTTTGTCGTGGAAGACGATTATGCCAAGCAAGTGGAAGTGTTGAAAAGTCTTGATATAGATACCTCTTTTTTACAGGATTCCGTTTTTGTCTCCATGAAAGACAATATCAGAAATTATAAAACAAAACAGTTTTTAAAAGTGCTTGAAAACGGTATGCAATTTGTTCCCGTACTGAAAAAAATGATAGAAGAGGCTGAAATACCCGATGTGTTTTTATATCTTGCGATGGCAGAGTCCGGTTTTTCCGCAAACGCTTATTCAAAGGCAAAAGCGAGCGGGCTTTGGCAGTTTATGGCACCGACGGCAAAAAAGTATAATCTCACAATAGACGATTATGTGGACGAAAGGCGCGATCCTGTAAAATCCACCGAAGCCGCGATAAAATATTTGAGAGTTTTACATGAGAGATTTGGCAAATGGTATCTTGCCGCTATGGCTTACAACTGCGGCGAAGGTAAAGTTTCAAAAGCCATTGCTCAAGCCGGTACGGATAATCTTTATGTTCTTTTAGACGAGGATAAAAAGTATTTACCTTTGGAGACAAGGAATTATATACGCAAAATAATTACTATGGCGTATCTTTCGCAAGATGTGAATTTTTTGCTGGATAACGGCGCAAGTTATATCTTAAACGGCGGCGGCATGAACTCTCCTTTTGTAAAGGTGGATATATACGGAGGTTCGTCCCTTACCGATGTGGCGGAAGCTATTGATGTATCCATGCAGGAACTGCTTGCTTACAATGCGCATTTGAAATACTTTTTTACTCCGCCGAATAAAGAAAAATACCACATATACATTCCGTCTGGTAAATTAACGCAGTTTAAAAACGATTTTAAAATGGAAAAGGGCAATTCAAAATATTATGTTTATACTGTAACAAAGGGCGATTCGCTTCAAAAAATAGCCAAACAGTATGATGTGAATTATAAAGTCATAAAAGATTTTAACAGCATGCGTTCCGATACTATCAGAGCGGGACAAAAGCTCATAATACCTACGGCTCACTCCATCAGATATCACACAATACAAAAGGGAGATACTTTGCATTCAATCTCTACAAAATACAAACTAACGGTAGCGCAGTTGATGCAGACAAACAATCTAAAAGATTCGACTATAATTCCGGGAACTAAACTTGAAATACCAGTCGGTAACTAATACATTCATTGCGGTTTTGATACTGTTGTTTTCAAGCGGGTGTACTTTTAAGAGCAGTGTTGATGATAGCAGCGTCAAAAACACGCCCTCCAAAACACATGAAGCTTCCATGAAGCCTTACAAAATAGCGGGTAAGACCTACTATCCAACGCAGGTGAGCATCGGCGATACGATGAGCGGCGTAGCGAGCTGGTACGGCAAGGATTTTCACGGCAAGAAAACCGCAAACGGCGAAACATACAATATGTACGCCCTTACTGCCGCGCATAAGACATTTCCCATGAATACGATAGTAAAAGTTACAAATAAACGCAGCAATAAAACCGTTATCGTGCGTATTAACGACAGAGGTCCGTTTGTAGCTAACCGCATTATAGATTTAAGTTACGCCGCGGCTAAGCAGACAGGCTTGGACATTACGGGGACTGCGCCTGTTGTTATAGAAGTGCTTGGGTTTGAAGGCGTGAAAAATGGAGATAAAAGCGTTTTGATAGGCGATTTTGATGTACAAATAGGCGCGTTTAAAAATTTAAGCGGCGCGCAGTTTTATAAAAAAGAGCATAATAACGAAAAAGGCAGATACGAAGCGTTTATAAAAGAGGGCTGGCATGATGGCGGAAAGATTTACCGCGTGTGGCTTAGAGGTTTTGGAAGCGAAACGGAAGCGAGAGATTTTATCTCAACGAGTAAATATCAGGGCGCATTTATAGTGCGGGAAAAGTAGGGCAAAAATGACAAATATTTCGCGTAAAACAAAAGAAACGGATATAGAATTAAGTCTTGAATTGCACGGCAGCGGCAAGAGTAAAATAGATACGAAAATAGGCTTTTTCAACCATATGCTGGAGGCTTTAAGCAAACATGCTTTTTTGGATTTGGAGCTTTCATGCAAAGGCGATATTAATGTGGATTTTCATCATAGCGTAGAAGACGCGGGTATTGTTATCGGGCAGGCTTTAAATAAAGAGATATTTCCTGTTAAAAATATGGAGCGTTTCGGCGAAGCGGTTATTTTATTGGATGAAGCGGCGGTTAGCTGCGTTATAGATTTGAGCGGACGGGCTTTTTTCTTTTGCGATTTGCCTCTTGAAAATAAAGTAGGGGAGTTTGACGCCGAACTTGCCGAAGAGTTTTTCAGAGCGTTGGTGATAAATGCCGGGTTAAGCGCGCATTTGACATTTATACGCGGCAAAAACCGCCACCATATCATAGAGGCGGCGTTTAAAGCGTTTGCCGTAGCCCTAAGGCGCGCGGTCAGCGAAAATAAAAGAGCGCAGATACCAAGTACAAAAGGCGTATTGTGATAGAGCTTATCGTGTTGGATGTTGACGGATGTTTGACTGAGGGAACTATATTTTACACAAATGAAGGCGAAGCGGCAAAAGCTTTCAATGTCAGGGACGGTTTTGGCATCGTCTGCTGGCAAAAAATAGGCAAAAAGTGCGCAATTATCACGGGAAAAAGCTCCAAAATCGTAGAACACAGAGCAAAAGATTTGGGTATAAAGCATGTCTTTCAAGGAGTGCAGGACAAACTTGGCGTATTAAAAGAGTTATTAAAAGAGCTTAATTTAAAGCTTGACAATGTGGCCGCTATCGGGGACGACACGAATGATTACAGGCAGTTAAAGAGCGTGGGCTGGTCATTTGCGCCCGCAGACGCGCTGCCTTTTATCCGTTCGCAGGTTAAGACTGTGCTGAAAAACGGCGGCGGCAAAGGCGCAGTAAGAGAAATGATAGAACTTATCGTAGATAAGGAGAATTTACGCGGGGAGTTTGAAAAGCCTTGGTTGTAAAAATATTCTACTATTTTTTATGCTTTCTTTTTATTGCCGCACTCATGCTTGTGTCGCAGGATCCTTATTCGTTGGATTTGGAGAGTCTTAATGAAGATAAGCCCATGATAGATTTTTTCAATATAAAAAATTATAAAATTACACAAGAAGGCATAAATATGCGTTCTACAGCTAACAGAGCGCAGAGATTTGACGACAGAGATGTTTTATACGGGATAGATGTTTTAATGATAAAAAAAGACGGCGCAGATAGATTAAAATCCGACAACGGCACACTTAAAGATAATGTTTTGTACCTGAACGGAAATGTAAGATACGCGCGGAACGGATTTTTTAATGTAAGCGCGGAGTCTGTGGAATATCATGAGAACAGTAAAATGCTCATAGGCAAAACGCCTTTTACATTTGAGGGTAAAAATATCAAGGCATTTGGCGATTCTTTTGTATATAATACAAAAAACGGACGAATAGAGGCTGAAAAATTTAGCACATCAATACAAATGAGAGAAAAATGAGAGCTGCAATTTTGCTTTTTTTAACAGTTGCTGCTTCTGTTTTTGCAGTGGAAGTTAAGCTTACGACTGATAAAGCTATCGTTGATGAGGTAAATTTGAAAAGCATGTTTACAGGACATGTTGTTATCGTCAAAGGAGAGGATAAATTGACAGCCGACGCGGCGGCGGTATATTTCAACAAACAGCAAGAACCTTTGAGATATGAAGCAAACGGCAATGTGAGCGCCGAAATAACCATAAGCGGCAGGCGTTATCATGCAAACGGAGAGAGCCTTGTATATGACGCCGAACTGAATAAATATACGCTTTCTAAAAATGCGTTTTTAGAAGAGATTGATACAGGCAGAAAGATATACGGCGATACGATTAGCGTTGATCAAAATAACGGCACTTACACAGTGGACGGAAATCTGGAACCTGCGAAATTTATATTTCAGATAGATGATAAAAAATAAGAGGAAAGGTATTGATAAGAGTTATAAGCGCCGATTTTGCCAAATCCTCGCCAAGTATTGTCGAAGCTTTGAGCGAAGGGGTTACGGAAGCGTTGTTTTTGGGGCGTAGCAATGTGGGCAAAAGCTCTTTAATTAACGCTTTGTGTTATAAAAAACAGCTTGCGAAAAGCTCTTCAACGCCGGGCAAAACGCGGCTTATCAATTTTTTTGATATTGCATATGAAGATGAAAAGAAAGAGAAATTTAATGCGCGGTTTGTAGATTTGCCGGGGTTTGGCTATGCAAAAGTTTCAAAAGAGATAAAAAAAACATGGGAAGAGGCTTTAAATACATTTATCAAAAAAAGGGTCTCCGCGAGGCTTTTTATCCATTTGATAGATGCGCGCCATACCGATCTTGATATAGATAAAAGCGTTCATGTGTATATCAGTTCTATTTTGAGAGCCGACCAGAAAATATTAAATATATACACAAAAGCCGATAAATTGACGCAAAAAGAGTCTTCGGCGATATTCAGGCAGGATAAAAATGCTCTGCTTGTGTCGGCGTTAAAAAAAAGCGGTATTGATGCAGCTAATGAGAGGATTTTTAGTTTACTTTTTGGAAAAGAGATATGATAATATATAAAAAAGCAACGCTGAACGATATAGAAGGCATACAAGAGCTTGTGCGCGACGAGGTTGCAAATGGTAATATTCTGCCGCGCGGAGACGATGAGGTGGCTACCAATATCCGTTCATATACTTTGGCGGCAAAAGGCGAAGAGATTGTCGGACTTTCAGCGCTTCACATACATTCGCCGTATCTTGCCGAAATAAGAAGCATAGTCGTAAAACGCGGCTTGAGAGGCAAGGGTATAGGCGCCTCGATAGTTAAAAAACTTTTGGAAGAGGGCAGGCTTTTGGGTTTAAAACAGGTGTTTACGCTCACATATAAAAAGGAATTTTTTGAAAAACTTTCATTCAAAGAGATACCAAAAGAGTCTTTACCTGTCAGTAAAATCTGGGCGGACTGCATAAAATGCAAACATTTTCCAATATGCGACGAAACAGCTCTTATAACAGATATTTAAAGCTTTTTGTTTTAGCTTTAGCGTTGCTGCTTTATCAGATATTTTCGAGCGTTTATATTTTTTTATCTCCGCTTGCAGGCTTTTTTTTTATATATATCGTGAAAAATTTCAAGCGCGACAATCTTGAAGTTTATCTGGCGTTTTTATATTTGTGCTTTTTTGAATTAAATCAAGGGTTTTATCTATTTTCCACAGTATTGCTGTTCGCGATATTTTATACCTTTTTAAAATCCCGTATTGAGGCGGTGTTTGAGAATAGATTGTGGATTATTGTGATAACTGTTGCGAGTGCGTATTTGGGTATGTTTTTCATAAATACATTTTTGGCTTATCTTTTTAATCATGAATTTTTCAATTTCGGGATAGCTTACTTTTTTTACATAATAGTGGATACAATTTTATCTGCGCTTTTATTAAAGTATGAAAAATGAAAAGACGCGCGTATATAGTACTTTTTTTCTTTGCCGCCTTATGGATTTTACTTATTGGGCGGCTATTTTATATCAGCGTCAAATTAAATCCTCATTATGAAGAACTTGCAAATAAAAATGCTGTCAAAGTAGAACAGTTAGCGCCTTTAAGAGGCATTATTTATGATAGTAAAAACCGCCCGCTTGCAGTAAATCAGCTTGGTTTTGCAATAGGCATAAAACCGCAGTTGAGTCTGAAATCAAATATTGCAAAGTTAGATAAAGAGTTAGATTTTTTAGTGAATGAAATCCCGTCGTTAAATAGAGAAAAACTCAAATCCAGATACCTTAAAAACGATTCTTTATATGAACATAAAATCGTGCAGGTTGTGGATTTTTTGCTTCATGACGAAATAGTATCAAGTTTTTCAAAAATAAATTTGCGCGAAAATCTCTCCATTTATCCCGTATCGCGCCGTTATTATCCATATAATGAGACAACTTCGCATATTGTTGGTTATGTCGGAAGGTCAAATCAAGAGGATTATGCGGATCCGATAGCCAAACTTACGGGATCTATCGGTAAAGTCGGCGTAGAAAAGTATTATGATAATATTTTAAAAGGCGAAAGCGGCATACAGCTTAGCAAGGTAAATGCACTGAATAAAGAGATTGAGATTATAGAACGTAAAGCGCCTGTTAGCAAAGATATGTATCTTAGTATAGATATAGAATTGCAAAAATATATATCCTCTCTTTTTAAAGGCAAATCCGGTTCCGCGATAGTGATAGATCTAAGCGACGGTTCCATACTTTCGGCTGTGAGTTATCCCGAATATGACCCGAATAAATTTGTCGCAGGCATCTCTCATGAAGAGTGGAAAGAGCTTTCAAGCGATTTTAACCACCCTTTTACAAACAAATTTATAAATGGTCTGTATCCTCCGGGTTCTGTCGTAAAAATGGGCGTTGCGCTTTCATTTTTGGATACGAAAGAGATAACGCCGAGCACCACTTTTGACTGTAAAGGCTATATAGAGTTCGGCGGGCGGACATTTAGATGCTGGAAACATAGCGGACATGGTATCACAAATATGAAAAAAGCGATAAGAGAAAGCTGCGATACATATTTTTACGAAGGTTCTTTAAAAGTTGGTATAGACGCTATTTCGCCCGTACTTGAACGGCTTGGATTCGGTACGAAAACAGATATTGATTTGCCGCATGAATTTATCGGCATAGTACCGAGCAAAGAGTGGAAAATGAGGCGTTACGGCGAGTCGTGGTTCCATGGAGAAACTGTTATCTCTTCTATCGGGCAGGGTTCTTTTTTGGCGACATCCATGCAAGTAGCAAGACATACGGCGATGTTGGCGACAGGACGCAATATTACGCCGCATTTTTTGCAGAAAATCAACAATGAAAAGGTTAAATACAAAACAGACGACGCGGTATTTAACGATATAGAAAAACGGTATTTACCATTGATACGGGAAGCCATGATGGAAGTCAGCAACAACCCTATGGGTACGGCTTATGGAAATACGCGCGGTTCAAAGATAAAAATCGCGGGCAAAACAGGAACGGCGCAGGTCGTAAGTCTGCCTCAGGAGGAAAGGGTAAGAATGAAAGAGAGCGAATTGGAGTATTATCAACGCTCACATGGATGGTTTACCTCTTTTGGACCTTATAAAAATCCCAAATATGCCGTAACGGTTTTGGTAGAGCATGCAGGCGGGGCTGGACCTGCCACTTTGATAACCGTAGATATTTATAACAAACTCTATGAAATGGGCTATATTACAGCTTTGGAGTAAATTTTTATTTTTTTGTTGCCGCCGTTAAGTAGATAAAAAAATATAAACTTTAAGAACATTTTGGTTAAAATTATCAGACTTTCATACAAGGAGATTCAAATGCTTTCATCTATTCCAGAAATTTTTCTGATTGCGGTGGCAATTGTTGTTGTGCTGGTTATCTACAAAGGCGTGGTTATCGTGCCTCAAGCTGAGATACACATGGTAGAAAGACTTGGCAAATTCAACCGAAGCCTTAGCGGCGGATTTCATATCATTATACCCTTTTTTGATAAAGTGCAGAGAATTCTTAGCACGAAAGAGCATATTATCAATATTCCTTGTCAGCCTGTTATCACGCGCGACAATGTTACAATACAGATAGACGGTATAGTTTTTATAGCCGTCGTTGATCCGTTTAAGACTACATATAATGTTACGCACTATCAAACAGCCGTGTCAAATCTCGCTTTGACAACGCTTAGAAGCGAGATAGGCTCTATGACGCTTGATGAGATTTTGAGCAACCGAGAAAAAATAAACTCGCGCATACTTATCGTACTTGACGAAGTCGGCGCTAACTGGGGTATTAAAGTTACGAGAATAGAGATAAGCGACATAGCCGTTCCAAAAGAGATACAAGAAGCCATGAGTATGCAGATGAAAGCCGAACGCGAAAAAAGGGCGATAGAGCTTAAAGCGCAGGCGGATAAAGAGGCGGTTATCAGACAATCCGAAGCTTATAGGGCGGAACAGTTTTTGAAAGCCGAAGCGATAGAGAGATTGGCTGAAGCTGAAGCGTTTCAAGTAAAAGCAGTCGCAAAAGCGCAGCAGGAAGCCATGTTTATGATATCTGACGCTATGAGCAGAAATGAGAAATCCGCCGAATATCTATTGGCAAAAGATAGAATATCCGCTTTTAACGAATTGGCTAAAAATCCGTCAAAAGATAAAATAGTCGTGCCTTATGAAGCGGTTGATTTGGTAGGTTCGCTTACTGTTTTGAAAGATTTGTTTAAAAATAGAGATAAATAAATGTGGATATTAATCATAGGCGTTATCATTTTAGCGCTCGAACTTGCAGTCGGCAGTTTTTATCTTTTGTGGTATGGATTGGGACTTATCATCAGCGGTGCGATCGGCTGGGCGGTAGGCTCGGAAGATTGGATAGTGCAGGGCGTAACGGGACTTGCTATCGGACTTGTTTTGATGATACTTTTCAGAAAACGGCTTGCGCAAAAGCTGCTGGGCAAAAAAATACAAGATGAGTTTTTATTGGAAGATGGCGAAGGAGTTATTAAAGAGGGCGGTTTAGTAGAGTTTCGCGGCACTACATGGCGTTATGACAAGGAAAAGAGCGAAATATTTGAAATAAATGAGAGAGTGGTAGTGCGCCCTACCAAAACAAACAGAGTGTTTGTCAAAAAAATAGTTTAATGTTTTAGCTCTCCAAGCCGCGCATGAAAATAGCGCGGCTTGGTTCTGTCATTGCGAAACACAAAGTGTCGTAATAATCCAGAAAACGCCTATCTCTCCGTCATTGCGAGCGAAGCGTCGCAATCCAGAGTTTTTTATTGCGTCTCTATTTTCGCAACCCATGCAAATCACATGAACCACGCGAGCTGCTTGCGGCGAAGCAATCCAGAGAAGCAATACAAAAACAATCCAAACATGTAAATAAATTATATTGTTTTATTTATTATGTAATGATATTTTTTGTGGTTGTAAACTCTGGATTGCCGCACTGACTTCGTCAGCTCGCAATGACGGAGA
>JAISNU010000138.1 GCA_031276075.1 Campylobacteraceae bacterium
GGGCTATTGTGCTGGACGGAGCAAATATAGGGGAGGAGTCTATTGTAGGTGCGGGTTCTTTGGTAACGCAGGGGAAAGTTTTTCCGCCGCATTCTCTTATCGTCGGCTCTCCCGCGCGCGCTATAAGAACGCTAAGCGGTGAAGAGATTAAAGAGTTGTACGCTTCCGCCGCACGATATGTGAAATTCAAAAATGAGTATTTAAAAGCGGATTGATTCTGATTGTTCTAAAAAATTTATGTCAATAAAAATATTTTGATATTTTTTATGAGTATTAAAAACTGCAATGACAAAATTATTGTTTACATGATAAATTTCACGCAATGGCGGAATTGATATCATTATTTTGTAAAACCGCCATTGTAAGACACGAAGTGCTGCGGCACAATTCAGATACGCCTCTCGTCCGTCATTGGAAGCGTTGCGTGGCAATCTATCCTTAATTTCGTCATTGCGAGGAAGGAGTGTAACGACAAAGCAACCCAAAAAACACTTTCTTTGCCGCTTTCATGAAAGCAGAAGTTTATGAAACAAAAAAAATCACACTTCGTCATTGCGAGCCACTATGGACAACACGGCAATCTCCTCCCCCCCTTCCGTCATTGCGAGGAGTGCAAAGCACGACGAAGCAATCTATAATTGACAACAATACCATTATTATGAAGACAATCATTTTTTCATTATTATGGTTTTGGATTGCCGCGCTGACTTCGTTAGTTCATAATGACGGAAATGAGCAATTGATTTAAATGGTAGAGTGTATGGAATAATAAATGGTTTTTTATTGTAATTAAATATGGATTGCCGTACCGCAAGCTTCCCACAATGATGGAAAAGAATGCAAGAATGGCAAAAAATTAGGTGCAATAATGAAAAATTTGGATACTACACCGCAAGCGGATAGCAATGACGGAGGGAATGATGTATGTATTTTGCTTACTGCATACCAATAACAAAATATGAATTATTTTGTCATTTTATTTCTCGCATGACGGAGTATGTGCCCAGAGGCTTTGAGGGAGATACTCTAACATTTCGTCATTTTATTTCTCGGAGAGGGGAAATTGCCGCGCTTTTTCATAAAAATAATAAGTCAATTTTTCAGATCGTGTTTGCTTACAGATAGCATTTCAGCCGACAAGTTTAGGATTTAACTCCGCTTCTAACTCCTCATCGCTTGGCTGTTTGTCCAAATTTTTAAATGCGGCGCTTAGCATTAGTTTTATGCGGTTCAATTGATTGACCGCAGAGGAGCCCGGATCATAGTCTATAGCTGTGATATTTGCTTCGGGATAATTCTCTTTGAGCGCCTTCATGACGCCTTTTCCCGTTATATGGTTGGGAAGGCACGCAAACGGCTGCATGCAGACGATATTGGGCACGCCCTCATGTATCAAATGCACCATTTCAGCCGTTAAAAACCACCCCTCGCCTGTTTGGTTGCCACGCGATAAAATCGGAGCCGCACCGAACGCCAATTCGTCTATACGCGCAAATTCCGTAAATCGTTCGCTCTTTCTTAACGCTTTTCTGGCGCTTTTTCTATAAAACTCTATAGCCATTATCGCAGCTTTTCCAGCAAGCGCGGCAAATGCGCCTTTTGAGAGATATTTATGATTAAAGTCGTAATCGTAAGCGCAGTAAAGCAAAAATTCCATCAGTCCAGGCATTACGACTTCGCAGCCCTCTTTTTCTATCGTATCGGCTATATCGTTGTTAGCTGTCGGATGATATTTGACAAGTATTTCGCCCACAAGTCCAACGCGCGGTTTTTTAATATCAAGCAGAGCAAGCGCGTCAAAATCCCTCACAATACCCTCTACATTTTTGTTGAAAGTTTTAAAATCGGCATTTTTGAGAGCCTCTTTGCACACAGCAGACCATTTATGAAACAGCGCGTTAGCAGAGCCGCCGACTTTCTCATAAGGTCTTGTGCGAAACAGCGTCTTCATCAATACATCGCCGTAAACGCAACTCATAATAAGGCGGTTTAAAAGCGGTAAAGAGAGTTTAAAGCCGGTATGCTCTTCCATGCCAAGCGCATTAAACGAGATAACAGGCACTTGCGGAAATCCCGCATCGGCAAGCGCTTTTCTAAGATACGCTATATAATTTGTAGCTCTGCATCCGCCGCCTGTTTGACTCATCATGACGGCTGTTTTATTCAAGTCGTATTCGCCAGACTTTAAAGCCTCTATAACTTGTCCTATAACGATTATGGAAGGGTAGCATGCGTCGTTATTGACATATCGCAATCCTTCGTCTATCGCATTTGCGCCGACTTTTTCCAATAGTTTAAATTTATATCCGCACGCTTCAAAGCAGCTCTCCATAAATTGAAAGTGCATAGGCGACATTTGCGGCGCGATGATAGTGTAGCCGTCGTTTTTCATCTCTTTTGTGAACATAAGTTTTTGATATTTCGGCTCTGCGCTCCATGTTATTTTGGAGAAATTCACATTTTTTTCCCGTTCAAGAAGCGCGGCTTTTAAAGAGCGTACTCTTATTTTCACAGCGCCGAGATTGTTTACTTCATCTATTTTTATGCATGTATATATTTTATTTTTGCGCTCCAAAAGCTCCTGCACTTGATCCGTCGTAACAGAGTCAAGCCCGCATCCAAAAGAGTTTAACTGTATCAAATCAACCAAATCATGTTTTGAGACAAACGAAGCGGCGCGGTAAAGTCTGGCATGATAAGTCCATTGATCTACTACTCTCAAAGGATTTTCAAGCTCCTCTTTATGCACTACGCTGTCTTCGGTTAAAACAGCCATGCCAAGAGATGTGATGACTTGCGGTATGCCGTGGTGGATTTCTGGGTCAAGATGATACGGACGACCGGATAAAATAATACCGTGCGTGAGCGTGCTTTTCAAAAATTCCAGTGTTTCTTTGCCTTTTTGCGCAATGTCTCTTTTAAAATTTAACTGCTCTTCCCATGCGGCATCCAGTGCGCGGCGGACAGCGGCAGGCGCGGCGTAAGATTTGAAAACTTCAATAAGCCTAAGCGCGAGCCTGTCTTTATTTTCAAGCGATAAAAACGGTTGGATATAGTTGATATTTTTCTCTTTCAAAAGCGAAATATTATTTCTAATCTGCTCGGGATACGAAATAACAATCGGACAATTATAATGCTCATGAGCGTCTTGAAACTCTTTTTTCTCAAACGCCACGCATGGATAAAATATCGTATCCACGCCTTTTTCTATCAAATCCACGATATGCCCATGCACAAGTTTTGCAGGATAGCATATAGAGTCTGAGGGCAGCGTATCAAGCCCTTTTTCAAGCATCGCTTTGGAAGATTTGCCTGACAACACTACCCTAAATCCGAGATTTGTCAAAAATGTAAACCACAGCGGATAATTTTCGTACATGTTCAAAGCGCGCGGCACGCCTATACTTGGCGCGTTTTCCAAAGGCTTATATGAAAAAAGTCTTTCGTATTTATAGTCGTAAAGGTTCGGGATATTTGTATTTGCACTCTGTTTTCCGCCGCCCCTTTCACATCTGTTGCCCGTTATAAGTTTTCTGCCGTCAGAAAAGCGGTTAAGCGTCATGGCGCATGAATTTGAGCATGCATGACATCTTAACATCGTATGCTGTACGCCGAAACTCTCTAACGCTTCGCCTCTTAAAATCGTTGAACGGTTAATACCCTGATATCTCTCTTTTGCGAGCAAGCCCGCGCCAAACGCTCCCATGAGCCCAGCTATATCGGGTCTTATGACTTCTCTTTTTGATATAAGTTCAAACGCTCTTAAAACCGAATCATTATAAAAAGTACCGCCCTGTACGATAATATGCCTGCCCAAATCTTCCGGATTTTTTAATTTGATAACTTTAATAAGCGCATTTTTTATGACCGCGTATGAAAGTCCTGCGGATATATCGGCAACACTGCCGCCCTCTCTTTGAGCCTGTTTGACGCTGGAATTCATAAAAACCGTGCAGCGCGAACCCAAATCGCACGGCGCTTTTGAATCAAGCGCGGCGGCGGCAAAATCACTCACGCTCATTTTTACGGAGTGCGCGAATGTCTCTATAAACGAACCGCACCCCGAAGAGCATGCTTCGTTAAGCAATATACTGTCTATCGCGCCGTCTTTTATGCGCACATATTTCATATCCTGTCCGCCGATATCTACGATGCAATCCACATCTTTCATGAAAAATGAAGCGGCTTTGTAGTGCGCGATGGTTTCCACTTCGCCGGTATCTATCTTGTAAGCTTCTTTGATAAGCGCCTCGCCGTATCCCGTTACGCATGAAGATACGATTTTGACATGGTCGGGCAGTTTTGAATATAAATCCTCAAGCAGATTTTTTACGATTCTTAGCGGGTCGCCTTCGTTGCTTGCGTAAAATTCATAAAGTATTTCATTGTCGTTGCCGATAAGTACGGCTTTTGTAGTTGTGGAGCCGCAGTCCAATCCCAAAAATGCTTCGCCTTTATATAGATTCAAATCCGCTCTTTTTGCCGCTGCATTTTTGTGGCGCGCAAAAAACTGCTCTTTTTCGGCTTCGTCTAAAAACAAAGCGCGCAAAGTATTCATTGTATTGGCGGATTTTGACGAAAGGGCGTCAAATATATCCATTATCTCTTGCAGTTTTAGAGTTTTTTCATGAAATTCCGCCGCGCCTAACGCTACAAAAAGTTCGCTGTGGTTCGGCGTGATAACATTTTCAGGTTCTAACTCCAAAATATCTATAAATCTTTTTTTAAGTTCGCTCAAAAAATTCAACGGACCGCCTAAAAATACGACATTTCCTTTGATTTTTCTGCCGCATGAGAGTCCGCCTATGGTTTGGTTGGCAACGGCTTGAAAAATGGAAAGCGCGATATCGCCTTTATTGACGCCTTCATTTAAAAGCGGCTGTACATCGGTTTTGGCAAATACTCCGCATCTGGCGGCTATCGGATAAATATTTTTCGCGTCTTTTGCAAATTCGTTAAGACCGTTTGCGTCTGTTTTCAAAAGTACCGCCATCTGGTCTATAAACGCTCCCGTACCGCCCGCGCAAGTGCCGTTCATGCGCTGTTCTACGCCGTTTGTAAAAAATGTGATTTTTGCGTCCTCGCCGCCAAGCTCTATACTTACATCTGTGTTCGGGATAAATTTTTCAACCGCTTTTGCACATGCGATAACTTCCTGCACAAAAGGAATGCCGCAAACCAAAGCTATATCCATACCGCCGCTTCCAGAGATGGTTATCGTGGCTTTTTGGTCGGGTTTGTAAAATGGGAGTTTTTGAATTGTCTTAACGGATTTGACAATGCAGTTACGCACATCAGAATGGTGTCTTGTGTAGATACTGTGGAGTAGATTGTGTTTAGAATCAATCAATACAACTTTAACCGTTGTAGAGCCGACATCTATGCCAATATGTAATAACAAATTTTCGCCCAAATCCGCTGCTCTCAAGCACTATCTCCCGTTAATGTAAATTTATGAGTAAATAATATTATACTCCAAAAAAAAAAAAAATCAATATTTTAAAAACTTTTCAGCAATTTTTAATATAAAATTTGTCCGATTTTCTACATTTTTGCGCTGATAAAACAGCAGGTTATGTAAATTTCAAGGGATTTTAGTGTATGAAATATGACGGAGGTATTGTATTTTTTTTATGAAAATTATATACTAACCGACTGCTAAAATATCAAAACAGTAAAAGAGTTGGCATGCAGACAAAAAAACCAAATAATGAAAACTTCGAAAATACAAATGACAAAGAGTATAAAAAAGCCGAAAAAATCGCAAATATTATAGTGATTTTTATATTGTTGGGTACGATAGCCGTATTGATTTTGTGCTTTATTTTTGGCTTTTATATTGGATTGTTATTGCTAATTTTATATTTTATCATACTTGTTATTTTGAGCAAAAAAGTCAAAAAAATTAATGAAACAATGTCTAAAATTCCTCATCACAATGAAATTCCTTATCGCAATATCGCAGACTGGTCGTTTTTCGGCAAAAAAATAGAAGTTACCGCCGTCTCTTCTTTAGATGAAAACGATATGCTGAGCGTTTTATATGAAAACAAAGAGTGTAAAGCCAAACTTTTCTGGAATGTATTCGGCAAAAAAGCAAGAGAGGTCAAGCAGGGCGATACTTTGGTCGTTTTTCTTAAAACAACGACTGCTTATTTAAAAAACGGCAAAGAAGAAAGCGAGACTTGGTTTGATGTTGTCCGTCCGGAGTTTGCCGATTCTATACCGATACAAGCATTATAAAATCAGCAGCTGCTATTGATGGATCATTTCCTGCTTTGCAAATTTGCAGTCGCAGACAGAGTGATGGGCATTATATGAAAATCCTCCAACAGATAAGTAGTAATTCCGTCATTGCGAGCCGTTGAAAATGGCGTGGCAATCCATATTATCATGTAACACTTCCGTCATTGCGAGCGAAGCGCGGCAATCCAAAAATAAAAAACAGAATATGAGAAGTCCAAATAATCCAAAAGGCACTTATATTCCGTCATTGCGAGGAGTGAGCGGCGAAGCAATCCAAAAAAACAAATCAACCAACCAAACAACACAGAAAAATCCAAATACTAAAAGTATAAATTATCAACTTCAAATTTAAATTATTTTATATTTTTTAATTGTAATATTTTGATATTTATAACGCTTCATGTATCTGGATTGCTTCGTCGTTCACTCCTCGCAATGACGAAGAAGCGTGTTTTTCATTTCATTCTTGCAATGACAGAGGAAAGCGCATGTTTATTCATGTAAGAATACAGAAAAGCAGAATATAATTTGGATTATTTCGCACTCCTCGCAATGACGGAGAGAATCATTATCCATGTATTTGTGCTTGAGAGTAATAAATTCCGTCATTTCAAACTGACATACTCAGTGCTACAATCTAAAAAAACTTCCATTCTGTCATTGCGAGCCGTTGAAAATGGCGTGGCAATCCATATTATCATGTAACACTTCCGTCATTGCGAGCAAAGCGCGGCAATCCATAACTTACTACAAAAAAATAATATCAACACAATAAATAAAACAGCTTTTTTATTTACATGTTTGGATTATTTTATATTATTTATGGATTGCTTCGTCGTTCCTCCTCGCAATGACGAAGAGGCGTGTTTTTCATTTCATTATTACAATGACAGAGAAAAACGATTTTATAATGTCATCTGACATTTTGGCAGAACATGAGCAGAGAGGGTTTGAAATGTCTCATGATTTTATCTGTTTTAACTCTTTTTTCCATTTTCTAATTTTTGTGCGAAAATTTGTAAACGGCGCAATTAATATGCAGCCATTTCCAAACAGGCCATTTACTTGGCGTAGAGCTTGCCCATTTTCGTCTGTTTTCGCCAAATATAACATCTTCATCCAATTGCTCAATAAATTCCACAAATGCCGATTTTGTTTTTTCAAATTTTGTCAGCAGTTTTGACAAAGATAATTCATTATATTTTTCATAAAAACTTTGATAAAGTTCGCCTAATCTATTCCATTTAATTTTGGCGGCAGGCATAATAATTTCTTTACCCGCCGTTTCGTCTTTTTCCCAACTCATCACAAGTTCCAGCCAGCCAATTTGATACGAGAGCATTTCAAACGGCGTTTTATCGACCGCTTTTATTCTTAAATGTAAATTTTTATCGTCAATATCAACAAATTCGGCGGCAAAAGCGGTATATGTTTTGTTTATTTCGTTTATCAGGTCTTTTTTTGTTTTATAGGTTTTCATTTGTCTCCCCGTTTGGGTTTTTTTATTTTTATGTCATGCGCAGCGCTAAGAGAACAATAAACCGCGCATGCGGACATATTCATTTATTCATTGTTTTAATGCTGCTTCTACTGCTTTTTTTGCATGTATTATTGTCGTATCAAATATTTTTACAGATATGTCCCTTTGCTTTATCAATAATCCTATTTCCGTACATCCTAATATTATTCCTTCTGCTCCGTTTTTTATCATTTTATCAATTATTTTTATATATTCTTTCCGCGATTTTTCCTTTATTATTCCTTTGCAAAGCTCATTATAAATTATTTCATTTACTATATTTTGTTCCCTTTCTTCCGGTATAATTACACTAATACCTTTTTCAATTAATTTTAATTTATAAAAATCTTCTGACATTGTATATTTTGTTCCCAATAATCCTACAATATCTATTTTTTCTTTTAATATTTCATCAGCCGTCATATCCGCTATATGCAAAAATGGTACGCTAACATCTTTTAATAATAAATCAGAAACTTTATGCATTGTATTTGTACATAAAATTATCAATTCTGCTCCGGCTTTTTCAAGGTTTTTTGCAGCATTATTTAATATTTGACCGCATTTTTCCCATTCATTTGTCCTTTGATACAACTCTATTTCTTCAAAATTTACACTCCATAATATACATTCTGCGCAGTTAAAACCGCCAAGAACATTTTTAACTTCTTCATTGAGTATTTTATAATATTCAGCAGAAGATTCCCAACTCATTCCGCCAATTAAACCAATTCGTTTCATGTATTCACCTCGCTATATTATATTAAAATTATCAGCTATTAATATTATAATTTTGAAAAAAACTAAAAAAATACACATAACCGCCATTTATATACAACATTTTTATAACTCTAATAGATATTTTAACGGCAAAAACCGAAACGGGTTACAGTCCTGTTATGCGAAATGCGCCCGTACTCCATTATTTTATTTATTTTATCTTTTCATATATTTCCATTGGACATTTCATTTCTAATATCTTTTTATTATTTTCCTTATTTATTATTATCATATTACCATTTTGATAATTTATATTTATATTCTCCCTTAACATGAATCCCTTAAAACTTTTTATTCCACATGAAATTAAGGCGTTAATTTTTTCATTTGTTATATTTATATAGCCGCATTTTTTCTCTATAAAATAAACATTTAATATTATTGTATCATTATTTATTTCATAATTTTGAATGTAAGGTGTTTTAAACAATGACATGAATAATATAAACAACATTTAAAATCCCTTCCTGTTCCTTCTATAATTTAATTCGTAATTTTATTTGGCGAAGCCAATACGGTTTAATATCCCGCAGCTTGCTGCGGCTGAAAACAGACATAGTAGCGAAGTATCAATTGCTACACGAAGTCTTTCAATTTTTGTATCATTTATTTTTTCTTCATTCGGATCATATCTATAAGTTCCTTTAATTCCCCTGCTAATAGAATTGGGAGCGCTCATTTTTCTGTCTTTGGCAATACAATATTTTTTAATTATGATAGAAACATTATTTGTGATTTTCAGGTCTTTCTATTGCCACGATAACCCGTCATTTTTATCGTTATCAATTTCTTCACTGCTTATTTCCCATAAATTCATTTCTTTGATAAAATCTCCAACAATTTTTTTTGCCTCTTCAATGTCATTTTCTAAAATATCCATAAAATACTCTTTCTTGATTTATTATACTTTATTAAAATATTTGCCTGTCGGCGGTGAAGCAGATACAGTCCTGTTATGCGAAGTGGGCGCGTACTCAATTATTTTTAATACCCATAATATTCTATATATTTTTCCCGTATGTCTATTTCTATTAGACTTATTTTTTTCCATTGGAAACGGTTCCATATTTTACTATTCCGGGATTGTCTGCTAAATATTTTTGATCCTCAAATGGCGCTGGGAATTTAAAACTTTCTATTAAATTATAATCTATCCCGTTTCTATTTTTATCCATTGTTTCCTTGGTAATTTTTTTATATTTACCTGTCAAAAATGCCCCCATCATATCATATACGATATTTGCATATTCTTTGGGGGTCATTTTTTCTGTTAATTCAGTTGACCAACAAAAAATCTGAATCACTTTATATTTTATTCCATTCTCGGTTGAAGTAAATAAATGGAAATCGTATTTTGTATTTTCTGTACAAAAAATAGTATCTTTATGATATGTCATCTTTTCTATATTATAAAATTGAAATGAAAAACAAACATTATAATTTCCAGTTTGCATGATTTTAT
>JAISNU010000130.1 GCA_031276075.1 Campylobacteraceae bacterium
CAGATAGCCAAAGTCTCGCGTACATTGTGGTCGGTGATAAGAACGCCGATATTTAATTTTGTTAAATCTTTTACTATATTTTGTATGTCATTTACGGCTATTGGGTCAACTCCCGCAAACGGTTCATCTAAAAGTAAAAATTTCGGCATTATGGCAAGCGAACGGGCTATTTCGCACCGCCTGCGCTCTCCACCGCTTAAACTTACGCCTTTTCTTTGGCGTATCGGCTGGATATTTAAAAGATCCAAAAGCTCCTCAACTCTGTTTTCCTGCTCTTCTTTACTCTTGCATGCTATCTCGGCTGCCAAAGCAAGATTTTCCTCCACGCTCAAATCTTTAAAAATGCTTGACTCTTGCGGCAGATAACCGATACCAAGTTTTGCTCTTTCATGAAGCGGTTTTTTTGATATTTGTATATCGTCAAGATATATATCGCCTTTTGTAGGCGGTATAAGTCCGCAAATCATATAAAAAGTTGTTGTTTTTCCCGCTCCGTTGGGACCTAAAAGCCCCACAACTTCGCCGCTTTTTATATCAAGTGAAATATCGTGTATGATTTGCGTTTTTTTGATGGTTTTAGCCAATTTTTTTGCTGATAATTTATGCATTATAAACCTTGTATATTCTTTTATCTGCTGCCGATATAATTATCTCAACAACAATGCAGTCAAGCGCGTATAATTTTAACATTTTTTCAAGCTCCTCGTCTGCCCACTCTATGAAATGATACCCTTTTTGCTGTAAGTTTTCAAAAAGTCCGCTTTCTATGAAGCTGCGGCTTCCTTTTTGATATATATCGTAATGAAAAAAATCCGTCGCATAAGCGTTCATAACAGAAAATGTCGGACTCGAAACGCTTTTTTGCTCTATCCCGCAAATGGCGGCTATATGTTTTACAAGCGTAGTTTTGCCTGACGCCAAATCCCCTTTTAGTAAAACTATGCCGCCATGCGGTAAAAGCTCCATGATAGCGCGAGCCGCCGTATTTATCTCGCTTTTTTTTAACTCAAACTCTCTCATCTACTCTTAAAACATATGCGAAAATTTGATAATTTCGTCAAGTTTTTCTTTGGCTTTGCCGCTCTCTACCGCCATTTTTGCCATCTCAAGCCCCTCTTTGACATCTCTTGCCTTATCGTCTAAAAGAAGAGCAAAAGCGGTATTTAAAAGCACTATATCTCTTTTTGCGCCTTTTTCTTTATTTGTCAGCGTATCAAGAGCTATTTTAGCATTCTGCACAGCGTCTCCGCCGATTACTTCTTGCTTACTTGAAATTTTTATACCGTATTCTTGCGGGTCTATCTCAAATTCGGTTACTTTATCATCTTTTAACATAGCAGCTTTTGTAACGGCGCTTACGCTTATCTCATCCATACCGTCGCTTGAGCTTACAACAAGAACTGCGATGGAGTTTAAAAGTTTCAGCGCGTTTGCTATTTTGATATTAAAAGCGGGATTTAAAACGCCTATCAGTCCTTTTTTTGCGCCTGCCGGATTACACAGCGGTCCTATAATATTAAAGATAGTCGGGTGCGGGATACTCCTTCTAATCGGCATGATATAAGACATAGCAGGATGATGGTTTATCGCGAACATAAATGTAAAATTTGTCTCTTCAAGCATCTTAATCTGCCCCTCGGAAGGAAGGCTCAGATTTACGCCTATGGATTCTAGCATGTCAGCGCTTCCAGAATTACTCGTGATGGCTCTGTTCCCATGTTTTGCAACATAACAGCCAAGCGAAGCCAAAATGATAGCCGCCGTACTGGAGATATTGATACTTTTGCTTTTATCTCCGCCCGTACCTACAATGTCTATTATCTTATTTTGAAGCTCAAACGGAACCAAAAGCCTTATAGAATGGCTTCTCATGACAGTAGCGGCAGCAGCTATCTCCTCTTCATTTTCTCCGTTTTCATAGAGAGTAGTTAAAAGCGACCTTGCCTCCCATTCGCTCAATTCGTTTTGAAAAAGTGCGGCAAAAGCTTTTTTGGCTTCCAAAAAGTTCATGATATTTCCTTTACATATCTATTCTGTTCTGTTTTTGAGACAGTTTTTGTGTTTGGTATCTGCAAAACCTCATATTTTACGCTTTTTTGCAAATAAGCTATCGTTATGATATCGCCTATTTGTACGCCTTTTGACGATTTTACTACTTTACCGTTAATGCTCACAACGCCGCTTTTACACATATCTTCCGCAACTGCGCGGCGTTTTGTGATATTGACGCAATTTAAGTACTTATCTATTCTCATGAGTGCAATTGTAATAAAAAATATTTAAAATTAGGCTGTTTTTAGTACAACTTTTTAATTTTTGAATTGGATATTTTTAGCTATCATACCGTAAAAATTTAATTAGGAGTGAATATGTCTTTTTGTCCAGTTAGCGCAAATGGCAACAGCGCGCATATAGGAAAGTTGATTTTAAGATGTACGGTTGGCGTACTGATGTTTTTTCACGGTATTAGCAAACTAAAAGGTTTGGATGGAATAAAAGGAATGTTATCGGGTTCCGCTTTCCCGGAATTTTTTGCTTACGGCGTATATGCAGGCGAGATTTTAGCGCCTATACTGCTCATCATCGGTTTTAAAACAAGGCTTGCCGCATTAATACTTGTGATAAATATGATATTTATTATAGTATTGGCGCACGCTTCCAGCCTATTTGCTTTGAGCCAGCATGGAGGACTTGCGATAGAGACTATATATTTTTATCTGTTTGTCTCTGTTGCCGTTTTCTTTTTAGGCGGCGGTAAATACTCCGTAGATAGAGATTGAAACAAAGTACGGTAAAGGAGAATTATTTGCAAATCAGAATATATTATGAAGATACGGATGCAGGCGGAGTGGTGTACCACACAAATTACATCAAATACTGCGAACGCGCAAGAAGTCAAATGTTTTATGACGACGGCAAAAAACTCGGCGAAAACAACTGCCATTTTGTCGTCAAAAAGATAGAAGCGGAGTATTTTAAACCTGCATATTTGGGCGATTTGATAGAGGTCAAGACCGAAATCTTGGAATTAAAAGGTGCGAGCGTTAATGTTTTACATACCATATACAGAGGCGAAGAGAAGCTGTTTTGCGCAAAGATACTGATAGTATTTGTGAGCGATTTCAAACCGGTAAGACTGCCTGACGATGTAAGAGAGTTTTTCAGCAAATACTTTCAAAAGTGATATTTGAAACTTGATAAGTGCCGTATTGAAATGCAAATATTTTAACATTTGCGCTCTCTTATGAGTAGCAGAAATTGTATTGAAATATGAAAACGAAGGAAATATCTACGGCAGACGATGTCATGAACCAAAACAAGCGTTGTATGGAAATATTATTACTATAATCCGTCATTGCGAGGAAGGAGTGTAACGACTGACGAAGCAATCCACAACCATGAATAAAAAATAATTATCTATTTTTTTCAAATGATACTCTTTTGTTATTATTAAATATTGGATTACTGCGACACTTCGTATCTCGCAATG
>JAISNU010000024.1 GCA_031276075.1 Campylobacteraceae bacterium
TTTTTCGCATAAAAAGCGGAATCATTACTATTTGTTATGCTTTTTGCATATATATTTAAATCGTATCCTCCTATAAGAGCATTATTGATTATGGAGTTTGTTATATTGATATTGCTAAGACCAGCAAGAGAGTTTATCTCCGCATTGTTATAAAGGTTGTATGAGCTTATATCCATACTGTCCGCGCTGATTGTATTATTGGCATTCAGGGTTATATCTTCGGACGATGAAAGAGATATTCTGTTTTTGGAAGCTATCGTATTTACAACTATATCTCCGTTGGCATTCAAAGCAAGAGTGTCTGCCGCCAATACTTCGGGAGGAAGATTAACTCCTACTCCCTTATCCGAACTTGTTAAAAATACCGTATTGGCATATATACCTCCAAGAGCGGAACTGTCAAGAGATAAACCGATACCTTGAGTATGTTTTCCTGTAAAAGAACCCTCTTTATCAATCTCATTATCGCCCAGTATAATATTCAAATCATTTGCATAAAGCTTGGCATTCAAGGCAAGAGTTTTTGAATAGAGATTTACTCTGTCTATATTATTGGCGTTAAACCCAAGACCTTCTATAACTATAGAGCCTCTGTTTACATCAAATCCGTTTAACAGTCCGTCTTTAAATTTAAGCTCCCCAGTTGTAAGAGTAGCGCCGTTTACATTTATAAATCCTCCACCGTTTACATATATACCGTTAGGGTTTGCCACTATAACATCGGCTTTATCTCCGGCAACTTCGGTGTATCCCAAAAGTTCTGATTTTTTAGTGCCGGTTATTTCGTTTAATATTACTTTTGCAGTATCTCCCGAACCGAAGTTGGGATTATTCATGATATGGCCTGCAAGTTTGGTATTTACAATTTCATTTGAGTTATTCAGTATAATTCCGTCTTTATCTACATTATAATCTTTAAATTTATTATAAGAAAGCCCCTGTTCGTTTGGTTTTACTATATTGATTATGGGAATATTTCCATTAGGAGCAGTTTCCATAGAGGGAGCATGTGAGGCAGAAGCGCCGTCAATAACGATGTCGGAGGCGAGGAGGCAGTGCGGACTAAAAACCAGATTAAGAGCTATAAAAACAGTAATAGTTTGTTTAAGATTTGTCATTATGGATACCCTCCGTTAATAGACAGGTAAAAATTCTATTCTATTTCAACTTAGATATATATTAAAATCCGACGGGTTCGGCTAATAGCTTTCAGCCATTTCAACTTAGATACATATTAAAATCGTGTTAGAGCTTGGCGTTGGTTACGACTGCGATACAGTCATTTCAACTTATATACGGCAAAAGAATACAAATAAAATTGTAAATATCAAAAATGATTTACATTACTTAAAATTATTAAAATTTAACACGAAATGAGACGCCAAAAAACTTTCCGCTTTCACTCACATCTTTTTTATATACGGGTATATCATAATGCAAAGAGGCTTCAAAATTACGCCTCTTTTTGTCGTTACAGAAGCCGTTCCATTCCGTCATTGCAAGGAGTGCGAGCGACAAATTCAGTGAAAACATCTCCCTCTGTCATTGCGAGCTGCTTGCGGCGAAACAATCCAGAATCATAAATAAAAAATAATTATCTATTTTTTAAATAATACCCTTTTTGTTGTTATGAGATATGGATTGCCACAGCACTTTGTGCCTCGCAATGACGGAAAAAAGTTCATTGCACAAACATTATTTATAAAGTAATAATTCCGTCATTGCGAGGAGGAACGACGAAGCAATCCAAGTATGCGAAGCGTTATAAAAAATATTGTAATTAAAAAACATAAAATAACTTAAATTTGAAGTTGATAGTTTATATTGCAGGATATGATTTTCTCATGTGTATTTTTTATTTCTGGATTGCCGCGCCGATAAATCGGCTCGCAATGACGGAGGAAAGAACATCTTTTTTCAAATAATACCCTTTTTTGTTGTTATGAGATATAGATTGCCACGACACTGCGTGTCTCGCAATGACGGAAAGAGACTTATATAACAGAAACAATATATAATGATAACGAAAGGTGTGGTTGCTTCACTGCCCTGCTTTTTGCAATGACGGGGATAGAGATATTTTCTGTATTGCTTCGTCAGTCGTTGCACTTATTCCTGTCAATGACGGAAAAAGCGGGTTTGTATGATAAAAAGTGCGGATTGCCTCGTCTTGTTTCACAAGCTTGCGCTTTTCGCAATAACGAACAAGTATTTTAAAGCATTATTCCCCTGAGCATATAATAAAACATCGCTGAAAGTACGCCAACAGCAGGCACTGTTATAAGCCATGCAGCAATGATGGTTTTCAGGGCGGAGCGTTTTACAAATTCATGTTTTTCTACCGCTTTTATAGCCTTTTTTTCTATTTTTGTTGTCTTTATATCGGTTTCAGTAGCTCTTGCTATGAGCCTTTTTTCTTCATTGATTTTTGTTATCAGCTCTTTGATGAAAAGCGGGTCTATATTTTTCAGTTTGCCGAGGCTTTCAAGTTCGGTTTTATAATCTTCAAGTTTTTTCTGCTCAAATTTCATTTTAACTTTTTTAATATCAAGCTCCACATCTTCTCTGAGACTGTTTCTCATAAGCCATTCGCGCAAAAATCCCACGCCAAAAATGCCGCCTATCGCCGTATGGGTAGAGCTGACGGGAAGTCCGAGCTGAGAAGCTACGATAACGGTAAGCGCGGCAGACATAGCTATGCAAAACGCGCGTATCTGGTCAAGTTCGGTTATCTCATTGCCTACGGTTTTGATGAGTTTTGGTCCGTATAAAACAAGTCCGACAGCTATGCCCGCAGCTCCCAAAAACATTATCCAAAAAGGTATGTTGGCGTTCATTTCACTAAATCCGCCATGCAAAACTTCAGTAATTGCGGCAAGCGGTCCTATTGCATTTGAAACATCGTTTGCTCCATGCGCAAAACTAAGCATGGCAGCCGAAAATACAAGAGGTATATTAAAGAGCCAATTTATTGCGCGGCGCGAGTTCGGCAAACGATCCGAAGTTTTAAAAATTATCGGTTTTGTAATGAAAAATACTGTAATTGCAACTACGCATCCTATCAAAACCGCGTATAAAAATCTTATCTCTATAACCGCTCTTAAACCCTTCAATATAAGATATGTTGAAAAGCAAAGAGCCATGAGCGCGATAAGAAACGGCACAACTTTCTGCGCCGCTGCTTTTTTGTCTTTTTTCTTAAGTATGCTTTTTTTGATGATATAAAGCAGTCCCGCGGCGATAATGCCGCCCAAAAGCGGCGAAATAATCCAGCTTGAAGCGATAACGCCGAGATTTTTCCACAGCACAACTTTCCACCCGACAGCCGCTATCGCCGCGCCCGCAACGCCGCCGACTATCGCATGTGTAGTAGAAACGGGAGCGCCTATAAAAGTAGCGATATTAAGCCAAACCGCGCCGCCTAAAAGCGCCGCCATCATTATCCATACAAATACCTGCGTATTTGATATCATTGACGAATCAACTATGCCTTTTTTGATAGTTGTAACGACATCTTCGCCCGCAATTAACGCGCCGCTAAGTTCAAAAACAGCCGCCAGCGCGATAGCCCAAAAAAGCGATACCGCGCGCGAACCGACTGCTGGTCCTAAATTGTTCGCGACATCGTTTGCTCCGATATTCAAAGCCATGTAGCATCCGAAAATCGCCGCCACGATAAGTATGCTGCCCGCGTTACCGCTTAAACTGTCTGTCTGCATGGATGCGTATATCATAGCAAGCAGTAAAAATACAAGGCTGATAAGCAGTTTTGCGCCATCTTTCAAGCCAAACTTTTTTATGCTTTTAACATCTTTGATAGATTTTAATTCCATAAAAAGCCTTAAAAAATATAGGTCTTTTATAATATATTACAATTTTGCTTCATACCTTGTTAAAAACAGTTATATATTTTTGATATAATTTATGCTTTTTGGAGATTTATATGCAAAAGAGTGATGTTTTGGAAGACTTAAAAAAAGTTTATGTGCTTATTGAACAGCGCGCCGCAAAGATAAACGGATTATATTCGCTTATGAACAAGAATGACAAAAATGGAAGCCCCCTGTTGAAAAAAGTGTTGAAAATATGCTCTTTGAAACCCACAAACTCCAATAAAATCGCCGTTTTAAACAGAATAGCCGCCCTAAGAGAAGATCTTTTAATACTTTCGCTTGAAAACAGAGCGGACGCAAAAGAGGTATTGGCGAAAGTATATGTTGAAGCTGCAAAGTTTCACATAAAAGCGCATGAGGAACTTTTGGAGACGATAGAAAATCAAAAACTTTTAAATTCATTTTATAGAATATTTTTAAGAGGCTGGCATAAAATCGGCGTGGAATTGACATCATGGCAGCCGAAATGGACAGATTATATTATCAATACTATAAACCCCAAACTTTTAAAAGAGTTTGGAGATGATGCCGCTGTGGCAAAATTTTTAGCGCAAAACGGCTTACTTGACAAAAATGCGGACGGAACTTGTGCGGACAGGTCGTATTCGGCGCTGATATTTGACGGCAAAAGCTATAAAAATGCCGCGTATGCCGTAGTTTTTGCCGCCGAAGTGCAAAAAACTGCTGAAAAAATAGACGAACTGATAACAGCTTTGCAAAATGAAAATGACGATATTTTTAACGCCAAAGAGGCTTACATCATCTATCTTTGCGCGCTTAAAAAGGCTTTTTGCGAAAAAAATGTTGAAAATCTTATCCTTGCATGGCAAGATGTGGATAGGGCATGGATGAATATCAAAACGCCCATTCAGCCCGCGCACCCGCTTGAATATTATGAGGATCATTACAAAAAAGCGGTTGCGCTTGAATGGGATGTAAGAGTGCAAAACCTTGACAGAACAGACGCCGAAAAGACAAAAAAACGCATTTTGAGCATGTACGAAGCGGCTTTTAAAGAAGCAAAAAATATGCTTATCGCGAAAACATGGACGCAAGATGGAGCAAATATTGCGAAAATTTATGAAAAAACCTGGCAAAACCTGGCAAAAACCGACCTTTATATTTCGCGTCCGATGCTATATTATGCGGCGCAGTTTAATGGGCTTTTTTCCGCACAAGTGGTGCCAAATGACGAATTTGTGAGCAAAGAGGCGGGCAAAAAAATCTTTGCTTATGCCGATAATGTATTGGATGCTATCAGGGCAAAACCGTTCATGAAAATATCAAGCGAAGTTTTCGGGACAAAATTTATAAAAAACGAACGCGAGATTGTATTCAAAAAGCCCGAAATTTGGCACAAAGTGTATGAAATAACCACGATAGGGCATGAATTTGGACATATTTTATGGATAGACGGCGACACGGAAAGCAAAATGAACGAAAGCGGAGTTTTCAAAAATATAGAGGAGTTCAAAGCCACTGCGGGAGGACTTTGCGCGTTTTTCAAAGATATTGACGAAACGCTGCTGCCCTTTGTGGTAAATGATACGATAAAGCGCGCCGTGTCGCTCATCGCATGGCAAAAGAGAGCAGAAGTTGAGCCGTATTACTGCGAATGCCTCATACATTTGTCGGGGCTTTTTGAGAGCGGAGTTTTGTTTTTCGGCGAAAAACTTTACATAGACACGAGCAAAGAGTGCATTGATGCGCTTGTGAAATGGTATTTGCAAACTTATCTTGAACTCTCATGCTGCTATCTTGGCAAAAGGGACGCGAAGGAATTTTTGGATAGATTTGCGCGCAAAACGGACGGATTTTACATGCCCATAGACAAGGCTGTAAATCGCTTTGTAAGTTACTATTGGGAGCTTCACAAGAGTATTGGACGCGAAATAGACGAAAGCGACTCAAAAGAGAATTGGCTTTGAGGGTTTGAAAATTTGAG
>JAISNU010000134.1 GCA_031276075.1 Campylobacteraceae bacterium
CAATTGGCGATATTATTACTAATCCGCAATTTCCTGACTTATTGAAATAGAATAAACATTTTTCATCTCAAAAAAGCGCGTTGAAATCTTTTTGCATCAAATCATCATATAGAAAACCAAAACGGCTTCAAACAAACCTCATGCAGACAACTGCCGCAATTATTAAAATAGCAATGATTATCGGCGTTTTGCTTTTTTTGTCTGCTTTCGCGCCGCAGTTGAAGCAAACTCTGTCTTTTTTGGATATTAATGCGCCGCAGTTTTTGCATACGGTGTCGGCGTATTTTCTAAGCGCATAAGCGTATTTTTCTTTTTTTGCAGATTTTATTTTTGATGCGATGAAGTTATACAGCTTTGCATGCAGTTTGTAATTGAGGCAAATCAGAACGGCGATAAATACCGCCATCAAAACTGTTCCTTTTTTTACGTCGAAGCGTATGAGCAAAAACATGTAAAAAATTGGAAGAAAACCAGCAAGAAAGTATCTTTGGAGAGTAAAGCGCATCTCTTCGGATATACCCATTTTATCCCATATCGTTTGATTTTCTATCTTTTCTCTTTTTACATATTTGACTGTTTTGTATATGATATAGACAGTCAATATAAGCACACATGAAATCATTATGGAATGACCTATATCAATACCAAAAACAATTTTAATAAAAATGGCGATAAGGACAGCGATACCAATAACTACTTTGATAAATATACAGTAAGCAGCCGTTTTGATTATAGAGATTACGATATTTTCTATACTCATGCAGGGATTTTAATTTTATTTGGATATAAGTCTTTTGACAAAATTCATGAGAGCAACTGTACCGATAACAACCGAAAAACCAAGAGGTATTGAAAAAACGATGCAAAGCGGCAGATAAAAAATCCAATGCAAAAATCCGCTGAAAAAGTTTTGCAAAAGAATAAAAGCCGCTATAACAAACGACCATAAAAAAATCTGACCTATAACCTCTTCTATATTATCTCTTATTTTTCTACTTTTTGAAACAAATTGGCTGCTCTTTTTCATCATGCCCAATCCTTTTTAATACTTTTAGATGTCGGTTCAATCTTTACGCCAAAAAAATGGACAAAGATATTATTCCTGCTTACATGAAAACGGCAAACAGCAAGCGATTTGACACAACTTAAACAATCGGCTAAGCCTTCTCTTTTGCCCGCTTTTTCCACTCTTTTTCAAATTTTTTGCGTTTTAGATATGAGAGCTTTTCTATAAAAAGATGTCCTCTTAAATGGTCTATTTCATGCTGCAAAGCCACAGCCATAAAGTCTTCGTAAATTTCTATGCGTTCATTGCCGAAACGGTCGAAAAATTTCACCTTTATCTTTTTAAACCGTTCTATATCTTCATAAATGCTTGGTACGCTAAGGCAGCCCTCTTGAAATATAATAACCCCTTCGCTCTCTATGATTTGCGGATTTATGACTTCAAGCAAATCCTCTTTTTTCTGCTCATTTTCTTCATTTAAGGGATTTATAACGAGTATATTTAAGGCGACTCCCACTTGTATGGCAGCCAAACCGACGCCGTTTTTATGTATCATGGTATCGTACATATCATCAAGCAAAGTATGCAGATATTTGTCAAATTTCGTAACATCTTGCGAAACGGTTCTAAGCTTCGGATTTGGGTATGTCAAAACCTCTCTAATCATCAAAACCCTTTATTTAAGGCTTCTTTTCAAGAACGCTGTCTATCAGCCCATACTCTTTGGCTTCATACGAACTCATAAAAAAGTCTCTATCCGTATCTTTGGTAATTTTGGCAAGTTTTTGCCCCGTATTTTTTGCCAAAATATTATTCAAAGTCTCTCTTACTCTTAAAATCTCTTTTGCCTGTATCTCTATATCGGTAGCCTGCCCCTGCGCGCCGCCTAACGGCTGATGTATTAAAATTCTGGCATTGGGAAGCGAAAACCTTTTACCTTTTGCTCCGCAGCTTAATAAAAACGCGCCCATAGACGCCGCCTGTCCAATACAAATCGTAACGATATCGGGCTTAATGTAATTCATCGTATCGTATATGCTAAGCCCGCTTGTAATAACGCCGCCCGGTGAATTTATATAAAGATATATATCCTTTTCAGGGTCTTCCGCTTCCAAAAAGAGCATTTGAGCAACGATAGACGACGCCATTTCATCATGTATCTCGCCGCTTAACATAACTATCCTGTCTTTTAAAAGCCTTGAATATATATCGTAACTGCGTTCGCCGCGTCCTGTTTTCTCTATAACAACGGGGATATAATAACTCATCATTTTCCTTTATTTGCTTTGTCAAACAGCGCTTGAAACAGTTTATCCTCAATCATAGCCATTTTAATTGCAGGTAAAACGCCCTGTTTTTTGTAGTTTTCAAAATGGGCTTTCGGCTCCTGTCCGTATTGCAGCGCCTCGTAATAAATCATCTGCATTACTTGCTGGTCTGTTACGCTTATACCGTTCAAAATCGCCAGCTCATTTACAATGAATGTAAGCCGCACGCTGTCTTGTGCATCGCTTCTAAAAGACTCTCTTTTATCTTTGGCTTTTTCAGGGTCTTTTTTATACTCTTCCAACTCATCTTGACCAATATTGGCAAAAGCATTTCTAAAATGGATATCAATCTCTTGCTCTACGATATTATCGGGCAGGTCAAAATCAAATTTTTTTACTATCGCTTCTACAAATTTCGGCTTTAAATCTTCATGGTAGAGTTTTGAGATTTTCTCATTTTTTATCTGCTCTTTTATTTTCTCTTCCAATAACTCTTTTGTCGGCTTCTCTTCATTCGGCAAAAACTTTTTCAAAGTCTCTTCGCCAATTTCTTCAGGTATATCTTTCTCTTTTATCTCATGAAGTTTTACTTTAAATACCGCTTCTTTACCTGCCAAATCTTTATTGGAGTAGTTTTGCGGAAAAGTTACATTTATATCTTTGCTGCCGCCCGCTTTTAATCCTGTCAATCCCTCTTCAAATCCTTCTATAAAACTTTTGCTGCCAATCTCAAGAGTGTGATTTTCAGCTTTACCGCCCTCAAATGCGGCGTCATCTATAAAACCTTCAAAATCAATCACAGCAAAATCGCCGTTTTTAAGCCCTCTTTTTGTACCGATAGTTTTCAAAGGCGCGGCGGCTTTAACAAGCGAATTTATCCTCTCGTCAACCTCTTTTTTGGCAACGGACGGGAGTTTAAACTCAGGTATACACTCTTCATAGCCGTCAAGCTTAATCTCCGGCTTAAATGAGATTTTTAACTCCACATCAATACCGTCGTCTTTTCTGTCAAATTTTGAAAAAAACGGTTCTCCGACGATACTTTTTTCATCAAGTTCAAGCTCTTTTACCGCCGCATCGTAAAGCTCTTTTACCGCCTCCTGCTCAGCGTCTGCTTTCACTTTCTGCCCATATCTTCCTTTAAGTATTGCGGGCGGGACTTTACCTTTTCTAAAACCGTCTATTTTCACATCTTTGGCTAAAACTTTTAAGATTTTATCTTCTTTTGCCTGTATGGTTTTATTATCTATTTTTGCCGCTGCGCTGGCGTTGGCGCTGTTTAATTTTGTTGCCTTAATCTCCATTTATTCCTCTTGCATAATAAAAATTTTTCCGTGAATATATCAAAGTTTTCTTTAATAACTCATTTATACCGCATCGATATATTTACATATAAACAAATTTTTAGTAGAATTTAGGTTTTATCAATTTTCTAAAGCGGTGATATGAAAGCGACGAAACAGCAAGAGTTCGAACAGGCAGTTAAAAAGATATTGGAATTAATCGGCGAAGATGCCAGCCGCGAAGGGCTTTTAAAAACTCCCTCGCGAGTTGCAAAAGCATGGGAGTTTATGACAGAAGGCTATAAGCTTGACCCCAAACAAGTCTTGAATGATGCGCTTTTTGAAAGCTCCAATAATGAGATGGTTCTAATCCGAAATATAGAGTTTTATTCTATGTGCGAACACCATCTTTTGCCTATCATCGGGCGCGCACATGTAGCTTATATACCAAACGGCAAAGTCGTCGGTCTTTCAAAAATCCCGCGCATGGTGGATATTTTCGCGCGGCGCTTGCAGATACAGGAGCAATTAACCGAACAGATAGCTCATGCGATAGACGCTGTGATAAAACCAAAAGGTGTCGGAGTAGTCATAGAAGCGAGGCACATGTGCATGGAGATGAGAGGCGTTGAAAAGATAAATTCTACTACCACAACTTCGGCATTACGCGGAGTGTTTATTAAAAATACTGATACAAGAAGAGAATTTTTTTCACTTATAAATGCAAATACGGATAAAAGATATTAAAGCGGCGGCTGTGCGCTGACGGATGCAAACGCAATAATCATGTTTTGATTGTTACTTGGAAAATTTTGCGCTGATATTTAGTGTGTTGATGCGGTTTTGGACATATGTTTTAAGTCTGTTTGATTGAATTTGTCGGCTCTATCAGCCGCCGTATGCGGCAATATAAAATTTTGGCATAAATTTTAATTTTATTTTAATCAAAATTTATCTATCATAGCGCTAATAAAAAGACAAAAAATATCCTAATTAAAAAAGGAATTTTTTCAGGAGTTATTAAAAAATGCAGGTATACCTTGACAATAATGCGACAACGATGGTTGATCCCGAAGTTTTTGCACAGATGGAACCGTTTTTTGTAAAACATTACGGCAATCCAAACTCTTTGCATGCATTCGGCAGCGCAACGCATCCTGCTTTGCGAAAAGCTATGGATCAGCTTTACAGCGGCTTTAATGCGTCAAATGAAGATGATATAGTCGTAACCTCCTGTGCAACAGAGAGTACAAATTGGGTTATTAAAGGTATCTATTTTGACCATATTTTAAACAAAGAGAAAAATCATATCATAACAAGCAGCGTGGAGCATCCCGCTACTGTCATGTCCTGTAAATTTTTAGAAACGCTTGGCGTGAGAGTTACATATCTTCCAGTAAATAAAGAGGGTGTGGTAGAACTTGATAGTTTAAAAAATGCGATAGACGATAAAACGGCTTTGGTTTCTATCATGTGGGCAAACAATGAAACGGGCATGATTTTCCCCATAAAAGAGTTGGCGCAAATCGCCCATGAAAACGGCGCTCTTTTTCATACGGACGCAGTTCAGGCGGTAGGCAAGATAGCCGTAGATGTAACGGACGCCGATGTTGATTTTATGAGTTTTTCGGCACATAAATTTCACGGACCAAAAGGCGCAGGCGGTCTTTATATCAAAAAAGACCGCAGGGTAACAAGCCTGTTGCACGGCGGCGAACATATGGGCGGGCTTAGAAGCGGAACGCTGAATGTCGCGGGCATAGTAGGCATGGGTAAAGCGCTGGAGATGGCAAACGGATATATGGATTTTGAGAAGAGCGAAGTGAGACGATTAAGAGATAAATTAGAAGACGCACTGCTTCAAATAAAAGATGTTTTTGTGATCGGCAGCAGGCAAAATCGCGTTCCAAATACGATTTTGGCAAGTATTAGAGGCGTTGAGGGTGAAGCGATGCTTTGGGATTTGAACAAACAGGGGATAGCGGCAAGCACGGGAAGCGCCTGTGCAAGCGAGACTTTGGAATCAAATCCTGTTTTGGAAGCGATAGGAGCGGATAAAGAGTTGGCTCATACTGCCGTTAGATTTAGTTTGAGCAGATTTACAACAGAAAAAGAGATAGATTTCGCGATAGAGATTACCACAAAAGCTATAAAACGCCTGCGCGATATATCAAGCTCATTTTCTTACGCGCCCTCATGGCACAAAAATAGATTGTAAAGGATAACAGATGGCAAAGTCGGATTTATTGGGCGGTTCCATATGGGAAGAGTACAGCAATAAAGTAGCTATGCTCATGGACAATCCAAAACATAGAGGCGAGATAACCGAGGAAGAGGCAAACAGTCAAAATTTAAGGCTCATAGTAGCTGACTTTGGAGCCGAAAGCTGCGGCGACGCCGTTAGATTATACTGGGCGGTTGATCCTGAAACGGATATCATAAAAAATGCAAAATTTAAAAGTTTCGGCTGCGGTACGGCGATAGCAAGCTCCGATACAATGGCTGAGCTTTGTATCGGAAAAACAGTAGATGAAGCGGTAAAGATAACAAATCTTGATGTGGAATTTGCCATGAGGGATACGCCTGACACTCCCGCAGTTCCTCCGCAAAAAATGCACTGTTCGGTTATGGCTTACGATGTTATCAAAGCCGCTGCCGCGCAGTATAAAGGCGTAGATGCGGCAAGCTTTGAAGACGAGATAATTGTCTGCGAATGCGCAAGAGTAAGCCTTGGAACAATCAAAGAAGTTATACGGCTAAACGACCTTAAAACGGTTGAGGATATCACAAGATATACAAAAGCGGGCGCGTTTTGCAAATCCTGTATCAAGCCCGGAGGTCATGAGGCAAGAGAGTATCATTTGGAAGAGATATTAAAAGATATAAGAAGCGAAATGGAGTATGAGAAGTTGGCAAAAAGCGCATCTTGCGGCGTTTACGAAACGCCTGCATTTAAGGACATGAGCGTTATACAAAAATTTAAAGAGATAGATAAGGTTTTGGACGAGCAAATCCGCCCGATGCTTGTCATGGACGGCGGCAATATGGAAGTTATAGATGTCAGGGAAGATGGCGAAAATGTAGATATTTACATAAGATATTTGGGCACTTGCAGCGGCTGTGCCAGCGGCGCGACAGGGACGCTGTTCGCGATAGAGTCTGTTTTGCAGGAAAAGCTATATCCGAATATAAGGGTTTTGCCGATATAAGCCTGCTCTGCCTTTTTGTTAGCAAAATGATGTAAAGATGGAAACTTAGCGGATTTTGCATAAAACATTTAGAATAAAATTCAAAAAGAGAAAATGTATCAATTATATTTTTTCAAAGGAGGAGTTATGACAAAAGCGATATTTACCGCTGTTTTGGGGCTGTTTTTTGTCGGCTGTGCGCTTCATACAGATAACCAAAATGCGGATATTTTTGCAGACTCATCATGGACGCTTGTTAGTATTTCAGGCAAAAATCTGGATATGGAAAAACCGCCTGTGCTTAATTTTTCGGATAAAAAAGCCGCAGGTTTTAACGGCGTGAACAGTTTTGGCGCAAATTATAAACTCTCTAACGGCAAAATCATTTTTTCAGAGATGATATCCACGCGCATGGCATCTTTATCTGCCGAACTTTCAAAATTGGAGGCAGACTTTACGGGCGCGCTTTTAAATGCGACCTCTTTTGAATTAAGCAGTGATATTTTAACTATTCATGAAGCAAATAACACGCTTATTTTCAAAAAAACACCATAACGCTAACAAAAAGAAGTTTTTATTATCAAACAGCGTTATACACAACTATAACAACCGCGCTAACATGTCTGTTAGTTTGAACTTTTGTTAGTATGACCGTAGCGCATTGGCAACAGCAGACAGTTATCTGTTTTTTGCCAAAATAGAACCGAAAATCGTAATTTTTGCCCATGTTAAGCTTTACAAAATCACATTTTCGCGTTTTTACGGAAGCAATAATGCGCTTTGTATATCTGCGATAGCGTTTGTCGCTGCCCTTTTGCAATTTTTTCATCAAATCTCAAAGGATAGGCAGTTTAACATAAAAAAATCAAAAAACGAAATTTCTATTTTCACAACCAATTTGTATCGCTTTGCCTTAAAAAAAATAAAAAAGTTGAATTGTTTTAATTTTTTTCAAATATTAGCCAGTCAATAATAATATCTATATTTTACTGCGTTAGCTTTACAATATAAACATTTATCAACTCTTTTTGTACATGTGAGCTTTATAGCATCAAATTTTGCTTCTACTATGAAAAACAATTATAGCAATAAACATTGCAGCCAAGAACTTTCCATACCTCCGCTATAATCCGCTGAAAATATGACATTGGTTTTTGCTCCATTGCCTTCTTGGATAAATTTGCTTGTTACTCCGCCTTCATAAAATAAAACTATGCCAAGCCTTTATTGTCTGCCCATGTATAACCAATACCCGCATATTCAAATTTGTCTTTATAAGTTTTGCCAATATCAAGCTTGATGCGAAAATTTTTATATTCAAATGATAATTTCTTGATAACTCTATATTTCCCTGCGCTCCCTCTGTATAAGGCAAAACGCCCTCAACTCTGTTAAAAATTCTCATTATTCAACTCCTGATATTTTATTTAAAATGTTTTGTACCTTTGGTTTTAAAAATGTAAAATACAAAATTATCCCTAACGATGTCCCGACTGTAAATGTCATATCACCTAATTTTTTAAAATCATTCATTGTCTTGCTCCTTTTACTCTTGTAATAATTGCCAACATAATATCAGATATAAATCCTATACCAACTCCGACGCCTGCCCAAACTAAAATTTTTTTTAGCTTATTCATTTTTTCCCTTTTTAAATTATTTTATGTTATAATTAATGCTTTTAAATATAAAGGATTTAAATGTTTTTGATTTATCTTACTGCATGGATTATTTTTGCTTTTTCTCTTGAAATGTATTTCAAATATAAAAAAGCTTAAATCACAACTCATCTATCACCTCAATATTTTTAGGCAAAGTTTTAACCTTCACCGCCTCGTTGTTTTCTTCCGTATACCTTATAAATTCATATTTTTCTAAGTTTCCAATGGCTTCTATTACCTCCTTGCTTAGTATCTTATTTGCATAATCCAAATCCGCCGGCTCGTTTATCCTTGCAAAGTAAAAAATATCCGTATTTGCCGTTAAACTCCTGCTTACATTCGCGGGTCGTCTGCTTGTCGTTATGATATTTATCTCTTTGTGTCTTGCAAAGTTTATGTTAAATCAAAACAAGCGTT
>JAISNU010000156.1 GCA_031276075.1 Campylobacteraceae bacterium
GCAAATTCGTACATATTTTAGTGTAAACCAAATCTGTATTCTCTTTTGGAATTTCGCTCAACCATCAGACTTTTGAATTAAAATTATTGCTTATTTTTGACAAAAGCTATATAATGACACGCTTAAATTTTATGCAAAAAAATATCTGTTTTTAAGCTTGAAATATTTAAAAGGCGGCTGTTTGCAGAAAAATATTTTCCTTATATTGATGTTCGCGGCAATGATTACATGGGGCGCATCGTGGTCAAGCATCAAAATCATGAACGAATATTTAAACACAGCCGAACTCGTGTTTATACGATACTCCATAACCGCGCTCTCGTCATTTTTTGTACTGCTTGTCTTGAAACAAAAATTCGCCATAGATAAAAAAAGTTTCTTTATTTCCATTTTAGTTGCGCTTTTAACATCATTTTACGGTTATGTGATTTTTCTCGGCACAAAACTTGGTTCAGCCTCGTTGGCAGGGGCTTTTATCAACGCCTTTTCGCCGATTATCACTTTTGTTTTGCTTGCCGCATTTTACAGGCGCGCTATCAAAAGGCTGGACATGTATGCGCTTTTTTTGGGATTTGTCGGTACGATACTCATGCTCGGCATCTGGCAGTTTGATGTGCAAAAAATATTTTCAACTTACAATCTCTATTTTATTTTGGGCGCATTTTTATGGTCATGCATCGCGATAGCAAGTGCGCGCATCAAAATCAACGCCGCTGTTTTCTCCTTTTACATGTACTTTTTTACAGCCTTGATACTTTTTGTATTTGCCGATACGGATAAAATAATCCTCGAAAATCTTGACTTGAAATTTTGGCTAAATACGCTGTTTGTCGCGGTTGTCAGCACTTCCATAGCTACAACGCTCTTTTTTCTCGGCGCAAAAAAACTCGGCTCGGAGAGGGTCAGCTCATTCATGTTCATAGCGCCCGCATCTGCTGTGATAACGGGAGCGGTAAGCCTTGGAGAGAGGCTCGAAACATTAACGCTTGCGGGAATCGCTCTGTCTATTTTGGCGGTTTATATGTTAAACCGCATCTGGATTTTCAAATCCTGCAAATGATTTCATAAACGCGCGCTTTATCATGTCTTAAAGAAATGATATTTACATATGCGGATTTATTATGTTTTTCGTCATATTCGCGTACAGTAATTTGTATCAAAAACCTTCTTTTTGCTATTGGAAGCGTTACGCGTGGCAGTCCAATTATGAAATAATGAAACAAAATTGCATTTTGCCGCTTGCGCGGAAACGGGAGTCTGCCTTTTTGTCATTGCGAAAAGCGCAAATTAAGAAACAATCCAGAAAATATCTGTTCCCCGTCATTGCGAGGAGTGTAAAGCGCGACGACGCAATCCAGATATATGAAATGTTATAAAAGAATATTGCGATTTAAAAATATGAAATAAATTAAAATTTGGAGTTGATAATTTACATTTTTGGATATTTGGATTTATCTATATTATTTCATTGATTTTTTTATTTCTGGATTGCTTCGCCAATTTCATTGGCTCGCAATGACGGAATTACTGCCTTATTTATATAGTAGAATTTCATACAGACGCACCCTTTCCGTCATTGCGAGGAGTGCGAGCGAAGCGAAGCAGGACGAAGCAATCCACAGTTTAAACAAAAACAATTATCTATTTCTATATAATGATACTTTTTTGTTATTGTAAATTATGGATTGCCGCGCTTCCTTCGTCAGCTCGCAACGATGGAAAAGAGGCATTTACAAATAATAAGGGAAACTTGACATACGGCAAAATGTCTGAATTACTTCGTCTCTGCGCTCCTCGCAATGACGGAAAATATTATTTTCGCATTCGGATTTATCAATGATCCCGTTACATAGGCAGTTTTTAACAAACTATCCATGTAAAGCGAATATTAAAGTTTAATCGGTATAATTTCACTCTTGTTTTTTTCTGGTTCGGTAGCTCAGTTGGTAGAGCAGAAGACTGAAAATCTTCGTGTCGGCGGTTCGATTCCGCCCCTGACCACCATTTTATAAATCCCAATAAGTTCAGAAACTCCCTTCAAATCGCTGTTTTAACCTTTTCTTGCGTCTCTATAAGTTCCGATAAATCCCGATGCGTCCCAACTTTTTTATGGTCTTATGGCACAATAATTCTATTGAGACCACAAAAGAGGATTACTATGCCTAAAACAGCCAAGCCCTTAAACGATTACGAAGATTAAAAATGTGAAAGCAAAAGATTATAAACTGTTAGACGGTTACAAGTTGCGATTATCACTTTTCTTGCGATGTTATGCTTGATGCTTATTTTATAGGGAGAATAAGATGTTTATAGATGAAGAAAGATGCAAACAAAAAACTTTACTTGAAGAAGTTGATGAAGAAGGAAATGCAGAAGCCATTGAGGCATTTGATAATTTTACTTATGTAGATGACGCAACAAAAATATATTTTGGAAGATTACAGTTTGGCTTGGATAGTTATTGGGGAGAAGTACTATATGAAGAGGGATTATTAAAAAAAAGAAATTGAAGCTGAATAACAAATAATTTTTATGGTACTTTTTATTTTTTTATCAATACAAATACCGTAAACAAGGCACTTTCAAAGATAATTCAAATCCGCCTCCCGCCATTTAAACCTCTTCAATTTGACGCTTTTAGTTTTTCAGCCTCTTTCGCCAAAGATTTAACCTTTTGCGTATTTATATGCTCATTTATAGTGAAAGTTACAGCGTTGTATATATCAATGATAATATTATCAATCTCTTTTGCAGCTTTGTAAAAAATCGCGGAAGCATCGTGCGAATTGGGGTTTGTCTTCGGAAGTATATTAAGATCGCCATGAAACACCGGATAGCTGACAGGAATTGTTACAGTTTTTGTATATACGCTTTCACTCCAAATCTTTTTTGCCGAAAACGGTTCAATTATATTTATAGACGCATGGGCGTCAGCGATTAAAATCCCATCCATGCGTCTATTTGTTTCACGGTCATCTAACCCAAGCAAAAATAGCGATAACTCTTTTGTTATCGTTGTCATGGAGCTTTCTTTGATATTTATAACTATTTCGGGATAAAAAATTATCGGCGTTTTTCGCCTCTCTTCGGCGCTCATAGCATTAATGCCGCTAAATTTTTTTGACGCGTCAAAGCCTTTTGACTCCAATATGCGCTCCATATCTCTTGATAAAGCAAGATTAAGCTCGTTTATATCGTACAAAAATCTTGGACTCATGTACTGTTTAATGATATCGGTAGATTGAAGATTTATCCTGATATTTGGATTTATTACGGCAATATCGGTTTTACTCAAAGCATAAGAAGGCTCGTAATATTTCGCATAAAAATCCACATTCGGCAATACATGTTCGCAACCCGTAAAAAGAAAAGCGCAAGCAAGCGCAATATAAAGATTTTTCATTGCCTCTCTCCCGCTTTGTACTGGCTATCGGGAACGATAACGATAGACGATGTGATTGTCGGCTCTTTGCTTGTTCTGACAACGCAGCCGCTTAAAATAAACGCTGCTGTAATAATGACAGCAAGGTTGAAATATTTCATATAAACTCCTATTTTCGGCATAAATTTCACTGCAACGCTTTATAGAGCGTCTATCTATATAGCGTTGAGGTATTTTAGCCAAAATAATATTATCCAAATATTAAATCAACTTAAAAGAGCGTATATATGTCGGAAAATTTGGAAGAATACAGTGAAAATGTTTTAAATACGGTTTCTGCCAATGTGAAAAAATACAGGGAGTTAAAAGGTATATCACAGCTGCAATTAGCCCTTGATATCGGCATGAAAAGTCCCGCCTATCTTGGACGCGCGGAACTTAGAAAAGATAATCTTAGATTTAATATTATACATTTAGCTAAAATTTCCAAAGTTTTAGATATTCCCATAGAGCTGTTTTTTGAGCCTGCGGATTAATTCGGCGCAGTTTTAACGGCAGCCGCCTACACTTTTTCTATCACGGAAATCAGCATTTTTACCGCAAGTATCATATTCAGCGCGCCAAGTATCTTTTTCAGTACGGACACAGGGTATTTTTGCGTTCCATGCGCGCCAAGTTTTGCCGTAAAAAAACTTGCAAGAGAGATAAAAAAAACGGCTGGCAGATAGACATATCCGAATGTCAAAGTCTGAATATTTATCTGTTCTGCGCCGCTTATCGCCATGTAGCAGAGCGCACCCGTAACAGAGAGCGGAAATCCCAGCGCCGCAGAAGTGCCTATTGCCTTTTTGCCGTCAATATTCTGCCAAATCAAAAACGGTACGGTAAGGGAACCGCCGCCTATGGATACAAGAGCTGAAATTGCTCCTATAAAACCGCCGCCGCCAAAAAGATAAGGCTTTGGCAGCGTTTGCCTTGAAGGTTTTGGTTTTTTATCCAAAAAAAGCTGCACAGAGATATAAGCCATGAAAATACTGAAAAACAGAGCAAGCGCGATGGAATTTGCAATGGAAACCAGATAGGTTCCCGCCGTAACGCCCAAAATTACGCCAACGCTCATGGGACGCCACACGCTCCAAATAATATTATCTTTCGCTTTGTGCGCCCTCATACTTGAAAATGAAGTGATAACGATAGAACTCATCGCAGTGCCAAGCGCCATAGGCACGGCTTTTTCTATTTCAATGCCGCCGTACGAAAACAGAGCCGTCAATATCGGCACCATTATTCCGCCGCCGCCGATGCCTAAAAGTCCCGCCATGAAGCCCACAACAAGCCCAAGCGTTAAAAAAATCAAAATAAGTTCAAGAGTGAGTTCCACTATTTTTATCCAAAAATTGATGCGAAATTGTAGCAAAAGTTTGAGAAAAAAAGCATATTTATGAATAAAGTCCGCAATTTTACGGATATTTTTCCGATATGAATAAAAATTAATATTGATGTTAGTTTCTTGTTAATTGAAATTATTACTATACTGAATACATTATTAATTTAAATGATAATGACGCTTTTTAGCAGAAAAATTAAATTAAGGAGAGATACTATGAGAGGGTTTTTTGTAAATATATGCAGGATTTTGGCGGTGGTTGGAATTTTAAATGCTGCCGCTTTTGGGTTTGTGGAAGGCGAGGATTACATAAAGCTTGAAACTCCTGTCGCAAATATGAATAAAACGCTTGCCAAAGTGTTCAGCTATGCTTGTCCAATATGTTACGAAACGGATAAAATTATGGAGCCAGATATCGCCAAAGCGCTTGAAGGTATTGTGGAATTCAAGCCTTTACATATTAAAACGCAAGGCGTATATGCCAAAGAGGCGAGTGAAATTTTTGCCGTACTTTTGATAAAGGATAAAGACAGCGGCATCTCCTCTGTTTTTGATAAAGATTCGCGGTTTAACAAGGCAAAAATGGCTTATTATAAAGCTTATCATGATAAAAAAGAGAGGTGGAAAATCGGTGGAAAAAGCTTTATCAAAGCAGGACTAAACGCAAGCGGACTGTCCGAAGACGAATTTGAAGCTTTGAAGAAAGACCCGAGAGTAAAGGAGATTCTTGACATGTGGAGCATATCGTACGATATAGCCAAAACATACGGCGCGCCGACATATGTGGTAAACGGCAAATACATTATTAATTCAAAATATACCAATTCAACGGATACTTTAATAAGTATTATCAAAGAGCTTGCGGATAAATAACGCCGTGAGTGCGTTCCGATAAATACGCTGTCGGAACGCCTAAGTTTATCCGCAAAATTTTTCGCTATAATCTCTCCTTCAAAAAAATATATGAAAGAAGATTATGACATTTTACAATTCCGAAGAGTTTGCCAAACTTTGCGCCATAATACTTAGCGTAAATGAAGAAAATATGGATACCGCCTGTAAAACGGATTCATTTGGCAAAGTATGGAAAAAACTGTTTGAAGCAAGAGCGCTTAATAAAAAAAATATTGAAGCGGCAAAAAATGAAATACTTGCGGAATTTAAAAAACAAAACTCCGCTGCATTCAAAAACTATCTTGATAAGGCAATGGCGAAGCTTCATGAAGAGGATATTTTAAGCTGGCAAAGAGTGCAAAATTACAAAGAAGTTTTTACCGTTTTGGCAGAAAATGACGCTATTGACATTTCATCATTTCCGCATGCAAGACAATCCGCATTGATTTTTGCCCAAAACGATATTGTTAAAATGCATGGCACAAAAACAAAACATGATTTCACAAACAAATCATTTCAAGAAAAGATAGATATTTTATTTGAACTTTTAAATGAAACTAACAAACTTATAGAAAGCCCTTCGCAGCGCGCAAAACTTGAAAAAGCAAAAAAAGCTCTTGACGAGCGGAGTTTTTCCATCGGCGTTACAGGCGTTATGAATGCCGGCAAATCCACACTTTTAAACGCTATTTTAAGAGCCGATATATTAGGAACGGCGGTTGTTCCTGAAACTGCAAATCTTACGATTTTAAAATACGCCCAAACTCCAAAAGCCGTAGTCAATTTCTGGAATATCCGCGAGTGGCAAAGCATGGAAAAAAGCGGCAAATTTTTACCCCGTATTGCAAAATTTATAGAGGATACAAAAAGTAAATTCGGCGGCAATTTAAGTGATTTTATAACAGACAAGGGCGTAAGCAAAGAGATAAATATCCAAGAGCTTAGCCTCTACACTTCCGCGGCAAAGTCAGACATGAAGTGCAATCTTGTCAAAAGCGTGGAATTATACGCCAACCTTGCGTTTTTAAAAGAGGGCGTTACAATAGTGGATACGCCCGGACTTGACGATCCCGTAACAAAACGCGAAGAGATAACAAAAGAGTATTTAAGTTCATGCGATTTGATGATACACCTCATGAATGCGGCTCAAAGCGCAACTGCAAAAGATATAGACTTTATCATAGACGCTTTAATGTATCAAGGCATTTCAAGACTTCTTGTCGTCATTACAAGAATTGACGCAATAAGCGAAAATGAGTTAAACGAAGTGATAGAGTACGCAAAAACAAGCATCAAAATGCAGCTTGAACGGCAAAACAAAGGCGGGCTTTTTAGTGCGATAATAGAAAAAATAGAATTTATCCCGATAGCCGCAAAAATTGCTCTCATGTACCGCACTAATCGCGCCAAAGAAGCCGAAGAAACAGGATACAGCGAAGAAAAAAGCGGGATATTTGCCGTAGAAAATTATCTGAACAGCGTACTTTTTGGAAACGGCAGCGAAAAAGCAAACCTGCTGATAACATCCAATGCAAAAATTTTATATCTCGCAGCGGAGGAAAGCCTGAACGCATATAAAAAAGAGTGTGAAAATTTAAATAAATCTTCTGATAAATTAAAGGCGGATTTGGAAAACCTTCAACTCCAAAACAGTAAAACGGAGGCGAAAATAGAGAATTTACTTCTGTCTTTGAAAACCGTTTTAAAAGAGCTTGAAGAGTTTGCAAAAACGCTTCTTTTGGAGATGGACGCACGCGCCAATTCGCTTCATGCAAAGATATTTTCACGCGTTTTTGACGATGTGAAATACGAACTTGAAAAAAACAAAAAAAAGCCTTCAAGCGAGCGCATAACTTATATTTTGCAAAGCGGCTTGAAAGACGGCATTTTGGATTTGGTACGGGATTATCGTTTCGGTTTTAGCAAACAGTCGGTTTTAGCGCAGGAAAAACTGCTGTCGCAATTTGATAATTTAAAGCTTGATTTGGGAACCGAAACCTTTCATGTAAAAACATTTTTCGCTTCCAATGCTTTGGGCGTTAAGCAGGATTTTGAAGAGTTGTCGGCGCGCGTTTTGTCAGCTTTAAAACAGTGTTCAAAAAATACGCTTGACGCATTCGCGGAAAATTTAAAAAACGCTTTAAAAGATGAATTTATCAATATCAAAAGAGAGCTTAACGCTCTGCTTTCAAGCCTTAATAATACGCTTTTGGGCGAATTTCAGACAAAAAATGAAGAGCCTTTAAGGTCTTTACAAAACTCCATGAAAGAGGAAATTGCAAATTTAAACAATCAAATAACTCTTGTGGAACTGCATGCGGCAAAAGCAAAAGAACGAGGAATTATTTTGCGGGATAGATGCGCAAAGCTAGAAAATATTATAAAAAAGACGGCGGGATTACATGGGAATATTTGAAGATTTTATAACCGAATACAAAGCCGAAATTACAAAAACGGCATCTCATGAGGGCATTTTAAAGCTTATAAATGAAACTGCCGATATTTTGTTTCAGACAAAAATGCTTCCCTCAAAAGAGCTTAAAGAAGCTTTTAATAAACTGAAAACGCGCGCGGAAGAGCCCATGAAAGTAGCTATAACGGGGCAGTTTTCAAGCGGCAAATCTACATTTTTAAATGCGCTTTTAGCAAAAAATGTCCTTCCTACGGGCATTACACCCGTTACTTCAAAAGTAAATTACATACGATACGGCGGCGAATTCAGCCTCATGGTCAAATACAAAGACGGCAGAGAAAGTTTTCATGGCATTGAAAGTATCAACTCTTTTACCGACCAGCGGAACAGCATTGAAGATATAGATTATTTGACTCTTTACGCGCCTTTGGAACTGTTAAAACATATCGTTTTTGTGGACACTCCCGGTCTTAATTCGCAAAGTTTCAGCGATACGCAGACAACCGAAGAGGTTTTGAAAGAGGTAGACGGCATTATTTGGCTGAGCCTCATAGACAATGCAGGCAAAATGAGCGAAGAGGAGACTTTGGAGCAATATATGCACTCTTACCAAAACAAATCTCTTTGCGTACTGAACCAAAAAGACAAATTTTCTCCCGAGCAGGTTAAAACAACAGCAGAATATATAAAAAATTCTTTCAAAAAATATTTTGCCGAAGTGATTCCGATATCGGCAAAACAGGCTTTGGAGTCGCGCTCATGCGAAAAGCAGATTATGCTGGATAGCGAACTGAAAGCGGCTTTAAAAAAACTGGAAACAGATATAGCGGCAAATGCTTACGAAATAAAGGAAGAGTTTGTACAAAACGCCATGAGTTCATTTAGCAAGGCGGCTTCAAATATTGCGAAATCTCCCTCAAAAGACGAACTTTTAAAAGAGTCCAATATAGAAGCGGTATTGGATTTTATCCACGAAGAGATTAAGCCTATCGCGATTGACTCCAAAGAGTTTGCGATAACTCATGAGATAAAGCGGCTTTTGTCTGATTTGATAGAACAAGAGGAGAAATTAATCTCTGTTTTTGAAGAACTTGAAGAGATACTGAACCGCTGCGAAGATGAAACAAAACAGATTTATGCGGAATTGAAAAACAGATTTTCTACAAATTTGAACGAATCGTATTTGAAAATAGAGGAGATAATAGATAAAATCTCTTCTGAGATTTTATCCAACAAAACAAGCGCAAAACGCGTAAGATATACAAAAAAACGCGCCTTTTTGGGAGGTTATGAGCCTTTTTATTACGAAGCGGTAAAAATAAATTCTGACGAAATTTATAAAAAGCTCTTTTTTGACGATGATTTGATAGGCAAATCGTTCAAGCGTTATCTAAATTCATTGAAGAATATACAAGATGAAATTGAGCGCGAAAATGCGGCTGTTTTCAAAGCGCTTGAAGAAAAAGTCTCAAAATGGCAGAAACCTTATGAATTGATAAGAAAAAGTAAAAGCGTACAATCCGATATACAATTTGCCAACATGCGCAAATTCGCATCTAAAGGCTATGAAAATATACTAAAACCGTTCAATGACAAAATGGCGGCAAATTTCGCGAAAATGAGTTCAGAATTCAGGCATGTGAGCGCAGGTATAAAATTTAATTACCAAAATGCAACTGAAGTTGTTGTGGCGTTTTTGGAGCGGAGAATAGAAAAATCCATACAGCTTTACGAGGAAAATCCTACGAAATTCAGCATATACGAGCCAAAACTTGACGAAATAAGGGAGCGGCTGCGAACAAGTTTTCATTTGTACGAATTCCAAAACATGATGAAAGGCGGCAGAAATTTCATCGCAAAAAATTACGATACGCTTTTAGAAGAGTTCTTGAAAATAAAAGAGGAACGCTTGAAACTCATTGCTGAACATAAAGCGGAATATGTGAAACTTAGAAATATATTAAATTCGCTTCTTGATACTGCCGCCCGATTTATATTTTAGAAATTTTTAAAATATAAATTTACAAATATATGCGAAAACAGCATATTGTCTGCCGCAAATATTCTTTTATATTTTTTTGCTTTCACAGCGTGAAAAAAATGTGAAAAACTTTAAAAAATTTTTCACGCTGCCAAATAAAACTTTAAAGCTTTATAGGTATAATACTCGTTTGGTTTCGGGGTGTAGCGCAGTCTGGCTAGCGCACTATCTTGGGGTGGTAGAGGTCGCGGGTTCAAGTCCCGTCACCCCGACCATTTGCGCATTTTTTGTATTCCTTTAAAACAGAAGTTTCACATATTTTTTTAAAGACATAACCAAAAAAATCTCTCTTTTAGCATAATAATTTTTAACAGATAAAAATTATTCACATGTATAAAATTTTATCCGCAGTTTTTCACATTTTATGCCTTATCGGACCGTTGCCTTTACCCAAATTCGGAGCGTTTTTTATCGCATTATAGATATAATTTTTACTCCTTTGGACAGCCTCTTCCATCGTAAATCCAAGAGCAAAATTACACGCTATTGCCATGGAGTAAGTGCAGCCTGTACCATGCGTATTTTCCTTTTGCGCAAACGGCGTTTCAAAATCCCTTGCAAAACTGCCTTTGAGAAAAAGCCTGTCTGTTGCTTTGCTGCTGTTTGGAAATATGTTTTTTATCAAAAAATTACACTTTGGAAGTTTTGCGCTCTCATCTGCGGCAAGTCCGAAATATTCGGCTTCAAAATGGTTTGGTGTAACTATATTAGCTAATGGAAAAAGCTTGATTAAAGCTGTCTTGGCGTCATCGTCCAGCAATTTTGAGCCTGCGCGCGAAATAGCGACAGGATCTAATACTATCGGCTTGTTAAAACCTTTCAAAATCTCTGCCAATGCCTCTGCCGTTTCTTTGCTGCCGAGCATTCCTATTTTTACCGCGCTTATGTCAAAATCACTCAACACGGTTTCTATCTGCTTGATAATAAACTTCGG
>JAISNU010000013.1 GCA_031276075.1 Campylobacteraceae bacterium
ACAATTTTGCCGCATTATACGCATTAATATAACTGAAAATTTACATATAAATGCCGCCGTTTACTTTAAGCGTTTCTCCCGTGATATAGCTTGCATAATCGCTTAATAAAAACGCCGCCGCATCGGCAATATCTTTTGGAGCGCCAAATCTTTTAAGCGGTATTTTATCTACAAAAGAGGTTTTTATCTCATCGCTCAACCTATCCGTCATATCTGTCGCGATAAAGCCCGGAGTTATTGCATTGTAGCGGATATTTCTTGAAGCGGCTTCCTGTGCGAAAGTTTTTGTCATGGCGATAACTCCGCCTTTACTTGCCGAATAATTTGCTTGTCCGATATTGCCCGTTTCGCCGACTACCGAAGCGATATTTACAACGCTTCCAAAGCGCTGTTTGCTCATGACTTTCAAAGCTTCCCTGCATCCTATAAATACGCCTGTTAAATTCACATCTATCACAGAGACAAAATCCTCTTTTTTCATGCGAAGAGCCAATTTGTCGTTCGTTATACCAGCATTATTTACGAGATACGAAAGTTCGCCGTCGCTTTCTATGATAGTTTTGACGCCGTTTGCAAACGCTTCCTCGTTTGTAGTGTCAAATCCTATAACCGCCGCCTTGCCGCCCTCTTTTTCTATCAAAGCCTGCAATTCGTCCGCCGCGCTTGGATTTGAACGGTAGTTTATCCACACTTTGAGATTAAACTTTGAAAGCGTGAGAGCTATCTCTCTTCCTATGCCTCTTACGGCGCCTGTAACCAAAACATTCTTTCCGCTGAATTTCATAATTTCTCCTTATATTAAAATAACGCTTCGTCCATAACTTCAGGTTTTTCAAGTCCCATGAGCTTTAAAACAGTTGCGGCTATATTGCTAAGGGAGCCGCTTTTAAGCTCTTTTACCTCATCTGCATCTACAAAGCAAAAAACTTCAAAAGTCGTGTGGTTTGTAAGAGGCAGGTTGTTTTCATCTTTCATGGCTTCACAGTTGCCATGGTCGCTTGTGAGAACAAATTTGTAATTTTTCTCTTTCGCTTTTTTGTGAATTCTTCCTATTTGAAGATCTACAGCTTCAACCGCTTTCACCGCCGCATTGAAATTTCCCGTATGACCCACCATATCGCCGTTTGCAAAATTTACAATGATAAATCCGTACTCTGCATCCATCGCCTTCAAAACCGCGTCAGCCACCTCTTTTGCGCTCATCTCGGGCTTCAAATCGTAAGTTGTAACTTTCGGACTTGGTATCAAAACCCTTGTTTCTCCTTGTACCGGAGTTTCGCGCCCGCCGTTAAAAAAGAAAGTTACATGCGCATATTTTTCAGTCTCAGCCGTGTGAAACTGCGAAATGAGCGCATCCGATATAACCTCTGAGAGCGTTTGGGTAGGATTTTCGGAAGGAAATAAAACAGGATAAGGGAAACTTTTGTCATATTCGCACATGGTGATGATGTTTACATTTTTTTTATCCCGCGCGAAAAAACCAAACTCTGCATCGCCGAAAGCTTTTACGATTTGACGCATTCTGTCGTTTCTAAAATTTGCAAACAAAAGCCCGTCGCCGTCTTTTATACCGCTAAAATCTTCAAGCGCCGCGGGCTCTAAAAACTCGTCCGTTATGTTTTTGCCATACATGGATTTAATATACTCTATCGGATTTAGCGCGGTTTTATTGTCGGCTTTTACAAATGCATTATAGGCTTTTTCTACTCTCTCCCAGCGATTGTCTCTATCCATCGCGTAAAACCGCCCGCTTATTGTAGAAAGTTTTATCGTATCATTGCAAATATCAAGCAGTTCCTGCAAAAAGCCCTCTGCTGAAACGGGACTTACATCGCGTCCGTCTGTTATCGCATGTAAAAAGACTTTTTTGCCTTTGTTTGAGGCTATTTTAGCCAGCGCTTTTATATGGCTGATATGCGAATGTACGCCGCCGCCGCTTGCCAATCCTATTATATGAATATCGCCGCTTTTATGAAAAAAAGTCTCCAAATCGCTGTTTTGCGCCAAACTCCCGTCATTTATCGCCATTGAAATTTTTACGAGATTTTGATACAAAACTCTGCCGCTTCCGATACACATGTGTCCGACTTCGCTGTTTCCCATCTGACCCTCAGGCAGTCCTACGGCAAGTCCGGAAGTTTTTAAAAGAGTGTGCGGGACTTTTTCAAAAAGCATATCGTAAGTTGGTTTTTTAGCGGCGGCAAAAGCGTTAAAATCGCTATGTTTGTTATATCCTATACCGTCTGTTATGATTAAAATTGTTTTATTAAATTTTACTGTTCTCATGCGCGCCATAATACAATAGAGTTGCTAAAAAGCAGGTAATATTTATTTGCAATCATGTATGCGAAGGCAAATTGGGGTATATCAGCAGTGCGGCGGGACGAAGTAATCAAAAAACGCCGCCATCCGTCATTGCGAGCCGTTACATGAAAGCGCGTAAATTCCCTCTCTCCGTCATTGAGAGAAGTGCAGAGACGAAACAATTCAGAAAACGTATTCCTTTTATCGTTGCGAGCTGACGAAGTCAGCGCGGTAATCCAGAAAATAACATGAATCGATACAAACATATAAATAAAAAAGTTGGCTTCATGTATTATCAATGATGCTTTTTGATTGTTATAAAGTATGGATTGCTTCGTCGCACTTCGTACTCCTTGCAATGACGGAGAGAGAGGATTTTTGCGTTTCTTATGCAACAACTCACGATGAGAAAAAAGGGGATTGCCGCACTGCTTGCAAGTAAATATTTCACAAATGCGCTTCACATGGGAAATATTTTGCTTCGCAAAAACGCTTCGCTTGTTTTCATGAGAATGGCATAGTTTTCCGTCATTGCGAGCGAAGCGAAGCAATCCAGATACGCGAAGCATTATAAAAAAGTATTGCAATTAAAAAAACATAAAATAAATTAAATTTGGAATTGATAATTTACATTTTTGAATTTTTCAATATTGTTTCGTTGATTTTTTATTTCTGGATTGCTTCGTCGTGCTTCGCACTCCTCGCAATGACGGAAAGAGCGATGTATGTGGCACATCACATGTCAATGACAGAGAGAATTATTGTCCATATATTTATGCATGAAAATAACAAATTGTGTCATTACGAGCGTCAGTGCGGCAATCCAAAAAGATATCTGTCCTCTGTCATTGCGAGCGAAGCGAAGCAATCCAGAAATAATAAAAACAACCCAAACATGCAAATACCAAAACGGTTTCATTTTATTATTAATGATATTTTTTGTTATTATTAAAGTATAGATTACTTCGCTTCGCTCGTAATGACGGAATATAGTTTTTTATTTATGGATTGCTTCGCCGTTTCAATGGTTCGCAATGACAAAAGAAAGTCGTTTACAATGATGAATGGATTGCCGCGACACTTCGTGTCTTGCAATAACGGAAAAATTGTCATTGTATGAAAATTATTTATAAAATAATAATTCCGTCATTACAAGGAGTGCAGAGACGAAGCAACCAAAAAACGCCCAAGCCCAAAGTATAATGTCGCCGCCATCCGTCATTGCGAGCCGCTTGCGGCGCGGCAATCCAAATGCCCAGATAAATAAAATAGTCTTTATCAGCAAACAACGCTTGTTGTCAAAATATTTTGCCATAATTATAAATTGGCTTGTAAATTTAAAAAAAGAGTGAATTTGTATCTTCAATATTTCTGCGAAATAGACTTTTTTATTACCGCCGCGCAAAATTATTTTTTTACCTTTTATCTGAAATTATACAAGATTGTAATAAAATGCGCTATGAAAAAATTTTGGAGTTTTAATGCTTTATTGGCTTTATAGACATGCAGGGATTAACCTTTTCCAATATATCACTTTTCGCGCTTCCGTAGCGTTTTTTATAGCTTTTATCCTCACAGTTTGGCTCATGCCGCATTTTATTGCATGGGCAAAAAAGCGCAAAGCTTCGCAACCTATCTATGAACTTGCTCCAAGCACGCACAAATGTAAAAACGATACTCCGACTATGGGCGGAATTATATTTATTGGTGCGGCTTTGCTTGCTACCGTGTTTTGCGCGAAATTAAACAATGTCTATGTTATTGGCGCGGTTTTGACTTTGTCGCTTTTTGGATTTATAGGTTTGAAAGACGACTTTTCAAAGATTCTTAAAAGTAAAAATGACGGCGGTTTAAAACCAAAAGTCAAATTTTTACTGCAATGCGCGGCAGGGTTGATAGTGGGTGCATTGCTGTTTTGGTATTCGGGATTAACAAGCGAACTTTATGTGCCGTTTTACAAAAAACCGCTTTTTGACATGTACCTCATCTCGCTCTTTTTTTGGGCGTTTGTCATAATATCGGCGTCAAATGCAGTAAATCTTACGGACGGACTTGACGGACTTGCGACTGCGCCGTCCATATTTTCGCTTACGACGCTCGGCGTATTTGTTTACATGTGCGGAAGCGCTCACTGGAGCGCAGAATTATTACTGCCAAAAGTTATGGGAACGGGCGAAGTTTTCATAGTAATCGCCGCGCTTATCGGTTCACTCGTCGGGTTTTTGTGGTACAACTGCTATCCCGCGCAGGTATTTATGGGAGACAGCGGAAGTCTTAGTATCGGAGCTTTTACGGGCTATTCGGCGATAATATCCAAAAATGAGTTTTTGTTGGTTTTGATAGGATTTGTCTTTGTTATGGAGACAATTTCCGTCATTTTGCAGGTCGGCAGTTTCAAGGCTCGCAAAAAGAGAGTTTTTCTCATGGCTCCGATTCATCATCATTTTGAGATAAAGGGGTGGACGGAGAATAAAATAATTGTGCGTTTTTGGATTATCGCGCTTTTATCCAATCTCATCGCGCTGACGGCTCTTAAAATAAGATGATTTTATCTCTGTTTGGGTATGGTATTACCACTAAAGCGATAGCAAAAAAATTTGCGCCGAATTGTTTGATATACGACGATAAATTTAAAGAAAATTCACAAGACGAATTTGGCAATAAGCTGCTCATGTGCGATAATTACGATGCTAATATAAGCGATGTTGATATTCCGAGTCCCGGATTTTTGCCAAATCACCGTTTGATAAAAAAAGCCAAACATTTAACAAGCGAGTATGATTTTTTTGATATGCCGCCGTCTGTTTGGATAAGCGGCACAAACGGTAAAACCACAACAACGCAAATGTTAAAATACTTGCTTGCATCGCATGGGGCGATTGAGGGCGGAAATATCGGCAATCCGCTTGCAAATTTAGACAAAAATGCGCCGCTTTGGATACTTGAAACAAGCTCTTTCACGCTTCATTATACAAACCGCGCCGCACCTGAAATCTATTTATTGCTGCCTGTGCGTCCCGACCATATAAGCTGGCATGGCAGTTTTGAAGAGTATGAGCGGGCAAAACTAAAGCCGCTTTTAAATATGGCGGAAGGCAGTGTAGCCGTCATTCCTAAAAAGTATGTTAATATCACATCTAACGCTATGCTTATAGGATACGAAAATTCTATAGACTTAGCCGAAACAATGGGTATAGATACAGGTAAAATCAATATAAAAGAGCCGTTTTTGCTGGATGCGCTTTTGGCGCTCAGCGCAGCTAAAATACTCTTTGATAAAGCGGATATAGATAAAATCAATACTTTCAAGATAGATAGACACAAGCTTGAAGAGTTCCGCGACAAAAGAGGCAGGTTGTGGGTGAACGACACCAAAGGCACAAATATAGACGCGACCATAGAGGCTTTAAAGCGATATAGAGATAAAGAGATTTTGATAGTGCTTGGCGGCGACGATAAAGGCGTTGATTTGACAAGGCTGTTTGAAAATATGCGCGATTTAAATATAGAAATTTTTGCGATAGGGAGCAATTGTAAAAAGATTATGAATTTTTGCGCAGCGATCGGCAAGGGCGTGCATGAATGCAAAACACTTGATACCGCTGTCAAAGAGATAGATAAAAGACTTGATAAAAACGGCGTCGGGCTTTTATCGCCCGCGGCGGCAAGTTTAGACCAATTTAGCTCATATATAGAGCGAGGAGAACTCTTTGTGTCGTTGGTAAAGGCTTTGGAGTAATTTTCTGCGTTAAAATCAAAAAGTTGAGATATTAAGCAGCGGATTTATTTTATACAGTATTTATAAAAAAATTAGTCTATTTATTGATAAATCTAACATAATTATCGCTAAAATATCTTTCATAGTTGATAAATTTTGTGCTATAATTTCGCCTATGGAAAGAAAAATAGAAATAATAATCTGGCTATTCATTGTCATAGGCGGCACAACAACAGGGCTGATTATGGGCGATATAACAAAAGGTCTCATATTGTTTTTAGGAGTGCCGTTTGTCATAG
>JAISNU010000026.1 GCA_031276075.1 Campylobacteraceae bacterium
TGTGGCAATCCAAAATAACCTGTTTTCACTTTTTTATGTCATTCCTGTGTTTATAAACCAATATTATGTTTTTCACCGTATTGCACTGTTTTTTTATTTTCTAAGCTTAAAAGTCCATCCATATATAAAAATATACGCCTTTTTTGTTATTTGCATACAAGTAAAGAGTTCTTGAGGAAACTATATTTACGATAAATATAGGTACACAAATTTTATATTATATTTATATGCCGTGAATAGATAGAATAATCACAATATCTGTTTTTGTGATATGTAAATTGCGTTATTTTCATATCATCAAGCTTATATGCACTTTTTGCTATTCATGGGCCGCTTTCGTCAGTACAAGCTATGTCCTCTTGGTTATTGCGAAATACAAAGCGATATGGCAAACCATAAATTAAAACTTTGTAGATTTTACATTAAAAAGTGCGAGATAACCGCCTCCGTCATTGTGGCATAGCGCGACGCGGCAATCTAAACACGCGAAGCGTTATAAACATTAGAATATTGCAATTAAAAAACATAAAACAGGTTAAATTTGAAGTAGATAATGTATATTTTTGGATTTTTATTGTTTTATTTTCTGGATTGCTTCGTCGTTGCGCTCCTCGCAATGACAGAGAGAAGGCGTTGCCATATTCCTTGCATGATAGAGAAGGTTTTATTCTGATTGCAGCCTGCTGTATAAACTTGCAATGATAGAGAGGTTTGTTTCCTCTCCCACGCTAATAATACAGAAAGGAATGGTTTTTAATGAATTACTTCCGTAATGATAAAACTCTGGATTGCTTTGTCGTTACACTCCTCGCAATGACAGAGAAAAGGCATTGCCATATTCCTTGCAATAACAGAGCAGAAATTATAAAAGAAGACAAGGAAAGAGAAAAATAACGAATTACTGTACTGTTTTAAATGAGTTTTTGCAGGCTAAAAGGCTCTGTTATTATTCTGGAATCGGCAGTCGGCTTTCGTAAAAGCGGTACTTTTTATTTTGTATTTTTATTAAAATTCCTTTGTCCGACAACTGTCTGAAAAGCTTTATAATGGTTGGTTTGCTCACATCGATTCTATCCATGATGTCCGAATATGAGTAGTTCAAGATACCATTTTCATCTAAATTTTTAACGATAAATCGTATAATCTCCACCTGTTTGCTATCTGTTACGGCGGATATTGTTTTGATGATATTATATGAGCGCGCTATCTCTCTTTGCTGGATTTTAGGGAGTACCACATCATGTATGGAATCCAAAAGTTCCCTTACATTTATCGGCTTTATGATATAGTTTTCAACTTTCAATTTTATCGCATCTACGAGGTATTCGGTATCGGTAAATGCGGTTGTGAGTATGGAGGGAATATGTATGCCCATCTCCTCTTGAAGCCTCTTTAAAAACTCTATGCCCGTTTCGTTTTTTAGTAAAATATCCGAAACAATCACATCAATATTTTTGCTTTTTATTATTTCATACGCCTCTTTTGTGCTTTGCGCGGCATAAACATTTTTCACAAAATCTTCCAAAATTACGCTTGTATGTTTTAAAAGGTCTGCTTCGTCTTCTATATACAAGACGCTGCATTCCAATAAAATCGCATAATCCCGTTTACTCATGCACATCCTTAAAAAGAGGAATCTTTACCGTAAAGCGCGCGCAGCGGTACGGCGTTCTGCCGCCGAAGCCGTATTCTGTATTTTCGCATTCGATACTTCCTTGCATATGCTCTTCTATAATCTGTTTTGACATGTAAAGTCCTATGCCCGTACCCAAACTTTTGTGCTTTGTCGTAAAATACGGGTCAAATATTCGGTATATTATATCATTATCTATGCCGCCGCCGTTATCAATAACTTTAATTGCCGCATAAATTTTATCAGACTCTACCGTTATGAATATTTTGCGCTCTATGTGTTTGTCAGAAAGTGCGTCTTTGGCGTTACTGATAAGATTTAAAAGTACATGTATAAGTTCGTTTTTAAAGCCGTATATGCAGATATCCTCAAATTCACCTACTTTTAAATTTATCTTTGCTTTCTCAAGCGGATATTTACTTAAATCTATCGATTTATTTATTGCTTCTTTTAAGGCGAACTTTTTTTTGTTTTTGTTGGGATTGAAAAATGTGCGGAAATCTTCAAGCGTATCGGACATATTTTGTGCAAGAGTTTTGGCGTCCTGCACTCTTGAAGTAACAAATTCGTCATTTAATTTGTTTGCGCGGTATTTTATCTCAAAGCTTTGTATTATCATGCTTATAGCTCCTAACGGCTGCCGCCATTGGTGCGCTATATTTTGAAGCATTTCGCCGAGACTTGCAAGTTTTGACTGCTGAAACAGTATTCTGTCTTTGCTTCGGCTAAGTTCCACTTCTTCTTTGATGCGCGCTTCAAGCGAATTGTTCAAATCCTCAAGCTCTTTCGTCTTTTTTTTCACATCAAATTCAAGATAATTATGCAGTTCGCGGATATTTTTCAAAATAAAATAAGTCGCATACGAGCTTGCGATGAATACAAAAGCCACAAGCAGCAGTAAAATTATAATGCTTTTTACAAAAGCTTTGTCCGTTCTTGTTTTTTCCGCTTCCGCCGCTTTTAAATGAAAATCTATAAGTTGTGAAAAAAGGCTCGAAAGTTCATGAATACCGCTAAATGCGTCATGTTTTGTATTGATTGCGATACTGTCTCTAATCTCTTTTGAAGCTTTGTCTATTTGCGCTGCTATATCGCTACCGTTTTCTGCCTCGGGGCGTTCGTCGTAAATCATAAAAACCCGCAGCCACCAGTTTGCAAAATTAGCAGGAAACAAAGGCTCTTTTATTTCCGCGCTTTTTATTTCATTCCAGAGAGTATCTATTTTGGTATATGTATTTAAGAGTTTTGCATCGTCTTTTTGCTCTATTGCCGCAAAAATGTCATTGATATAAAAACTGTTAATATTTGCTAATTTTTGAATATTTGCGATGCGGTTTTCGTAGAGTATTTCATGGTCGTATTTTAGGGCGAAAAGCGAAACAAATGTCAAAAAACAGATACACGCCATGCCAAAAGCCAATACAAAAAGTATAAGTCTTGTGCGGCACAAAAAAGATATATTATTTAAAAATTTATCAAATGCCGCAACAATGCTTTTCATCACAAATCCTTGACTTAAATATTAGATTAAAATCTATATTGTACACAATAAAAATTACAAAATGCAAATTATGCGATTTTTTTGTATAATTCCGACTGTAAAAAGGAGAAATAATGCTAACAAAAGAGGAGACGGCAAGATACAGCAGACATATTATATTGCCTAATGTTGGATTGGAAGGGCAGATAAAACTTAAAAACGCCCGCGTTTTGATAGTCGGCGGCGGAGCTTTGGGTTCTCCCGTGGCACTGTATCTCGCGGCGGCAGGCGTAGGGAATATCGGTATAGTAGATTTGGATAATGTGGATATTACCAATCTGCAAAGGCAGATTATCCACACAAATGCCAATGTCGGCAAACCAAAAACAAAATCTGTCAAAGAGGGTATCGCGCGCCTCAATCCACTTGTAAAAGTTACCGTTTTTAATACACAGCTTACAAGCCAAAACGCGCTTGATATTATAAAAAAATTTGATATGGTAGTTGATTGTACGGATAATTTTCCCGCGCGTTATCTTATAAACGACGCATGCGTGCTTTTGGATAAACCGACCGTATATGGTTCCATATTTCGTTTTGATGCGCAAATGACTCTTTTTTGGGCGAAAAAAGGACCTTGCTACCGCTGCCTTTTTCCATCGCCTCCGCCGGCGGAACTTGCGCCAAGCTGCGCAGAAGGCGGCGTGTTCGGCTCAATGGCGGGAATTGTCGGTTCTATTCAGGCAAACGAGGCGATAAAATTTATTTTGCAAGCGCCCGATACGCTCATGGGAAGATTGCTTATTTTGGACGCATGGAAGATGAGATTTGTACAGCTAAAAATCCAAAAAGATGAAAATTGTCCCGTTTGCGGCAAACATGCAAGCATTAAAAAACTTATTGACTATGAATATTTTTGCGCCGCAAATCCGCCTCATGCAGAGGATTTTAAAAATATCAGCGCGCGGGAATTAAAAGAAAAGATTGACAAAGGCGAAAAAATAAATATAATTGATGTGCGCGAACCTTTTGAATTTGAGATGACAAATATTAAAGGTTCTGTTAATATTCCGCTAAACAGCGTTGCAAGCCGTTTGAAAGAGATAGACAGCTCCAAGCCGTCCGTTATACTTTGCAAGTCGGGCGTCAGGAGTTTGTACGCTATAAATGCTCTTAAAAACGCTAAATTCAAAGGCGGGCTTCTCAATCTTGAAGGCGGCATCATGGAGTGGGCTGAGGATATAGACGGCACTATTGTAAAGTATTAAGGAGTAGATATTGAAAGAGGATATACAGACAAAGTTAAACGCCCTTGCGCCGCTAATCGCGCAAAGTTACAAAAAATATAAATATACAAGCCATCTCGACTGCGATAATCTTGACTGCGAAAATATGCCTGAGCGCGAAGAGATTATAGATATAGTCCTGCGGCTTCGCGAGCTGCTTTTTCCGGGATATTTTGACAAGCAATCAAGCTGCATAAAAACGGTGGATTTTATGATAAGCGAGCATATCGCATATATTTATGAGCGGTTATATAAACAGATATATAAATCATTTATGCTGCAAAACAGAGACAATATATCGCAAAAAGAGGAGATTATAACAAAAGCGCGGGAAAAGAGTTACGCTTTTTTGGAAAAGATTCCGAATTTAAGAGATATATTATCTATGGATGTGCAGGCGGCTTATGATGGGGATCCTGCGGCGTCAAGTACAGATGAAGTTATATTTTCATATCCCGGGATATTTGCGATAACCGTACATAGGATTGCCCATGAGCTCCATATATTGGGTATCCCGCTGATACCGCGTATCATGAGCGAATATGCGCATACCCTGACAGGCATAGACATACACCCCGGAGCCAAAATCGGCAAATACTTTTTTATAGATCATGGAACAGGCATAGTTATCGGCGAAACTACCGTGATAGGAGATTTCGTAAAAGTCTATCAAGGCGTAACGCTCGGCGCTTTATCTTTAAAAGCGGGACAGCGGCTGAAAGGCACTAAACGCCATCCGACGCTGGAAGATAATGTAGTAGTTTATGCCGGAGCTTCCATACTCGGCGGCGAAACCGTTATAGGCGAAGGCGTTGTGATAGGCAGTAATGTTTTTATTACGCGCTCCATTACGGGTAAAACAAATGTAAGCTTGAAAAATCAGGATTTGATATATACCGATAAAGCTTCCAAGCGTTCGAAAAAAAGCGATGACGATAATATAGTGATTGACTGGGTAATATAGAAATATTGCGTTCCACGCGGTATATTTATACTCCTATTTAGCATGATTGTTTTATAATAAAAAATGTTTTTCAAATTTTTTACAAAGAAAAAAGATAAAATTTCGTCATGGCGCGAAGCCGAAGAGCGCTCCGCGCGGTTTTTGGAAAAAGCGGGTTTGAAAATCACGGCGCGCAACTATCACTCGCGTTTTGGCGAGATAGATATTGTCGCCGAGGAAGAGAATATTTTGCATTTTGTGGAAGTAAAGGCGACTGAGGGCGATTACGACCCTCTGGAGCGCATAACTTTATCAAAAATGGAAAAGATAACCAAAACCGTGGAGTATTATATTTTAAAAAACGGTATCCAAAAAGAGTATCAGATAGATGCCGTGATTGTTACAAATAGCAACATTGAGTGGGTGCAAAACATTTTTTGACGGTAGTTTGATGTTGGTATGCTTATTTTAAAGTTTTTTAGGGTAAAATTTGTCCTATTTAAAAATTTTCAAGGAGATAAAAATGGGTAAATATATAGAATTAAAGGCTTCTGAATTTGACAATACAGTTAAAGATGGGGTAGTTTTGGTAGATTTTTGGGCGCCTTGGTGCGGACCTTGCAGAATGCTTGCGCCTGTGATTGAAGAGTTAGCGGGCGAGTTTGAAGGCAAAGCTAAAATTTGCAAGGTAAATACGGACGAAGAGCAAGACCTTGCCGTCAAATACGGTATCCGCTCCGTACCAACGATACTCTTTTTTAAAGAGGGTCAATTGGTTGATCAAAATATCGGCGCAGCGTCAAAAAGCGTGCTTGCGGATAAGCTAAAAACGCTTTTATAGGCTCTTACCATGAGTGAAATACTTGATTTAGTCATCGTAGGAGGAGGACCGGCAGGCTTGACAGCTGGACTGTACGCCTCCCGCGGCGGATTAAAAAATGTTGTGATGTTTGAAAAATCTGTCTTTGGCGGTCAAATAACAAAAAGCAGCGAGATAGAAAATTATCCCGGGGTAACCGAAGTTATAACAGGTTTGGAGCTTATGGAAAAGTGGCCTGAACAAGCAGCGCGCTTTGGCGTTAAGCAGGAGTTTGCAGGCGTTAAACGAGTAAGCAAGGCTAAAGATAATATTTTTGATATTACGCTTGAAGACGGCGGGCTTTTGAGAGCGAAAAGCGTTATCGTATGCACAGGCAGCAATCCCAAAAAATCAGGTGTTGAGGGCGAAGAGGAGTTTTACGGCAGAGGCGTTAGCTTTTGCGCTACATGCGACGGATTTTTTTACAGAAATAAAGAGGTAGCAGTGCTTGGCGGAGGAGATGCCGCGCTTGAAGAGGCTCTGTTTTTGGCAAATATCTGCTCAAAAGTCTATCTTGTTCATAGACGAGATGAGTTTAGAGCAAGCCCTGCAACCGTTCAAAGAGTCAAAAAAAATCCTAAAATAGAACTTGTTTTAAATTCTGCCGTTAAAAAAATTTACGGAGACGCAAGCGGAGTTAACGGACTTATCATTGCAGGTAAAGAGGGTAATGAGAGAGATTTAAAAGTTCCGGGCGTTTTTGTGTTTGTCGGCATGAAAGTAAATAACGAAGTTTTACAGCAAGAGGACGGCAGTTTTTTATGCGAGATGAATAAGGGCGGCGAAGTAGTTGTGGATCTTGATATGAAAACTTCGCTTCAAGGTCTGTTTGCGGCGGGCGATATCCGCATAAATGCCGCCAAGCAGGTAGTTTGCGCAGCAGCTGACGGCGCTGTGGCAGCGATTAATGCGATAAGTTATTTAGAGAGTTTGCATGAGTAAATTGCTTATAGGCATACATGGTTCCACAGGAAGAGTGGGCAGAGTTTTGATAGAAAATCTAAAAAACGACGAAGAGGCTAAGATAGCTTGTTTGCACGCAATAGATGAATTTAATTTTACAGCGCCTCAAGAGATCAAAAAGACAAATTCGCTTGAAGAACTTTTCAATTCAAGCGGCGTTGTTATTGATTTTACCGCGCCAAGCGGCACGGGAACTCTGCTAAAATATGCTCTTACAAATCCTAAGCCGCTTGTTATAGGAACTACCGGATTAAACGGCGCACAGCTTGCCTTGTTGAAACAGGCGGCGCAGAGTATGCCTGTTTTGTACTCTACAAATATGTCTTTGGGTATTGCGGTTTTAAATCGCTTGGTAGAGCTTGCTTCGGAAAAATTGAGAGATTTTGATATAGAGATAGTAGAACAGCACCACCGTTTCAAAAAAGACGCTCCAAGCGGTACAGCTTTGACTTTGGGAGAACACGCCGCAAAAGCAAGAGGACTTGAACTTGACAAAGTTAGAGTAAGCGGCAGAGACGGCATTATAGGTCAAAGAAGCAAAGACGAGATAGCCGTACTTGCTTTGCGCGGCGGAGATATTGTAGGCAGACATACGGTTGGATTTTATAATGACGGAGAGTTTGTAGAGTTAAACCACACCGCCACAAGCAGAGACACATTTGCCAAAGGAGCTATCCATGCGGCAAAATGGATAATAAATCAGCCGAATGGACAGTATAATATAAGCGATTGTTTGGGACTTTAAGGATAAAACATGTGTGCGATAGTAGGCGTCATCAACTCCAAAGAGGCGGCAAAAGTATCTTACTACGCTCTTTTTGCAATGCAGCATAGAGGGCAGGAAGCGACAGGAATAAGCGCGTGCGATAATGACAAAATCAAAACCATCAAAGATAGAGGCTTGGTTACGAAAGTTTTCAATGAAAACTCTTTTGAGATTTTGAAAGGCGCTATGGCAATAGGGCACAACAGATACTCTACAGCAGGAAACGACTCTATTTTAGATGCACAGCCGATTTACGCGGGGTATAGCCTCGGCGAAATCTCCATAGTCCACAATGGCAACCTGATAAACAAAAACGAAGTTCGCGCTAAACTTATAGAAAACGGAGCGATATTTCAATCTTCTATGGATACGGAAAATGTCGTTCACCTCATAGCGCGCAGCAAAAAAGAGCATTTAAAAGATAGAATTATAGAGGCTTTGCAAGTCATAAAAGGCGCTTACTGTTTTATCATACTAAGCCGCCATAAAATGTTTGTCGTTAGAGACAGATACGGCGTGAGACCTCTTTCTATCGGCAGGCTGAAAGACGGCGGATATATTGCGGCAAGCGAAACATGCGCTTTTGATTTGGTAGGAGCGGAGTTTATAAGAGATGTGAATCCCGGAGAAATGCTGATATTTGAGCGTGGAAAAGACGAATATAAAGCCGAGCAATTATTTGATACGGATCCTAGAATCTGCGCTTTTGAATATATCTATTTTGCAAGACCGGACAGCGTCATAGAGGGCAAAAATGTATATGAGATACGAAAAAAGATGGGCGAAGCTTTAGCCGAAGAGTGGAGCGTGCCCGACGCTGATTATATTATTCCCGTACCCGATAGCGGCGTAGCCGCCGCGCTTGGATATGCAGCAAAAAGCGGTATCCCTTTTGAAAACGGCATCGTGAGAAACCACTATGTCGGTCGTACATTTATAGAACCGACGCAGGAGATGAGAAATCAGAAAGTAAAACTGAAACTCTCCCCAATAGCCGCTCTTTTAAACGGTAAAAAGATAGTCGTGATAGACGACAGCATCGTGCGAGGCACTACATCAAAACAGATAGTCTCTATCTTAAAACATGCAGGAGCAAAAGAAGTGCACATGAGGATAGCCTCGCCTGCCATAAAACACCCCTGTCGTTACGGGATTGATACGCCGAGCTATCAAGAGTTGATAAGCGCAAATTTAAGCGAAGATGAGGTCAGAGGCTATATCGGAGCGGACTCTTTGAAATTTTTATCCATAGACTCTTTGATAAAAAGTATCGGCGATGAGAGAAAATATTCGTTGGTAAGCTTTGACGGCAACTACTTTATCCAATAACGAAACCAGAACCGTTTTTACTATCGGGCGCTATTTTAGGCAGAAATTCGGCGTAAATGTATATAAAACCCCTATATCTATCATGGGCTTTACATGTCCGAATATTGACGGCACGGTAGCCAAAGGCGGCTGCGTGTACTGTGAAAACGAATCGTTCAGTCCAAATCTCTCAAAAGAGCATAGAGTTTTTAAACTAAATCCGCTTAGCGCTGAAAATCCGCACCTTGACAAACAGCTTTTGCAGCTTGAGAGTCAATACAACAGATATAAAAACAGACTTGCTAAAAAGTTCGGTGCAAAAAAATTTATAGTCTATTTCCAATCTTTCACTAACACTTACGCTCCTTTTTCAACGCTCAAAGCTTTATATGAAAGAGCATTTGAACTACCTGATGCTATAGGAATCAGCATAGGCACAAGAAGCGACTGCATGAGCGATGAGGTGCTGGAGTTTTTGCGTTTAAAAAAAGAGGAGGATAAAGAGGTATGGATAGAGTACGGCGTGCAATCTGCATTTGATGAAACGCTTCATGCCATCAACCGCGGGCATGATTTTGATAATGCTGCTTTTTGGATAAAAAAGACGAAAAAAGCCGGACTTAGCGTATGTGTGCATTTGATTTTCGGGCTTCCCAATGAAACGCAGGATATGATGCTAAGAAGCGTTCAAAGCGTTATAGATTTGCGAGTGGACGCTATAAAATTTCATTCGCTTTATGTTACAAAACACACAAAATTAGCGCACGATTTTAAAAACGGACTTTTTACTCCCATAAGCGAAGAGCTTTATCTGGATACGCTCATCAAAGCCATCAAAATGCTGCCCCCAAATATCGCTTTGCAGCGCATAACCGCAGGCGTGCAGGACGATACGCTTTTATCGCCCATGTGGTGCTATGATTCGCACAAGCAAAAAAACAGGGCAAAAGAGGCGCTGAAAAAGGCGGGATTTATTTATTAATTGCGCTGTTTTAATAAAAATTTATAGTGAAAAGTAGAAATTTTTAATTTTTTCAGCAATCAATTTTCTTCTTAAATCTAAAAAGTCATCGTAATTGTCAATGTTCATTTCCAATATTTCAGACGGCACGCAATTCATTTTTAAATTTTCTAAAAGTTCTGATTGTGTTGAAATAGCGCTTATTTTAGAATCTGAATTTTGTATCAATTCAAAATAATTTTTAGGCGAACGATTGCCAATTTTGATATTTATCTCCGATTGCATGTAAACATAATTGGCAATTTGATTATATTTACCGCGTTCTAAACCGCCCT
>JAISNU010000070.1 GCA_031276075.1 Campylobacteraceae bacterium
CAATATTTTAATAAAATGAATAACTACTCCACGCTTGCGGCGCAAAAATATATAGCGCAGGGCAAAAAATGCTATTTTTTTAGAGATATTATTTTAAGGCCGCTTTGGGCGTTTATAAAGATTTATATTGTGCAGGGCGGATTTTTGGACGGAAAAATGGGTTGGATTTTATCTGTGAGCCATTGTGCTTATACGATGAATAAATATGTAAAATTATATTATCTGTATAAATCAAACGGGAAACTTTAAAAAATATATCATAAAAATAGAGCTGTGTTAAGGCTGATTGGTAACTCTTTTTAAATTTCAGCTTTATAGGAATGACAGATAAGTATTCCAATAAGACTGATTTTTATTGTCTTTTATAATGGGGCTTTATTCCGACAGGAGCATCAGAACAGTAGACCGATTTTTGTTATTGTCTGTTCTCCGTCATTGTGAGACACGAAATGTCGCGGTAATCCATATTTTGCAACAACAAAAAGAGTGTCATTATAAAAAATAGATAATCGTTTTTCTTATTCATAATTCTGGATTGCTTCGTCAGTCGTTACACTTCCTCTTCGCAATGACGAAATATCACTTTAACTGCTTTGCTTTATGAGTTGCTGTGCTGTGCTCGCAATATCAGAGGGGAAACATTTTCTGGATTGCTTCGTCATACTGCGTATTCCTCGCAATGACGGAATTGTGCTGCCAAAAACGACAAGAAAGCATAAAAGAAAACAAGAAAGAATGGATTGCTTCGCCGCAAGCGGCTCGCAATGACGAAGGAAAGGCAAATCCTGTGGTATTTGCCACGCTTTGTTCCAAAGACTTTATCGGCTGGCAACGACTGAATGGGGATACGACAAAAAACAGACATTCATGCGAGAATGACGGAGAAGAATAGATTGTTTCATCGTAATAACAATTTTTCTCCGTCATTGCGAGCGAAGCGGTGAAGCAGTCTAAAAATAATAAACAACATGTGAAATTCAACAATCCAAAACGCCCAAGCTAACAGCACCGTCCTATGCAAGGCATTTTTGTCATTTCGGCTGTAAGCTTGCGAAGCAGAAAACAATCCATGTCTTTTTGTCATTGCGAGGAGTGCGAAGCACGGCAAAGCAATCTAATAAAATAACACAAAACAATCCAAGCATGTAAACTAAAAAGATGGTTCCGCTTATTATTAACGGATACTCTTTATTATTGCAAAGAATGAATTGCAGCGCTTCGCTCGTAATAACAATTTTTCTCCGTCATTGCGAGGAATGAAATGACGAAGCAATCCAGAAAAAACCAAATATCCAAAAAGGATACATTATCAATTCCAAATTGATTACTTTATGTGTTTTTTAATCGCAATATCCTTTTATAACGCTTCATGTATTTAGATTGCTTCGTCGCGCTTCGCACTCCTCACAATGGCGGAGAAGGGCGCAATTGCGGCTTTTAAAATCAGATAACGCATCCAAAAAAGTAAGCCGAAAAAGGCTTATTTTGGTCTTATAATTATGATTATTTACAAGTGGTAACATTTATTCGGCGCAGGCTTAATAAAACGCCCCAAACTGTCTCTTTTTTGGATAATGTAAGAAAATAATAGGTAGAATCGTTCACTTTTATAATAAAAACTGATTATAAGGAGACGGTATTTATGGCTAAAGTTATGAGAACAATGGACGGCAACGAAGCTGCCGCTTACGCTTCTTACGCATTCACCGAAGTTGCGGGGATTTACCCTATCACTCCATCTTCTCCGATGGCTGATTTTACCGATGTGTGGGCTGCGCAAGGCAAAAAAAATCTTTTTGGCATGCCCGTTAAAGTTGTCGAAATGCAAAGCGAAGGCGGCGCGGCAGGCACTGTGCACGGTTCTTTGCAGGCAGGCGCGCTGACCACGACTTATACCGCTTCGCAGGGGTTGCTTTTAAAAATCCCTAATATGTATAAAATCGCGGGACAATTATTGCCGGGCGTTATACATGTAAGCGCCAGAACGCTTGCTACTCACGCGCTTTCAATCTTTGGCGACCATCAAGATGTTTACGCATGCAAGCAGACAGGCTTTGCTATGTTATCTACCGGCTCCGTACAGCAAGTTATGGACTTAGCCGGCGTAGCACATCTTAGCGCGATAAAAGGCAGGGTGCCGTTTTTACACTTTTTTGACGGATTTAGAACTTCTCATGAGGTGCAAAAGATAGAAGTTATGGATTACGCCGTATTTGACAGGCTTTTGGACAGAGACGCTTTGCAGGCGTTCAGAGACAGCGCTTTGACTCCTGATAATCCAAAAACAAGAGGAAGCGCGCAAAACGACGATATATATTTTCAAGGGCGCGAGGCGCAAAACGAGATTTATGAAGCATTGCCCGATGTGGTAGCCGAATACATGAGAGAGATATCCAAAGTAACAGGAAGGGATTATGCGCCTTTTGTATTTTACGGACATAAAGAGGCTGAGAATATTATCATAGCCATGGGTTCCGCTACGGAGTGTATCAAGGAAACGGTTGATTATCTAACTTCGCAAGGCAAAAAAACAGGACTTATCATACCGCATCTTTACAGACCTTTTAGCTTAAAATATCTGTTTGCCGTTATGCCAAAAACCGTCAAAAAAATAGCCGTTCTTGACAGAACAAAAGAGTCGGGCTCTGTGGGCGAACCGCTCTTTTTGGATGTTAGAGCCGCATTTTACGGCAAACCAAGCGCTCCTTTGATAGTGGGCGGAAGATACGGACTTGCTTCAAAAGATGTAAATCCGTCTCACATTTTAGCGGTATTTAAAAATTTGGACGATAGCAATCCAAAATCCGATTTTACCATAGGCATAAAAGACGACATTACATTCAAATCGCTTGAACCGGTAGAAGGCGTTGATTTAAGCGACGAAGACACAAAAGAGTGTCTTTTTTACGGACTTGGCGCGGACGGAACAGTCGGAGCAAACAAAAGTTCGGTTAAAATCATCGGCGACGAGACGGATATGTATTCTCAGGCATATTTTGCATACGACTCCAAAAAATCGGGCGGTTTTACAAGGTCGCATTTGAGATTTGGCAAAAAGCCTATCCGTTCAACCTATCTTGTTTCAAATCCTCATTTTGTAGCATGTTCGGTTGCGGCTTATTTAGAGCTTTATGATGTTGTGGACGGCATTAGAAAAAACGGCACATTTTTATTGAACTCCATTTGGGACGAAAAAGAGACCATAGAGAGAATCCCAAACAAAGTAAAAAGAATTTTGGCGCGTCAAGAGGCAAATTTTTACATCATCAACGCTACTAAATTAGCCCTTGAAATCGGTCTTGGCAACCGCAGCAACACAATAATGCAGTCGGCGTTTTTTAAACTTGCAAATATTATTGATTATGAAAAAGCGCAAGAATTCATGAAAAAGCAAGCCTATAAAACTTACGGCAAAAAAGGCGACCAGATAGTTGAAATGAACTATAAAGCCATAGATTTGGGCGCGGAAGGGCTTATAAAAGTTACGGTTGATCCATCATGGGTAAATCTGCCTGATGAAGATTTCAAAACCGATAATTACAAAGGCACGGAATATGTGGAAAAAATCGCCAAGCCTGTAAATGCCGCGAGAGGCAATTCGCTTGCCGTTTCAGTATTTAAAGGTTATGAAGACGGCTCTATGGAACACGGCTCTACCGAGTATGAAAAAAGAGGCGTTGGCGTGAGCGTTCCAAAATGGATAGAAGAGAACTGTATCCAATGCAACCAGTGCGTATTTGCATGTCCGCATGCCGTTATAAGGGGATTTTTGATAGACGACAAAGAGTTTGCAGCATCTCCCGAGGGCGTAAAAACTCATGCTATAGACGCAAAAGGAAAAGGCGTTGAAGGATTAAAATATAAGATTCAAGTATCTCCGCTTGACTGTACGGGATGCGATTTGTGTGTGGCGGCATGTCCTACGAAAGAGAAATCTTTGCAAATGATTCCTTTGCAAGAGTCGCTTGATGCGGGGGAACAGGAGAGCGCGGATTATCTGTTTAAAAAAGTTACATATAAAGATAATATCTTAAATAAAAGCAGCGTAAAAGGCGTAGGTTTCGCACAGCCTCTTTTTGAATTTCACGGCGCATGTCCGGGCTGCGGCGAAACTCCTTATGTAACGCTTGTTACAAGGCTGTTCGGAGAGAGCATGAGCATAGCTAACGGCACGGGTTGTTCATCTATTTACGGCGCGTCGGCTCCTTCAACTCCTTATAGAAAAAATAGCGCGGGGCGGGGACCTTCATGGGCAAATTCGTTGTTTGAAGACAACGCCGAATTCGGGCTTGGCATGAAAGTAGCGACAGAGACGATAAGACACCGCATAGCGGATTTGATGAATAGCGCAAAGGATAAAGTTTCAAGCGAATTGGCGGCGCTGTTTAAAGAGTGGATTGAATTTAAAGACGACAGAGTCAAAAGTTTGCAAATTAGAAATGCGCTTGTGCCGCTTTTGGAAAAAAATACTCAAATCCCCGAAGTAAAAGAGATACTAAATCTAAAAATGCACCTTGCCAAACGCTCCCAATGGATAATTGGCGGCGACGGCTGGGCTTACGATATAGGCTACGGCGGACTTGATCATGTATTGGCAAGCGGCGAGAATGTAAATCTGATGGTACTTGATACGGAAGTTTACTCAAACACGGGCGGTCAAAGCTCAAAATCTTCAAGAACAGGCTCAATAGCGCAGTTTACGGCATCAGGAAAAGCGGTGCAGAAAAAAGATTTGGGTTATATAGCTATGACTTACGAAAATATATATATCGCGCAGATTAACTCCAATGCATCAGCCGCGCAAACTATCAAAGCCATAGAGGAAGCGGAGAGTTACGACGGAGCGTCGTTGATTATAGCTTACTCTCCTTGTATCGCCCACGGCATTAAAGGCGGGCTTGGCAAATCGGGCGCGCAAGCCGAACTTGCCACAAAGTGCGGTTATTGGCCTTTATATACTTATGACCCAAGACTCAAAAAAGAGGGTAAAAATCCTATAAAAATCACGGGCAAAGAACCCGATTGGTCTTTATATGAAGAGTTTTTAAATAATGAAGTAAGATACGCCTCTTTGAAAAAGTTAAATCCCGCTCATGCGCAGGAGCTTTTCAATCACAATAAAGAAGATGCGCAAAGAAGATGGAGACAATTAAAACGCTTATCGGAAGCCGATTACTCCAACGAGATATAAAAAACGACAGGCTGTTTTTGAAGAAAAAACAGCCTGTCTCTTTATGTTTTTAAAATAATCAAATTAACAGCTCATTAACAACCGCGTCTTATACTTTCATTCGTTTTTCAGTCTTATATTATAATAAAAAGGTTTCTTAAATGAATAAAAAAATTCTCTTTGGTTTTGTTGCAATAGCGCTCTTTTGCGCCGCATTTTTTGGCTATAAGATACTCTTTTCATCAGCATCGGCAAACGAGAATGTAACTCTTGTACGCGTTGTAAAAGGCGATATAGAAGACACCGTAACAGCCACAGGAACAGTCAGCCCAAAATCTTATGTTGATGTCGGAGCGCAGGTATCCGGACAAATCACACAGTTATATGTTGAAGCGGGAGATATTGTTAAAGCGGGCGATTTGCTTGTAGAGATTGACACTACGGTGCTTGAAACAAAAGTAGAATCAAGCAAAGCCGAACTTGCCTATCAAAAGGCTCAGTTAAAAGACAGAGAAGCCAAACTTACGCTGGCTAAACTTGCATATGAAAGGCAAAAAGAGCTTTTGGCAAGCGACGCCACAAGTAAAGAAGCTTATGAAAATGCCGAATCTGCGCTCTTCTCTGCGGAAGCAAGCATTGACATGATAAAAGCCCAAATTCAGCAGACAGAATCTTCTTTGAAAGAAAATCAAGCCAATTTAAAATACGCCAAAATTTATGCTCCCATGAGCGGCACGGTATCAACTATCAGCGTAAAAAAAGGGCAGACATTAAATTCAAACATGAACACCCCAACGATTTTGCAAATAGCAGACCTTTCCACGGTAACTATCGGAGCGGAGGTATCGGAAGCCGATGTTGTGAAGCTGAAAAAAGGTATGGAGGTTTATTTCAAGACTTTGGGTAGCCAAAATGTATGGCGCACAAAACTTTCAAAGATAGAACCGACGCCGACCGTTACAAATAATGTCGTACTTTATAAAGCCATATTTGATGTGGAAAACGGTTCCGGCGAGCTTATGAACTCCATGACGGCGCAAGTCTTTTTTGTTATTTCATCGGCAAAAGACGCGCTGCTTATCCCAATAACAGCGGTATCAAAATCACAAAAAGATGCCGGGCGCGCTATTGTAATGCTCCAAAAAGCGGACGGTACATTTGCTCCCGCGCCCATAGAGATTGGCGTCAGCAACCGCGTACAGGTTGAGGTGAAGTCGGGATTGAACGAGGGAGATATGATAGCCTCAACCTTTTCGACGCTTGAAGGCGTAAAAAAAATTAACGGTCAGTCTAACCGCACCGTTAACTCCCGTCCGCCGTTTGGTATGATGAGATGAGTTTGATAGAATTATCCCACATATACCGCCGCTTTGGAAACGATGACAATCAAGTTACCGTTTTGGACGATGTCAATTTAAAAATCAACGAAGGCGAATTTGTCGCTATCATCGGCGCGTCAGGCTCAGGTAAAACTACTTTGATGAATATCATAGGCTGCCTTGACAAACCTACAAGCGGCGTGTATAAATTTGACGGTAAAAATGTAAGCGATTTTAAAAAAGACGGATTAGCCGAGCTTAGACGCAAGTCGTTTGGGTTTATTTTTCAAAATTATCATCTCATACCCTCGCTTACGGCTATCGCAAATGTTGAAGTTCCTGCCATATACGCATTTTCTCCAAAAGATGAGAGGCGCAAAAGAGCGGCGGAAATTTTAAGCTCTCTCGGATTGGAAAACAGGCTGGATTTTTATCCGTCTCAGCTTAGCGGCGGACAGCAGCAAAGAGTTTCCATATCGCGCGCTTTGATGAACGGCGGAAAAATTATTTTAGCAGACGAACCCACAGGCGCGTTAGACAGTAAAAGCGGCGAAGATGTGCTAAAACTTTTGATGAATCTTTCAAATATGGGGCATACTATCATTTTAATTACGCATGACACCAAAATAGCCGCCCACGCGCATAGAATCATAGAGATAAAAGACGGCAAAATTTTATCAAATCCCGCTCCTGAAAATATAAAAAAGAGCGATAATGGTAAAAATACCGCCTTAAAACCATCTTTTAAACAGAAAAAATTTGCTAAAATGCCGTTTAATCTCTTCATGTACGAGATAAAAGAGGCTGCTTATATGGCTGTAAGTTCGCTTAAAACGAATATTTTTAGAACCATTTTGACGCTTCTTGGCATCGTTATAGGCGTAGCTTCCGTCATAGCCATGCTAAATATCGGCGACGGCGCAAAACGAGATGTTATGAACAGTATAAATTCTATGGGTACGAATATGATTATGGTTTTTCCCGGTATGCCTAACAGCAGGCAAGGCGGCGGCGGTATAGAGACTTTGGTTTTGAGCGATGCGGACGCGATAAACGCACTGCCCAATATCATAGCCGCGATGCCGGAAGCGAGGCGTTCGGTTACTCTTCGTTTTAACAACAGCGATAGAAGCACCACGCTTAACGCCAATTCGTGGGCATATCCGCAGGTTCGCGAATGGAGCGTCGCGCAGGGTGTGTTTTTCACAAAAGAGGACGATCAAAATTACGCTAAAGTAATAGTCTTGGGCGATAGCGTAGCAAAAGAGTTATTCGCAGGCGTTGATCCGATAGGAAAATATGTTTTGGTAAATAATATTATGTTTCAAGTCATCGGCGTCATGAGTAAAAGAGGGGCGTCGGCGATGGGCGATGACGAAGATGATGTCGTATTTGTGCCGTATTCTACGGGCAATTTGCATATCATCGGACAAAGGTATTTAAGAAATGTCAGGATAGGCGTTGAGGATACAAGCAAAATGGCGCAGACTGAGGAAAATATAAGGCGGCTTTTGATTGAACGGCATGGAGCGGAGGATTTTCGCGTCCTTAACATGACATCTTTGATGGAGAGCATGGAGCAGACGCAAAATACATTTACGATACTTTTGGGTTCCATAGCGGCTATTTCGCTTTTGGTCGGCGGCATAGGCGTGATGAATATAATGCTTGTTTCCGTTACCGAGCGCACAAAAGAGATAGGTATCAGAGTAGCCACAGGAGCAAGAAGCAGAAATATAATGCAGCAGTTTTTAACGGAAGCTTTGATAGTATCGGCATTCGGCGGTTTTATAGGAATACTTTTCGGACTCGGCGCAAGCTTTGTGATAAATTATTTCGGAATGTCTGTAGAGTATAGCGTTTTGCCCGTAATTTTGGCGTTTAGCTGCGCCTTTTTTACAGGGCTTATTTTTGGATATTTACCGGCGCGGAAAGCTGCAAGGCTAAATCCCGTAACCGCGCTTGCAGGAGAATAGAATGAAATATATGTATATAATAATAACGGCGGCAGTTTTTCTTGGCGGATGTTCCATACATCCTGATGCGCTTCAAAGCAGTTTTGAACCGCCTAAAGAGTTTAATCTGGCGACATCAAACAGCAGTAATATCTCAAAAGTCTGGTGGCAAAATTTTAACGCGCCGACTCTGGATCTGCTTATAGAGCAAGCGCTCAAAAACAATCCCGATATTTTGATAGCTTATGAAAATATAGTTCAAGCGCGCTTACAATTAGGCATCAGCGAAGATTCGTATCTGCCGCAAATTTCCGCAAGCGCAGGTACAAGCGGTTCTCAAACGGAAGCTTCTGGCGCAGATGCGCACACTTCCAAATCAACAAGCGCGTCTTTAAGGATAAGTTACGAGATAGATTTGTGGGGCAAGATAGCCGCAAACAATGAGCAGGCGCGCGCGCGCTTTAACGCTACAAAATATGACACGGACGTGGCAATACTCTCTTTGTACGCTTCTGTTGCGCAGAGTTATTTTAGCTTGCTCGGCGCAAACGAGAGGCTTAAAATCGCAAAAGAAAACCTTAATATAAGTTCGCAGCTTATGCAAATTGTGGAAGCAAAATATAAAAGTGGAAGCGTAAGCCTTTTAGATGTGAGCCGCCAAAAATCATCTCTTTTATCGCAGCAAGCAAGCGTGGAGTCTATCGCGCTCCAAGTATCGCAGGCAAAAAATGCTTTGGCGGTTTTGACAGGCAGCGCGCCACAGGGATTTGATACGGTATTGGACTCTTTTTGGGATTTGAGTATCCCAAGCGTTGAGGCGGGACTGCCTTCCGAACTTTTACTAAACAGACCCGACATAGCCCGCGCAAAAGCTAATTTAGAGGCTTCAAATGCGGCGGTAAAATCAGCCAACGCAGATAGATTTCCAAGCTTTTCGCTAAGCGGTAGCGGCGGTATTTCAAGCGATACTCTTTTGTCATTTAAAGACCCGACTTCCGTACTCTCTTTGGCTTTAAACGCAGCATATACTATCTTTGACGGCGGAAGATTGAAAGATTTGACCGATGTGGAAATTTCAAAAGCCAAAGCGGCGGTGCAGAGTTACAATAAGGCTATTTTGACGGCGTTGCAGGAGAGCGATGACGCGCTGCTAAATGCCGCTTATCAAACTTCGCAGGAGAATTTGCAAAAACAGATTGCCGATGAGTCTTTGCACTCTTTGGATATAGCAAGCTTACAGTATAAACACGGTTCGGCTGATTTGACTACGCTTTTGGATGCGCAAAATAAATACTTTTCATCGCGCGATTCGCTTGCCGCACAGAGATTAAACCACTTGAACGCCGTCATTACGCTGTATAAAGTCTTAGGCGGCGGCTGGAGCGGCGAAGCAGAATAAATACTTTATTTGAAGGGCGCGAAAACTGATAAAACGCTTGAATCGGGATATTTGGAGCAAAATGTTTTGTTATTAATGAAAAATCTTTTTGCAAAATAATATGGACGCTTTCAAAACATTTTTCGCGTTCTTATTGATCTTTTGAAAATGTCAAAAAAGATATTTTCAAAAACAATATAAGCTATGATTTTTTGCATTGATGAAATTAATATATTTTATAATTCGCACACAAGCGTTGTTCAAAATATTTTTAGTCATTCATTTTTTTCACAGTTGTCGCCACATGAACCGAAATAAGCGTTGTATTGAAATTGTGTTGTTAAAATACTATATTTATTTGGAAGGTCATGAACCGAAATAAGCGTTGTGTTGAAATTATATTATTATAATCCATTATTGCAAGACATGCAGCGCCACTGCAATCTATATTAAAAAAACAGCCGTTCAGTCATTGCAAGCGAAGCGAATCAGTCAAAAAATACCCTCTATTATTGAAGCGTTGCGTGGTAATCAAGAAAAACGCACTCCTCCGTCATTGCGAGCTGACAAAGTCAGCGCGGCAATCTATCAGTATGCAAGAGCTTTATGTATTCAAAACTTTAAATTTCAATTTTCAACCCTTAAACTAAACAATAAAAAGGCAAGTATTTTGCGTGGATTGTTTCGTCTTTGCACTCCTCGCAATGACGGAAAGAGAAGGTTGCGCCACACACTGCACAATGACGGATTGCCACGCCGTTTTCAACGGCTCACAATGACGGAATTAGTGAGAGAAAGAAATGGCTTTGTTTTTTATTCTGGATTGCTTCGCCGCAAGCGGCTCGCAATGACGGAAAAGGAGGGATTGCTGCGTTCTATCACGCAATCGGCTCGCAATGATGGTTTATGGTAACATTTTTTCATGTAACGCTTGTTTGCTTCATGGGACTTAGTTGAAATTCAAAATGACGTTTTTATCCATTTCAATACAACGCTTGTTTAGGCTTAAAGAAATTTTATAAAAAATATGGAAATTACCCCGTTCCGTCATTGCGAGGAGTGCGAAACAGGACGACGCAATCTATAAAGAACACAAAATAATCCAAACTTTTAAATAAAAAAGATTGTTTTATTTATTTAATAATACGCTTTTTATTATTATAAAATATGGATTGCCTCGACACTTAGTGTCTCGCAATGACGGAGAAAAATTATTATTGCAAAGAATGGCGCATTTGTTATTGCAAGCGGAGCGTGGCAATCTATTCTTTTAATAGTTTCTATGTTTCTTTATGTTATTGTTACTTTTTTTCTATCATTTCCGCGCATTCTGTAATCTACTCTTTCCATCATTGCAAACCACTAAAGTCTTTGGGACAGAGCTTGGCGAATACCGTAGAATTTGTCCTCTTCCGTCATTGCGAGGAGTGCAAAGCAGGACGAAGCAATCTACAATCATAGATAAAAAATAATTTCTATTTTTTTGAATGATACCTTTTATTATTATAAAATATGGATTGCCGCGACACTTAGTGTCTCGCAATGACAGAAGAGGCGTATACTTTGCATTAAGCGCAGTTAGTGGGGTGTTTTCTGAATTGCTTCGTCAGCTCGCAATGACGAAGAGAATGCTTGTAATTCGTTGAACTTAGTATGAAATATTACTACTATATTCCGTCATTGCGAGCCGTTTACGGCGAAGCAATCCAGAAAAACAACATAGAACAATCCAAACATATAAATTAAAAAGCATTTTAGAAAAAATCTAATATATTAATTAAACTATTTTTTATAGGCTTTTTCAGCAATTTGGAAAGTTTAACTGCAAAGTTTACAAATTCCAAGAAACTATCTTCTATGTAATTATCAGATATATTCTATTTTAAATAAACTGCATTATGTCAAAAACGGTGCGAAAAGTCGGCCATGGAAAACAAAGCAAACGGTAATTCTTGAAAATATTTAGTAAAGAGATAAAGCCGCCAAAACAGGCTTTTAACAGTTTTAACAATTGCAAAATTGCCTAAAAAATTTTACTTTCGCAAAAAATAGGGCACAGTTTAGCGCGTTATGCATTCTTACATAAAGCGAAAGCGGATTTACTTTGCCGCCATGTTCTCAATAACTCTATTGCGTTATAGTGTTCAAGCGGCATGCGATAGAGCTGTTGATATTTTGCAAAAGCGTCTCTATCTGCGCTTTTACTTCGTCCGTATCGTCAGCCGCTATCTTTGTTTTAGCTATATTTGCAATGCTTGCGGCAATGTCAAATTCACCGTTTGCGTAATACGAAAGCGAAAGCGCGTAATAACTTTGCGCAGACGAAAATGGCAGTTCAACTAACTTTTTCGCAAATTCAATGGCGCTTGCAGTACCAAGCAGAGAGGACTCATATCTGATTTCTTTGGCAATTTTCAGATATTTGTCGCGGCGAAAATAGCATTTGCCTTCACTGCCTTCTATATGCAAAGCCGCGATATTTGTTGTTATATGATACAAAAGCTTCGTATTTTTGGGGTACTCTTTGTGTAAATCTATCAACATCTTTAAACTTTTGCCCATGTTATAATTTGTATAAGCATTAAACCATTCGGCAAAGGAGCGGCGCGAAGTATCAAGCGGATATTCGTTGGAAAATCCGGTAAATCCATATGAATAAATTTCGGCAAAATATTCATACATAAATTTATCAGCACTCCGCAAAAGCATAGCATCGGCAAATTTTTTGCTGCCGCGTCCGTCAAATTCTTCATTTTGCATATAAGAACTGCGAATATTTAACTCCGTACGCAAAATATTTCGCAGCGGCACAATCATATTTCGTATTTTATCATCCATGTTTTGCTCGCTTACCAAATCCATAAAATAATTCGCCTGTTCTATATCATTTTTACGCCAATAAAGCATGGAAAGCGCGAAATAGAGTCTCGAATCTTCTACATTTTTTTTCGCCAGCGGTTCAACAAGAGCCGCAAGCGCGTTATCGTTATAACCGCTTAGCGCATATGTAGCAGCGGCAAGAAGCGTTATATCATTATCCTGCGGAAGTTTTTCATGCAAATCGTCAAGCTGTTTGATTGTGTCCGCATAATCTCTGCTTGTATGCAGGTTTAATCCCGTATCATATCTCTCTTTAACTTCAACCTTAGGCTCATCTTTTTTGCCCTTAAAAAACTCTTTTACCATCGATATTTTACCGTATATCATATTTGCGGCATCATTATTTTCCAAAAAATATATCGTGCCGAACATGAGTATGATAATTGCGCTTGCAAAATAGACAAGTTTACTTGTGTGATGATAATTTGGAACATTTTTGCCCTCAATAAAATCGTCAAGCGAAGGAATTTTATCAAAAGGAGCATCGCAGATTCTCTGGAATTTTTGCGCATCCTCTTTCATGTTTTCAATACTCTTAATTTTGGTAAAAGTTTTTGAGTGCTTTGTGTCTTCATAATCTGCTGATACGAAAAGGATAGATTCGGTGTCGCATGACAGCTCTTCCCATAAAGAGTACCGCTCTGCAAGCGCGTTGAGGGCGACATAAAGCGATATAAATGCAAATCTGTCCAACTTCGCGCTCCATGCATTGCCGCGCTGCGGATGTTGAAAATTGGGCGTCCCGCACTCGCAATTGCCAAGCTCATGAATATCTTTTACATACATGCCGTCATAATCTATAAGCCTCAAATCTTTGCCGTCGTTATTAACTATGATATTTCCGGGCTGTATATCTCCATGCGCAAAATTATGCTGCTCTATAAATCTTGCAAGCGCGATAAGCGAAGTAATGAGGTTTTTAAGCCTGCGCCTGTTAGAGTAATTATCAGCGATAAACTGCCCCAATAAATCGCCGTCCACCCACGCCATTTTAACAATCGGATATTTTATGCCATGTATGATAATTCCCTCGGGTTGATACTCAAAATCCACAAAATAATATGACCTAAGCTGTTTCAAAAATTTTGATATTCCGATATAACGCTCTTCGCGGTCTTTTGAGAAATAACGAAAGCAGCGAACGGCGTATTTTACTCTGTATCTGGAAGTAACTTCGTATGCATAGGCAAAATTGCCGCTGAAAACCTGCGGACCAAGCGAATTGGATTTAACGGTTCCCTCTTTCAAAAACTGGTCTGTTAAACTCTCATGCATATACTGAAAAGCTGCTCTGTAATCATACGAGCTTGGGTAATTTGACGACATTTTTATCCTTTAAAATTTCATACAAATAAGCGTGGTATCGTCTATTTTGATACTTTTTTCTAACCGCTTGCTATCAACAAAACTTTTAAAATCTTTCATGGAGTTAATACTGCCAATCTCTCTCCATGTATCCATATTGCCGCTTTCGTAAGACTTAAACGCCCATTCTGCAAGCGCGTCGGTCATGCAGAGCACTATCGGGCAATATACTTTTTCAAGATTCCAAACTCTATAAAATTTGCTGTAATCTTTGGAGCGGGAGAAAAAATAGTTGTGCTTTTTTTTCGCGCTTAAAAGCTTCGGATTTTTTTTGAAATCGCTTGACTTAGAATATGGAAAAGAGTCCACAAATTCGTAATTATCAAGAAAAACTGCAATACTGTCTCCGATGCTCAAAATTTGTATAAAATTTGAAATTGGGTTGTATTCAAGTCCGAGTATTGTAGCGTAAGAGCCAAATCTCAACCCCCTTTTTTGAAAAAGCGTCAAATTTTTAAAATCAAAGCGGTTAGAGTAGTATAATTTAACAAGTCTGTTGATGTCTCTGTTTAGAACAAATCCTTTCTCTACAAAACAATCTGCAAGATTTTTCGCCCAATGTTTTGAATCATAAGAAACAGTTGCGCCGTCACTGACAGCTACGCGCAAAGTTTGATTGATGATATCTATATTGTAATAATCCTCATTTTCGTAAGGCCTGTCATAATTTTTAGGTATTGAGCCGCAAAACATTAGCTCCATTAACGCGCGCCCTATCGCTTTTTGTATGGATTGGTCGGCAGCGTACCTATTTCAAGGAAATTTACAATATCAACAGCATCTGCATTAAATATAAAACCTCTAGAGTTATCCACAACTCTGTATCCTCTGTCATTTGCCTTGCCTATCAAATGTTCGGGAAAAATGCTTGACATTCTGAATAACATTTTTGCATATTCGTCTTTTATATTGCTGTCGCTGAACGGATATTCTATAGTATTTGCGTCAAATGAACTTACATGCAGGTTAAAAATCAGCGCATTGCCGTACAGTGTACGAAGTTTTTTGATATCTTCGGCTATCTCTTCGGGGTCGCCGTCCGTAGAATCGCCGTCAGTAATGTGTATCAAAGTCGGCGGATAGGAATCCAAATTATTTGCACACCACTCTTTAAGTGTCTCTCTTGCCAAAGCAAAAGCTTCGCACATGGGAGTTTCGCCGTCCACATCAGGCTCTATCCATACGGGAAATTCTATCGTTCTCTCTACTGTATCGCCAAGTCCATTATCCACTTTTTCGGTTATATACTCTATCTTTTTTACATTGACGGCTACTTCGGATATAAAATTCAAAACAGGTTTTTCATTCTCTTCAAAAAGTATATTTCTGACGCCTTTTCCGCCATAACCAATAATACCTATATAAAAATAATCTCTAATACCGTCCGCTTTGTTGCAAATATCTATCAAATTTAGAATAGTCCTATTGATAACATCAGCCACATGTTTGGCTTTCGGCTTATTTACCGAAGGCATTATATAACCCATGGAAAGCGATTGATCCACAACAAATAGAAATGCTGTAGGATTTTTCCTGTTAATCTGAATTTGCTCGCCCATTTGTTTATGTCCTTATAGTCGTAAAATACCCTATTATTACATAAATTATTTTAAATATCTATGAAAAAAAAAATACTAAAAGCGTTTAAAGGTAATTGAAGTTTAAATTAATTTCTTTGGCAATGGCTGCAATAATCCACAACGGCGGCTATATCAAGCTGCGTTATTTTGTAAAGGGTATTTTTTTCAAGTTCTTTTTTATATTTATAGACGCTGTCCATAAAGTCAAAGTCCTCTATCACACCGCAATTTTTGCAGATAATATGTGCATGAGGGTGTACGAATATATCAAGTTTCTGTCTGCCGTTTCCGTTTATTTCAACCACCATGCCTGTCTGCTTTAAAATATTCAAATTTTTATAAACAGTCGCAAGCGAAACGGTCGGGAACTCTTTTCTAAGCTCTTCGTACAACTCTTCTATACTTGGATGCGTATGCTGGTTTAAAATTTTTAACATGGACATTCTCTGCGGCGTTGCTTTAAGCCGCCTCTCTTTTAAATAAGGAATGAAATCCATCACAAACCTCGCAAATATTTTTATGACATTTTAATTACAATTTTATAAAAAAACAGATTATGAAATAATACATTTTTTTAGTTAATAATTTTTCAATTTTATCCTTTAATAATTTTTATTGCTAACTGTTGTGGAAGAAGCCCGAGAGACTCTTCAATATCTGCGGTATTGCCGTGCTGTATAAATACATCCTGATACTCAAAACTTGTAATCGTTACGCCCTCTATTTTCTCTTCGGCTAAAAATCCGGATAATATTTCACCGACGCCGCCCTTTTTAGCGCTATC
>JAISNU010000084.1 GCA_031276075.1 Campylobacteraceae bacterium
GCGTTATGCGGGCTTAAAACCGCGCCAAATCCTTGAAAAATCTCTTTTCTTGCCTTGTGCAGAAAAGCAAAATGCCCCGCTTTGTTGTAGTTTGGTTTGAGATTTGGCGTATTTTTCCAATCAAACGAGCCGTACTCTATGATAAGCCCGCCCACGCTTGTACCGCCGCCGGAAATAAATTTCGTGGACGAAAGCACCTCTATATCTACGCCGAATTTTTTAGCCTCAAACATATAAAACGGCGTAGCAGTCGTATCCACAATAAGAGGGATACCGTGAGTATGAGCGAGATTTGAGAGTTTTTCAATGTCGGCTACTTGGAGCTGCGGGTTGCTTATGCTCTCAAAAAATATCAATTTTACATTTTCATCACAGGCTTTTTCTACCTCTTTTTCATCCAAAATATCTATAAATTTTACGCTTATTCCAAGAGCGGCGAGGGTGTTTTGAAAAAAAGAAAGCGTGTGTCCGAAGAGGTATTTTGTCGTTATGACGCTGTCTCCTGATTTGACAAGCGTCAAAATAGTAGTCGCGATAGATGCCATGCCGCTGCTTAGAGCTATGACTCCAAGCGAATTTGTTAGATTTTTGACGCTTAATTCAAAGTTTTCAACGGTAGGATTGCTTGATCTTGTATATACATGTCCAACGCTTTTTCCTATGGATACATCGTCGATATCTTCAGCCGTGTCAAATTCAAACGCCGCATTTTCGTATATTGGTATTCTTAGTGCGCCGTTGGCGTCTTTTACGCGCGCTCGCGTGTGAAGCGCTCTTGTTATAAATCCGTTCATAAATCTCCTTTTGCAGCTGACGATAAAAGTTGAAATATTAGCATATTATTGTTAAAAACGCCATTTTGTGGCTTTATATAACTATCCTTTTCGTGCTGCTCGGCATTTTAAAAGCTTCGCTTACGGCTTGTCCAATGACCAAAACAGCAGGCTTATCGCAAAGTTTCGCCATCTCTTCAAGCCTGCCCAAAGTCCCAAATACAGCCCTCTGCTTTGCGCTGTCTATTTGGGAGATAAAAGCTGCTGGAATGTCCAAAGATACGCCCAAATCTTTGGCTTTTTGCGTTATTTTTGAAGCGAAACTGTAAGCCATCAGGACTATTGCGGTATATGGAAAATTTTTCAAAAGCTCTATCCAATCGTCGTTAAATCTATTTTCTCTTAAATGCGCCGAAACGATTAGCGCGCCTGCTGAAAAGCCTCTAAGAGTAGGCGCGATACCTCCCGCTAAACAACCCGCAAATGCGGAACTTACGCCGTTTATCATCTCTACATGTATACCTTCTTGCGTTAAAAACGCCGCCTCTTCAAAAACGCGTCCAAAAACAGCGGGGTCGCCGCCTTTAAGCCGCCCTACGCGAAATCCTTTTTTAGCGTACTCTAAAAGCATTTCATTTATCTCGTCCTGCGAAAATTTATGGCAGCCCTTTTTTTTACTGACATCTATTTTGATGCAGCTTTTTGGAAGCAGCTTTATTATCTCTTTGCCCGTCAGCGCGTCAATCATGGCAATATCTATGGAAACGACGGCTTTAAGCGCTTTTATTGTGAGATTGTCCGCGCTTCCCGGACCGCATCCTATCAAAAAAACTTTACCGATTTTTTTAGACAGCTTTTGTTTTCTTTGCGCGTTCATAATTTCGTAAAATTTTTTCGGCTGTTTGGGCAAAACTGCTTTTATCATATCGCGTATAAACTGCGCATATTTCGGAGCCGCGCCGCCTGTGCTGACGCTTATGCACAAATCGTGGTTTTTTACAACCGCCTGAAAATAAAAGTCGCAATATTCGGGCATATCCACACAGTTTAGCAAAAAGCCCTGTTTTTTTCTGTTTTCCCATAAAAGTTTTGACAAATTCTCGTCGCCTGAGGCGTTTATGACGATATCGCAATCTTTTGCATGAGAGAAGGAAAAAGCCTCTTTTATGACATTTTTGTCCTTAAAATAGGCGTCTTTTATCTCTTTGGCAACTATTGAAAGAGTACAGTCGCTTTTGTAAACATTTTTTGCCTTTAAAGCCGCGCTTTTACCCGCGCCTATCAATAAAATTTTTTTTGGCGTCAGCGCTATGGGGAGTATATTCATCTTTTCCTTATCCTGACAAGCCAATGTCCGTTTTGTTTTATCTGCTCCAATACCGCATGACCTTCCGAAGCCACAGAGCGGGGCACATTATCTATCGGCGCGCCTTCATCAAGCAGTATCTCTAAAATTTCTCCGCTTTTCATCTGCGACAAATCCATCTTTGTTTTTACAAAATTCATCGGACACGCTACACCTCTGTAATCTTTAAATTTGTCGGCGCTCTGCGCTTTATCTGCACTCTTTACTTCGGTTTTAGGCGTTTCGGCGGCGAATTTTAAAGAGTTATCCATAGTGCCGTAAAGCTCTATGACGGCGTTTGCCAGATTTACTGCCTCTTTTGCCGCTTTGCCTTCCAAAAGCGGTTCAAAATCGGCGCTTATGAGTCCTGTTTTGATAAAATGGTTTTTGAAAGCTTCCAAAACCTCTTTTTCGCTTCTTGCCTCTTCGCCTCTTGCGATAAGCAGCATTCTTGTGGCAAGCAGTCTTATATTAGCAAGGTTTTCATCGCTTAATTCATTTTTTAAAGCGGCGGTAAGAGCCTTTTTATCGGCTTCTATAAGGTCGTACATGCCTGCGCTGCACTCTCCAGCGCCCCTTCCTTTTAGCGAAAAAATCTCTTTTGCCGAGTAGTCGTAATAGGGATTTTTATCTTCGTCAAACGGCGGGACATAAGAGTATTTTTGAGCAAGCTCCAATATCTTTTGCTCTCCCTTATCATCTATCCAATCCGCGAAACTCTCATAATCTTTTTTAATCTCTAACCAATAGCGCAAAAGCTCCGCTGTAAATGAGGGCAGATGATATGCGCTTATATCGGCTATTTTTTTGCCAAAACGCGTGATATTTTCACCTGTTTTCGCACCTGCTAATATATTGTAGGCAGGATATGGATTTGAACCCTCGCGCAATACTTTGCCGAAAAATCCAAGGTCGGCTATTGCATGTCTGCCGCAGCTGTTCGGACAGCCTGACATGTGGATTTTGAAACCTTTTAACTCGTCAAGATTGATACCCTCTTTTACAAGTTTGCTTTCTATTGCTTTTATGGCTCCTCTTGGTATGGTTATGCCAAGCTGGCATGTAGCAGCGCCCGTGCAAACAACGCTGTCTCCTATGATGGCGGGTTTTGTTGCAAGCGGCGAAATATTTTTTAAAAGCGGATAGAGCGAGATTAACTCTTTTGCGTTTAAGTTTCTAATATATATATTTTGGTCGCTTCCAAATCTCAAAACATCTCTATTCTCAGCAATTTCGTCAAGTTTTATAGCAAGCTTCCCAGCTTCCCGCGCGCTCAAATCCCCCAAAGAGAGCGGAATTTTGGCGCAAAAATAACCCTCTTGCTTTTGAGCGTACACATATCTATCCCACCAAAGCTGCTCTTCGGCGGTTAGTTTTGGAATATCGCTTTTTATCGGCGCAGCTTCGGGAAGCTCTTTTAACTCAATCTGCCAGCCGCCTTCGCTTTTGATTTTTTCTATTTTGGCATTTACAAGCTTTCTAAATTCCTGCTCCCCTGTCTCTTCAAATAAAAATCTAAGCCGCGCGGCGTGCTTGTTTTTTCTGTTGCCCTTTTCGTCAAAAACCTCTTTTATGGCTTGCGAGAGTAAAAAAATCTCGCTCTCATTCAAAAACTCTATAAAATGGTGCCCGACTTTTGATTTTGCTCCCATGCCGCCTGCTACAAAAACGCTAAAACCTCTTTTGCCCTCTTTTATTTTTGCGATAAATCCCACATCTACAAATGTTGCTCCGCCTCTATCTGAGCTGCTGCCGCTGAAAGCTATCTTGTATTTTCGCGGGAGCGAATACGAATCTTTTTTTTCAAGCATTTTTGAAGTTAAGGCAAGCACATGCGGCGTTACATCAAAAACTTCGTCTTTTGCAACTCCCGCGTACGGGTCGGCTGTGATATTTCTTACCGTATTTCCGCCGCCGCCTCTGCCGGTTAAACCTGTCTCATGCAAGACTTTGACAACATTTAAAAAATCCTTAAACTGCACATAGTGAAGCTGAACGCCGCCTCTTGTCGTTACATGCAAAATAGAATTTGCGTATTTTTCGGATAGATTTGAGAGTGTTAGCAGCTGTTTTGGCGTGATAACTCCGCCGCCTAATTTGACCCTAACCATATAAGTATTCGGCTCTCTTTGTTCGTAAATGCCAAACGGCACGCGGATTGTTTTAAACGCAAGCGCGTCTAAAGAACCGTTTAAAAAGTC
>JAISNU010000127.1 GCA_031276075.1 Campylobacteraceae bacterium
GCAAAGATATTTTTTTATAAGCCATTTTAACTTCTCTCCAACTCCTCTATGACAGGAAAACCTATCTCGTCCATCTCTTTTTTAAACGCCGCTTCTTGCTCTTTGCTCTCAAGATTTACGATGACTTCGCGCGTTTCTAAAAGCACCTCTATATCGCCGAACTCATCGCTTAAAGAGTTCAGTATCGTATCTGCGCATTTTTGGCAGTGGACATTTTCTACCGAATATCTGATTTTCATAAATCCTCCTTTGGATATTTTGCGGATAATAGCATAAAAGTTATAAAAATCTCAAAACTTCTTACGGTGCGCACAGTAAAGCAAGGGTTTTAATTAAGGCAATTTTTTTGTCAATAATATGCCGCCTAATGATCCAAAAAACCGCCTTTTGTTATCGTAGAGCTAACAAAGTTAGCGCGGACAATCCAGAATTTATGATAACAAAAAAGCATTGCTAATGATAAATAAAACACAGTTTTATTATATATGTTTGGATTATTTTATGCTATTTGTATTGCTTCGTCCTGTCGCGCTTTGCCCGTAGTCTTCGCAATGACAGAATTGAAGTATAAAGAAATGAAATGTTTTGGATTCTTGTATTATTGCCTCAAAAGTAAACAGGTCGTTTTTGGAGACTCTGATTTCGCAATATGCGATAGTTTGTTGTTTAATCATAGGAAATGACGAATAAGTATTACAATGATACCGTTTTTCGTCATTGCAAGGAGTGCGGCAAAATCCAAAAAGGCAATAAAATACATATGCGAGTATTTTTTTATTATTAAGGTTGAAACTTTGAATTTTAATTATCGTGGAAATGACATGCATTTCTAATTTTCCAATCTGTCATTGCGAGGAGTGCAAAGCACGACGAAGCAATCTAAAAAACTTGCAACTATCAAAAATATTCGTGTTGCCTTTACATTATTTTAGCACAGCAATTTTGTGGAGTAAATATGTGTTATGAGGAAAGATAACCTCTCTTTGTCATTGCGACTGCAAGCTTACATGGTAGTGGTAATCTAAATTCCTCCGTCATTGCGAGGAGTGCGAAGTACAACGAAGCAATCCATTTATCTCAAATGAAACGCAGCGTTCCACATTCTTTTTGTCGTTGCGGATATAATAAAGTACTCCAATACCTTTTCTCTTTGTCATTGTGAGTCTCTTGCGGCGCAGCAATCCAACAGTATGAAAATGCTTTATATATTTAGACTTTGGATTTTGATTTTCAATCCTTAAATTAAACAAAAAACGCAGGCGTCTTGATGGATTGCTTCGTTCTGCTTCGCTTCGCTCGCACTCCTCGCAATGACGGATTATAGTAACAAAATTTCAATACAATACTTGTATTATCTGAATGGTATTATGATATTTTACAGATGTACAGGAAGACAAAACAATAGAAATAAAAAATGCATTACCAAAATCTTGATACAGGTATGGCGAAAGTGATTACGCTTATATGGGAATGACAAAAATGCAAACGAGCAGTTTTTATTTATGAGCGGTTGTCAAATTAAAACCGCAAAACCAGCGGCGTGAAGGCATGGATATAGATAAAATCATGAAAGAGCTTGACGGAAAGTGCAGTTTTTTGAAGCTGCCAATGTATAAAATCAAAATAAAAAATTCAACAACCTTGCTTTTGGCAAGGTTATTTTGTTTTTAAAGCGATTTTGCTATGAATTTATTTAATCTTTTTGCAAAGCTTATTGTGTCGTCTATTTTCATGCCTTCTTGCATCTTTGCTTGATCTAAAAGTAAAAAGCTTATGTCATACAGCAATGTTTGGTCGTCGATATTTGATAGTTTTTGCAAAATCTCATGATTAGGATTTATCTCAAGTATAGGTTTGATATTCGGCAGATTGTTTTGTCCCATCTGCTTTAACATCTGCTGCATTTGAAAATCAGGGTCGTTTTTGTCGTATATCAAGCATGACGGAGAGTCGCTGAGTCTTGAAGAGATTTTTACATCTTTCGCTTCATCTTTTAATATTTCTTTCATCTTGACAAGCAGCGGCGCGAATTTCTCCTCTTTCTCTTTCACTTCTTCTTTATCCTCTTTTATCTCTTCGTCAATGTCCGAGTGGTTTACGGGTTTTAACGGTGTTTTGTCGTATTCAAAAACAGTAGGGATAACTATCGCGTCCACCTCTTCGTCAAGCAGCAAAACTTCAATATCCTGTTTTTTAAACTGCTCGATTAAAGGTGAATTTTTAAGCATAGCTTCATTTTCGCCCGTTATATAGTATATACTTTTTTGATTCTCTTTCATGTCCTCTTTATACTCTTTCAGACTTATCAAGGTATCTTTTTTACTGGATTTGAAAAGCATCAAATCCAAAAGAGCATCTTTATTTTCATAGTCCGAATAAAGTCCTTCTTTAAGCACTTTGCCGAATGTTTTGAAAAACTCCGTATATTTTTCTCTTTCATTCTCTTTCAGCTTATTAAGCTCGCTCAAAATCTTTTTTACAGACGCTTTTTTGATAGCCGTAAGCGTTCTGTTTTGCTGCAATATCTCGCGGCTGACATTGAGCGGTAAATCCTCCGCATCTATGACTCCTCTGATAAAGCGCAGATATGTCGGCATCAACTCTTTATCGTCGTCGGTTATAAAAACTCTTTTAACATATAATTTAACGCCCGGTTGATAATCCACTCTGAAAAGGTCAAACGGCGCATTTTTAGGTATATAAAACAGCGTGGAATACTCAAGCGTTCCTTCGGCTTTTGTATGAATCCATAAAAACGGGTCTTGACTGTCATGCGAAATCTGCTTGTAAAAATCCTTATATTCATCCTCTTTTATGGCTGATTTTGCTACTCTCCAAAGCGCGGAGGCTTTATTGATTTGGGTGCGTTTTATCTCTGTCGTTCCCTCTTTGCCTTCCTCTTCGCTTGGTATATACTCCTCTTTGTCCATGTAAATGCCAAACGGGATATGGTTTGAGTATTTTTTGATGATACTCTCCAATCTGTAACTTTCTAAAAATTCGCTCTCATCTTTTTTGATATGCAGCGTGATGGTCGTTCCATGAAGCTCTTTTTTTGCCTTTTTGATACTATAATCGCTATCCGCGCTGCTGCTCCATAGATATGCGTCATCTTCCATCGCTTTTTTACTCAAAACTTCTATCTTGTCAGCGACCATGAAAGCCGAATAAAACCCAACGCCGAATTGTCCTATCAAAGACGAATCTTTTTTGGCGTCCCCGCTTAAATTTTCCACAAATGATTTTGTACCGCTTTTGGCGATAGTGCCGAGGTTGTTTATCAAATCCTCTTCATTCATGCCAATACCGCTGTCTTCAATCGTCAAAGTATTTGCTTTTTTATCGGCGGTAATGGTGATTTTGGGTTCGTATTGTATATTTTTATACTTTTCGTCCGTAAGAGACAGGTAGTTTAGCTTATCAAGCGCGTCTGAAGCATTTGAGATAAGCTCCCTTAAAAAAATCTCCTTGTTTGAGTACAGAGAGTGAATCATGAGATTTAGAAGCTGCGTAACTTCTGTTTGAAATTTATGCTTTGACATATTGTCTCCTTGTTGATATTTTTTAAAAGCGGTATTTTAAAACTTTTTCATTTATATAGAAATAAAAAAGAGTAGATTAGTCTCTTTTTTCTATTTTAAAAAGGTTTTTACGGACTGTATAATTGCGCAGATTTTATTTTAAATATCAATAATCTTCAATCCGCCTGCACCGTCAATTACAATTATTTTTGTATTATCTTTTGAAAGTATTGCATCTTTGGCATCAGACATAATGACTGACGATAAAATATACGGCTGCATCGGGTTGCTTATATCTATTATCTTCAATCCGCCTTCACCGTCTGCTAAAAATACCTTTTGATTGTTTGAAAGCGCAACGGCTTTATATGCATTTGATGTTTTAAGCGAGCCGACTATATTAAGATTTGCCGTATCTAAAACATTTACTATTTTTAAACCGTCGCTGCTGTCGGCAATATAAATTATGCCCTCAGATATAACGGTAACGCCTCTTGCATAAGTAGTTTTGAGTGAATTTGCGTAAAACGGATTTGAAGAGTTGCTGATATCTATTACTCCGAGTCCGCCAAAACCGCTTGCCGCATAGATTTTTGTACCGTCTTTTGACAATGCTATGTCATAAATACTGTATTTGTCCGCCAAACCTGCAAGAATTGGATTTGACGGATTTGAAATATTAATTATTTTAAGCCCGCCGTTACCGTCCGCAATATATGCTTTTGTATTGTCATGCGATAAGGCAATTTTTTGAGCATATATTGTTTGAAACGAGCTGATGACGGTTGGATTTGATGAATTGCTTATGTCAATAATTTTTAGACCATATTTTCCGTCAGCTATAAATGCTATTTTATTATCCGCCGAAAGCGCTATATGATTTGCATCATAAGTATCAACAGAACCCATGATATAAGGATTTGTTGAATTGGCTATATTGATTATTTTTAATCCGCTGCGCCCATCTGCCATATATATTATTTTATTATCGTTTGAAAGAGCCGCTCCTTTGGCGTAATATGTACTTATCTCGCATAGTATTTTATTTCCTTTGTCAATAGTTAATAATACGCTGTTGCTATCGCCGCATTCGCTTTTGGAGTACACGCTTATTGTATAGTTTTCTTGAGTCGGGATACTATTAACATATACATTTCCATTTGGATATATTCCAAATGTCGTATTATCGCTTAATACAAATGAAGTTACAGGGCAAAAAACGGTAACATTTTGATTTATTGTGCCAATTATTTTACCCACAGATATTTCAGCACTGTTGATATCTATATGAGTATCTTTTAACTTTGGCGATAATTCTTCTTGCGTATATACTCTAATGCTTATATTGGCAGGTAAACTTATGCCGTAGCTGTTTACTGCAAATACTTGAAGATTATATACGCCGTCTTTTCGTCTGATATTATGATTTTGTGCAATAGAGATATATCCATTTTTATCTATATCAAAATTTTCAGACCCAAAACCGTCAAGATATACGCTTACAATAGAAGTTGGAGAACTTATATATACTGCTCTGCCAAGCTCATAGCCGTTTTGTATATCATCGGTGATTATGTTTGTGAAATTGCTGTTTACCAACATAGGAACGCTGCTGTTTACCATTTTCACAGTTAAATTTGCACCTGCATGTTCGTTGTTGCTATTGCTCATGTCTATATCTATTTCATAAGTTCCAGCATATGGAAGAGCCGCCGTAAGTTTGATATTTTTGTCCTTATCTATTGCAAAATACTGAGAGTTTACGCCGATAATATCATAATTTATAAAATCAGCGCCGCATACAAAACTTAGTTTGCCTATGGTAGAATTTATAGTCGTGTCGTCTCTGAAATAGATGATATTTTTTGAAAAAACAGGCGTTTTGTGAAGCATCATAGCATCATCGTATATACTGATATTATTATGCAGTTTATCTGCAATTACTGCATAATACAGCGCATAATCATGATTTAAGGACTCTTTATTGATAGTTGGTATCCATGAGATGATATCAAGCGTATTTATCACACCGTCATAATTTATATCTTTTCCTAAAAAGCATTGAGCTGCTTCGTCGCTTTTGGCAATAAAAGATGATATGTCATTATGATTATATGCTGTTTTTGCTATTTGATATGCCAACTCCGTTAAAATATTGACTTTAAATCCTGTATTTTTTAACTCAAAACCGCTCATCGCAAGTCTTACAGTTCCATTATTCAGTATAAAATTATCGGCGCTTATTTCATTATTTATGTCTATGGGCATGTCTTTTCCGCCGCTTAATTCTACTATATATACATTTTCATTTTTAAGCGTATCGGCAATCGGTATAATTCCAGAAGCAGTTATTGTAGAACCGTTTGTCGTATTTGCAAGATATACGGGTTCAAGTCCGCTGTCAGAGACAAAATCATAATTTTCAATATCATATATTTTTACGGCTGCATTTTCCAGTGTACCGCTTATAAAACCTTGAGAATTGTTCCAAATTATGGAGTAGTTGTCGTCTCTTATATATGGATTGTCTGGAGTATCGGTATTGCCGCCCCATCCTTCGCCTGTATCTGTTTCGTTATTTGTATTGTTATTGTCAGTGGCGTTATTGTTGATACTTGTATTATTATCAACATTTGCCGCGCTTGAATTGTTGTCTTTTCCGCCTCCGCAGCCTGCAAGTTGAAAAAGTACCATAGCGGTCAATAATGTTTTGACTGTAAAACGCAATGCGTGAGAAAAATTTTTAAAATTCATATCTATATCCTGCATTTAATTTTGTATTTTTAAAAGCATTTCCGCTCTGATATGCACCTTCAAAATAGAAATGGTTATTGCCGCGGTTTACAATAGCGCCAAGCGCGCTGTCAAAAAAGTTCCAATTTATATCATATTTTTGTTTCTCGCCATTATTAAAGGAGTAATTATGCCGCCCCTTAAATTCTTTTACATAGCCTGCTTTCAGATATATATCCGTTTGTTGCAGTTTATATCCGAACAACGCGCCAAGCCTTGTTCTTAGAGATTCAAAATCATCTATTTGCGTTTTAAGTCCATTTGAAGAGTTTATAACAAATCCATCATGATAAAAGTATGAAGATTGGATTTGCGGTTCAATAAAATATTTGCCGACTTCATATCTTTTGCCCCCTTCTACGGATATCAAAACGCCGTCGCTGCTGCCGCTGCCGTTTATGATAAAGCCGTTTGATGTTTTGGTATTAAAGCTATTTTTATTTTTTTGATATCTTGCAAGCATATCTATGTAAAAACCGTCGTCATATTTAAAAATACCATATATACCCGCATTGTAATGACGACTGTCAGCGCTCCCGTCATTGTATGCGGTATCAGCTTTATTTAAACCAACGGTAAAACCAAGCAATATACTGCTCATATCCATTTCATACGCTCTGTCTGCGCCAAGCGCAAAACCATAATAGTTGATTTTGTCTATCTCAAAATAGTTTTCAAATGAATTCAGTTCGCCAAAATATGTTTTTATCCAGATATCGTCTTTCTCTGCTCTTTTAATATTCAGTCCGCCCATTCTTTGGTGAAGCGTTTCCGTTGTTATATAATTAATCATATAATTAATATTTGGAAAAGAGAGTGAAGCGCATGCGTAAGATGTGCAGCTGCCTGATTTAAGATAAAAGCTGTTGTTTGCGTCAGATTTGACAAGCGAGTATCTGGTTGCTCCGACATCAACTGCGCCGATAAAATTTGCTTCATAAACTCCATTTTGGCTGTCTTGTTTTACGATAAGAATGTTTTCTTCATAAGGCGCCGACAACGCACCCGAATGGCTGTCGTCAAAATGTATTGTATAATCTCCTCTGGAACTGTTGTTTATAACAAGCAAGTCGCCGTTGTTTATTACACTGTTTTCCAATTGCTGGAGTTGAATCCTTTGGTAAAAATTTCCGCCGTCTCCTCTTAGATTATCAATTTCCAAGAATATAAAATCTGCGGCATTGTTCATGAATACATTTGAATTATTTGATAAAATCAACTCTTTTAAGGCAGAGTCTCTATTTAACTGCCATGAAGAGTTGTTTAAAATCAATCTATCTCCAATTGTTCCGAAAGTATAAAGCAGAGCGTTATTTGCTATTATGTCGCTTCCAAGTCGGGCGTTTATATAGTTACTGCCGCTGCCTACGGCAAGTGCGCCGCCCTCTATCGTATATATTCCGTTAAATGCCGAATTGTCGGAATTTATAGCAAACAGACTGTTTCCAAGCTGAGTTATATTGCCGCTGCCGTTCAACTTGTTATAAAACACTGTGTTTTGACTGTTATTAAATAGAAGATTTGCATTTTGAGAGATATTTATATCGCCGTAAAATCTACTTGCGTCAATAATTAATGCGCCGTCAAAAATATCGGCGGTTTTTACTGTTGTCAATCCATGTAATAATGCCAAAGAGCCGTTGCCTTCTTTGACAAGCGTACCTTGACCGTATATATTTTTATCCATGATTTCATCATTTGATGTATTTATGTCGATAACAGATCTGTCTGAATTAAAATATATTGTACCGTTGCTTCCCAAACTCGCGGCGCTATCTATTTTTAATACGGCATCGTTAATATATATGTTGGCGTTGAGATATCTATTTGCTCCGTATATCTCAAAATTATCATAAAAATTTATCGTTCCGCTGCCTTTTAGCGAATCGTTTCCCGTAGATATTCCGCTGTCGATAAAATATATGTAACCATGATTATCCAGATTGATAACTCCGTTATTTACCGCTGAACCGTTGATTGTAAGCCGTCCGCCGTTTATATTTACAGTTGCGTTGTTATTTAATTCGCCTGCACTTTGATAATATTCTCCCAAATTAAATACTGCGCCGTTTTCAAGCGATAATGAGTCGGTATAACCAAAGCTGTTATGGCTGATAGCAGTTACATTTGCGCCGTTTTTTAAAAGAGTTGAACCTGTATAAGCGTTCATAGCGTTGCCGACAAGGACGGAGTTATTCCCACTAAAATTAAATCCGCCCTTTCCGATAAGTTTTGCATTTAATATAAAATTTGCCGCCGTTGATGAATTTAACTCAACAGTTTTATTCTCAAAACTCTCAATTTCTTCCAGACCAAAACCTAAATATATACCGTCGCTTTCTACGGCTGCTATTGTTCCAAATACCGCTTTGCCGACTATATTGTCATTTTGCGTGATATTTTCAAATATATTTTTGCCGCCAAACCCGTCAATTGATATTTGTGTCCCAATCCCTTTAACGCCGCTTGCCGCATTTACTATTTTTTGTGCATTATCAAAAGAGGCATAGTCATAAAGGTTTGAATTTTCGGCAGCATTATCAACCAAAGAACTTAAATCGGCTTCTATCATAATTTTTCCGCCGTTACCGCCGATATTTAAATTTTCAACATTCAGCATTACTTGAAGCGGCGATGATATGTTGTTGATGTTGAGGTTTAGCGTCCCGCCGTTAAATGTCAAATCTATTAATGATGAGCCGTTTTTATTTACCGTAGCAGATGAGCCGCCGCTTAAAGCAAGCGAATAGTTATTGTTTTCAAACAGATCATATTTGGCGTTTGTAAGCTCCATAGTGCCGTTGAAATCTTGAAGCGCTTTTGTATCGGTAACAGTAAAATTATTGTTTGCATCATTTAAATTTATATATAAAGAGCCTTCTCCTGCGATATTGTTTATCAGATTTTCATTTTTATCCGATTCTATCATGTAAGCTGCATTGCGCGATATAGTTATATTTGCAGCGTTACGCAGACTGTCAAACGAGTATGCTTTCAAAATGCCTTCCCTGATATCATAAGAGCCCGTAAAATTAGAGCTGTTTTCATGTAGAGTTAAAGTATAATCGCCAAATTGAACAATGCTGCCGTTTCCTGAAAATTGATTATAAAAGTCAGAATGCCAAGTATTGTCAAATATCAGAGCAGAATCGGAAGCTATATTTATATCGCCGTAAATTTTATACGCATCTGCAATCAATACACCTTCGGCAATATCAATCAATCCGATATCCGTATAATTGTCAAGCCTTAAAGAGCCGCCGCCTTTTTTTATTAGGGAAGCGTTATTATGGTGTCCGTATATACCGTTTGTAAATACTCCGCCGTTTTGTGCATTAATGATCAAGCTTGTGTCGTTTTCAAGCAAAATATTGCCGTAATTTCCCAGAGAATTTGCAGATGATATGGTTGTTGTTCCGCTGTTGATTGATATATTTGAAGTGAGATAACTGTTTTCGCCATCAACATTAAAATCCCCGCTTACAATGATATCCCCGTATCCCCTTAAAGAGTTATTGCCAAAAGAATTGCCGCCGTCAAATTCAAAAAACGCATAGTTTCCAAAATCTATCGTTCCGTTATTATTTAATCTGCCATGAACGGTTTGAGAGTATGAATTCAAATCAAGCGCCGCATCTTTTTCAATAGTAAGAGATGCTGTATTTCCAAAAATATTATTGCTGATTGCTGTTATATTTGCGCCGTTTTTAAGTAGTGTAGAACCTGTGTAGCTGGATGCGGCATTGCCAACATAAACGCTGTTACCGCCAATAAATGTCATATTTCCGCTGCCCGAAAGTATGGCGTTTAAAATATTGTTATTTGCGCTGAAAGCGTCAAATTCTACATTTGAATACGAAACAATCTCTTTCAATCCAAATCCTATATATATGCCGTCGTCTTGCACTGAAGCTGTGTTGCCGAAGATAGCTTCGCCGACTATACCGCCGTTTTGTGCAATATCCATAAATGTCTGCTCTGCGGCATTGATAATACCAAGTTGAGTTTTTGCGCCGCTTACTCCATTAACGGAATCTATAATTTTATAAGCATTAGAAAGTTCGCTGTAATCATAAAGGCTCAAACCTGCTGTTACATTACCTGCAAGCTGCGTCAAATTTGAGTTTATGGCTATCATGCCTCCGTTGCCGCCGATATTTATGTTATTTACTGTTAAAAGCGGGTCAAAAGGCGTAGAGATATTAAGAGATTCAAGGTTTAAACCTCCGCCGTTAAATGTCAGATTGCCTATACTGCCAAACGAATCTGCCTGCTTGATGACGGCTGTTGCATTATTTAAAATGATATTTGAGTGTAAATTTTTGTTACTTCCGTCAATTAAAAAATCACCACTTATAATTAGCGTTCCATTACCCGTTAAAGAGTTATTGCCAAAAGAGTAGCCGCCTTTGAAGTTAAGATTTCCATTATTTGCAAAATCAATGCTTCCATTATTTTCAAGTTTGCCGTTTATAGTTTGCGAATATGAATCCAGATTAAAAGCCGTACCGTTTTCAAGAACAAGATAGTCTGTTTTCCCAAAAGCATTATTATTTATTGCCGTTATATTTGCATAATCTATTAAAAAAGTAGCGCCTGTGTAATTATTTGCATTATTGCCGATAAAAACTGAATTATTACCGCTAAATATAAAATTTCCGCCGCCTGTCAAAATAGCATCAAATCTGTTATTTAACGCGCTGCCGCTCTCAAATATTACATTTGTTAGGGATTTTATTTGCGTAATATTTCCAAGTCTGGCATATACGCCGTCATTTTCCAAAGAACCGATGACATTTGTAAATACTTCGCCTGTTTTTGCGCCGTTTTGGATGATATTGGAAACTATATAATTATAAGGCGAAACATTGTTTATTTCTACTTTGCTTTTATCTCCATGTACGCCGCCTGTCGCATTTATGACTTGGTAAAGCGTCTGATAGCCGCCCTCTGTCAAATCATATAAATTTTGGTTATTTGTAAGATTTGTTTCGCGGTTTCTAAAATCCGTGTAAAAGTTTACAGTTCCGCCGTCTTCAATATTAAAGTCATTTACGCTTAAAACGGGTATGTTGTTTGTATCATATATTCTATAAGAAAGATTTAATGCGCCGCCGTTCATGACAAGACTTTTTAAATAAGCATCGTTTTGGCTAAGAGTTGAAACAGAGTTACTGTTTAGTACAAGTTTGTAGTTATTCTCTTTTAGTAAAGCGTAAGATGCGTTTGTAAGTTTGAGCGTTCCTGTGAAATTTTGCTGCATGGTTTTATTGTCAAATGAAAATCCATATTGGCTGCCGTTGAGCTTTATATCAAGAGTTCCACCGTATATATTTACATTTGAGCCTAAAATATATCCGTAGTTTTTATTGATGGAAAGAACGGCATTATCGGCTATATTTAAAGTACCCGCAACGCTTCCTGCATTTTTAATCAATAAAGAGCCTTCATTTATATCAGTATCGCCTCTGTATATCATCGCGGCGTCGTATATCAGCATGCCTTCGCCGTTTTTATTGACAGACAGTATGCCGCTCTCGTCTTTTCCATAGTCTGATATTGCGTCTTTAAATTCTATTGTTGAATTGCTGTCTGTGATAATATTTAAAATGCCGTTTTCATAGCCTCCGTAGCCGTTATAGTATATAGCGTTTGAACCGCTTGAATCTCTATTGCCTTCAAAAAGCATATAATTTGCAGAGTGTAGCGTCATATTTGCCGCGCCGTATATATAAATTGCGCCGCCTTTACCTCTTGCTATGTTATTTGTAAAGTTTGCATCCGTAACAGTTCCATAAAAATCTTCAACATAAACAGCGCCTCCGTTATAAGCGCTGTTGCCCGAAAATACAGAGTTTGTGATATTGCCAAAAAATGCTGTTGCAAGGATAGCTCCGCCTCCAAACATATTGCCTGATACGCTGTTGCTTATAAAATTTGAATTTGATATTGTTCCCAAAAGCTTGTTTGCGACAGCAACGGCTCCGCCATAGTCGCTTGCCTCATTATAAGTAAAATTAGAGTTTGATATACTGCCTGCAAGATTGCCGTAGATGTATACCGCCGCACCGTTATTTGCATAATAATTTGCAAAATTAAGATTTTGTATATTTTCGCTCATATCGCCCTCAAAACGAATAGCGTCTGCATGTATAAAACCAATAATTAATAAAAAAGCCGTAAAGCT
>JAISNU010000031.1 GCA_031276075.1 Campylobacteraceae bacterium
GGATTTATCACGCCAAGCCATACATCAGAGAGCATATTTCCAAGTAAAGTTAAAAAAGAGGAGATAATCAAAATGCCCATTATAACGGGATAATCCCTTGCAAGCGCGCTTTGATAAAACAAAAGCCCCATGCCGTTTATGGAAAATATAGACTCTAAAATGACGCTGCCTCCGATAAGTCCCGGGAGTGATAGACCAAGCATCGTAACGAGCGGGGGCATGAGATTTGGCAGTATGATATGTCTTAAAAGATTTTTACCCTCAACGCCTCTTGCCTTTGCGAAAAAGAAATAATCGCTTTTTATTATGGCAATCGTAAGTCCTCTGACATATAAAATCATACTTCCTATCCCGCCGAAAATCACGACCGTTATCGGTAAAAAGAGATGCCATGCCGTATCAAGCCATTGTGGGATTTGAGTATATGCCGAGTTTAATCCGCTTATGGGAAACCACCCGAGATAAACGCTAAAAAACAGTATCAGTAATAATGAAAGATAAAACGAAGGCATAGCGTAACTTACAAGCGAGAGTTGTTTAAGCGCGTGGTCGTATGTTTTACCTTGTTTGAGAGCAGATTTGACGCCACAATATATAGATATGCAAAAAACAAAAGCGAGGCTTACCATATTTATTAAAAGCGTAACGGGGATACGCGACAATATCTCACTGCTTACGCTTTTTCCACTTGCAAACGATATGCCAAAATCCAGCATCAGTATAGCTTTGAGCCACGATATATATTGTATGATAAGAGGCTTATCAAGTCCATACACAGCTTTTAACTGCTCTATATCTTCGGGCGTAATATTAGGATTTAACTCGCCGCTTGCAAAAAAAGAGTTTGGCGCCAGATGAATCGCTCCAAAAGATATAATACTGATCAAAAACAGCATAAATGTGATATAGGCGATTTTTTTAAATACCGCTTTCATCGCACCGCTTTTTAAAGCCAAACTTATATGAGGTATCTGCACACAGCTTTCCAATCGGGAAATTTATCGCTGCCGAAAAGTATCAATTCGCCGCAAAATTTATCGGCTCCGTTTCTTGTGCGGTCGTCTATCAGATAATCCCCGATATTCAAATCTTTGCGGTGGGTCAGGATTAATCTCTTTCTTGCGTTTTCGCCAAGATATTTTTTTACCCATAAAAGCTTGTCGCTCCATGACGATGCGTTTTCCCATGGAGCGGTGGACAGTATGTAAGTGTCGTATATTTTAGAGAGTTCCATGAAGCTCTCCACGGCGCCGTTCATGGGGAGCATATTTGCGAAAAGATTGGGTATTTCGTCCTCTTTGTCTTTATAATCTTTCAAAATTTTTTCGCTTTGAGTTTTTAATCCCGAACCAAAATCCGCAAGCACGCCGTCCATGTCTATATATAATATCTTTTTGCGCATCAGCCTCTCAAATCCCATGCCAAAGCGGTTTTGCCGTCGCCATCCTGCGCAATTCTGCCAAGCCCCATGATATTGTACCCCGCGTCCACATAATGAACTTCGCCGCTTACGCCCGAGGCTAAATCACTCAGCAGATAAAGCGCGCTGTTGCCGACCTCTTCGGTGGTTACATTTTTCGAAAGCGGAGAATTTAACTCGTTCCACTTCAATATCATTCTAAAATCTCCTATGCCGCTTGCCGCCAAAGTTTTAATAGGTCCCGCGCTTATCGCGTTTATCCTTATGCCTCTATCTCCCAAATCAACGGCAAGATAGCGCATGCTTGACTCTAACGCCGCTTTTGCCACGCCCATAACATTGTAGTGCGGAAGACATCTTGTGCCGCCAAGATAAGTAAGCGTCAAAACGGAACCGTTGTCATTTAATACAGGCAAACACGCTCTTGTAAGGCTTATTAGCGAATAGACGGAAGTTTCCATAGCTATATTGAAAGCCTCTTTGCTTGTGTCTATAAACTTTCCGTCAAGCGCTTCGCGCGGCGCATAAGCTACGGAATGAACCAGAAAATCAATTTTGCCCAAATCTTTCTCTATATATTTTGTCAAATTTTCAAGCTCTTCGGGATTATTTACATCAAGCGGATAGACATATTTGCTGCCGAACTCTTCGGCTATGGGGCGCACCCTTTTTTCAAGCGATTCGTTCAGATAGGTAAACGCAAGGCTTGCGCCTTGTTTATGGCAGGCTTCCGCTATGCCGTACGCTATTGATTTGTTGTTGGCAACTCCGACTATCAGACCCTTTTTATCTTTCATCAACATATTCTTTCCTTTTTTATTTGTTTTGCGCTATTTGTATGAGTTTGCAAAAATTTGCCGCATCCAAAGCGGCATTTCCGATTAATGCGCCGCCGCATGACTTCAAAGAGACGATTTGGCGCAGATTTTCTGCATTCACGCTGCCGCCGTAAAGCAGAGGAACGCTTTTAAGTTCGGCTTTTAGCATATCCAAAACTTCGGCTATCTCTTCGGTTTGCGCGCTTATTCCTGTTCCTATAGCCCAAATCGGCTCATAAGCTACGGATAGTTTTTCATAGTCTGTATCTATACCGTCAAATTCAGCCCAAAGATACTCCGCAACAGCTTTAAAACCGTTATCTCTTACATCTTTCGGCTCGCCTATGCAGTAGATAATTTCCCAATTATTTGAGCGCGCGAAAGCATATTTTTTGGCGATAAAATCTTGCGTTTCTTTAAGTATTATCCGTCTTTCGCTATGACCTGTCAAAACATTTTTGATGCCAAATTCGTCTAACTGTTGCGCGCCTGTCTCGCCCGTGTATGCGCCGTTTACCGCAGGATAAAAGTTTTGCGCGCCAAGTTTTACATGCGGATATAAATCAGCCCTTAAAAGCGAACTTGCCGCAGGATATACTCTCACATCGCAATGCGTAGGATATGCGTCCAAAAAGAGATTTAACGCTTCCAAATAATTTGCAGTACTCTCTCTTGTATGGTTTGTTTTAAAATTTGCGGCGATTATCATTCTTCTTCCACTCTCAATACTTTAACTCCCGGAAGCTCTTTGCCTTCTATTAATTCCAAGCTTGCCCCGCCGCCCGTTGAGATAAATGTCATCTCGTCCGTGTCGCCGGCGCGGTTTACTACATCTGCCGTATCTCCGCCGCCGACTACGGTAGTTGCATGAGCTTCGGCTATCGCATGGGATATTTTGATGCTTCCTTTTGAAAATTTATCTATCTCAAAAACGCCCATAGGACCATTCCATAAAATCGTTTGAGCGTCCGAAAGCGCCTCTTTAAAAACTCTAACGGATGCAGGTCCTATATCAAGCCCCATCCAGCCTTTGGGTATCTCTTGAGTCGTTACAAATTTTATAGCAGAATCTGCCGAAAATGTCTGCGCCGCAAGCACATCAACGGGGAGATAAAATTTCACTTTTAACTCTTTTGCTTTTTGTATGATTTTGTACGCTTCTTCCACCAAATCGTCTTCCACAAGCGAATTGCCCACTTCATACCCGCGCGCTTTCAAAAATGTAAAAGCCATACCGCCGCCTACTATTATCTTATCTACGCGCGGCAGGAGGTTGTTTAAGGCTTGAAGTTTGCCGCTTACTTTACTTCCGCCTACAACCGCCACAAACGGACGGGTCGGTTTTTTCAAGAGATTTTGCGAAAACTCTATCTCTTTTTGAAGCAAAAATCCAGCCGCTTTGTGTGTATTGTCAAAAAATCTTGTTATCGCTTCAACCGAAGAGTGCGCTCTGTGGCATACTCCAAAGGCGTCATTTATGTATATGTCGGCAAAAGATGCAAGCTCTTTTGCCAGATTTTCATCATTTTTTGTTTCGCCGCTTTCAAATCTTAAATTTTCAAGCAGTAAAACATCGCCCATTTTTAGATTTGCCGCTTTTTGTTTCGCGTCCTGTCCTATGACATCGTCGGCTATGACTACTTCTCTGTCCAAAAGTCTGTTTAAGCGTTTCGCGACAGGTTTTAATGAAAACTTTGCGTCAATTCCTTTCGGCCGTCCCAAATGGCTTGCTAAAACAACGCCGCAGTTATGATCCAAGCAGTATTTGACAGTAGGAATAGCCGAACGGATACGCCTGTCGTCTGTGATATTTGAAAATTCGTCCATAGGGACATTAAAATCGCAGCGGATAAAAACTTTTTTACCTTCTATATTTAAATCTCTGATTGATTTAACCGTACTCACCGTAAAATCCTTAATATTTTGAGATATAAAGCGCCATATCTATAAGTCTGTTGGTATATCCCCACTCATTATCATACCAAGCCATCACTTTTACCATATCGCCGTCTACAACCTGCGTCAAATCAACCGCGACAATAGAGCTAAATGAGCTTGTCTGAAAATCCTGCGATACCCTGAAATCCTCGTCAATTTCCAAGATACCCTTAAACGCGCCTGCCGCTTTTGTTTTTAAGGCGGCGTTTATTTCATCTTTTGATGTATTTTTTGAGACCAAAACATTTAAATCCACCATAGAGACATTCGGCGTAGGCACTCTTACGCTTTGACCATGCAATTTGCCTTTGAGATGAGGTAAAACCAAACCTATGGCTTTAGCCGCGCCCGTAGTCGTAGGTATCATATTTAGCGCGGCGGCTCTGGCTCTTCTTAAATCTTTTGAATGTTTTACATCAAGTATGCTTTGGTCGTTTGTGTATGAGTGTATCGTTGTCATCAAGCCTTTTAATATGCCAAATTCGTCGTCTATTATCTTTGCGATCGGTGCTAAACAGTTAGTTGTGCAGCTTGCGTTTGAGACGATTTTTTCGCCTTTATAACTCTTTTCGTTTACGCCTAAAACAAATGTCGGCGTATCGTCTTTGGCAGGAGCTGAAAATAGAACTTTTTTGATACCTCTGTCTATAAAAACCTGCGCTTTTTCCTGCGTCAAAAACGCTCCTGTGCATTCAAGTATCAGATCTACTCCCAAAGACGCAAAATCAAGCTCTTTAGGATCTCGCGTAGAAAACATTTTGACTTTTGATTTGCCGATTTGAAGAGTCGTATCGTCAAGCCATTCAATATCCCCTTTAAATGCTCCATGAACGCTGTCGTATTTTAGCAGTTGCTTTGTCATCTCTTTACTTGCTGTATCGTTTACCGCCGCAAGCTCTATATCGCTTCTTGCGTTTATTATCCTCGCCGCGCATCGTCCGATACGCCCAAAGCCGTTTATAGCTACTCTTAACGCCATTGTGGTCTCCTTGTAATCATTAGGTGTAATATTAACTAAAACGAAGTATAAAAAAGTTTAAAAAGAACAAGCTAAAAGGGTACATGAGTATATAATTTTTCCAAAAATTGATTTTACTATTTAAAAAATTATTGCAAAAAAGGGCAATAAATGTTAATATTATCTCTTTAATATGATATAAGGGATATAATGAACAGACGCGCAAAGCTTATAATGGATTTGTTAAGAGAGAAGAAAGCTGATGCCGTTCAGGTATTTGACATGAAAGGCAGCGACTATTTTGTTGATTATGTGGTAGTGGCGACTACTATGGGTGAAAGACATGGATTGAGTTTGCTTGATTTTTTAAAAACTGAGCTTAAAAAAAACGGCGAACATATATTAAATATAGAAGCAAGCAGCGAGTGGATAGTTATAGATTTGGGCGATATTTTAGTGCATCTTTTAACGCCTGAGTTTAGAGCCAAATATGATTTGGAAGAATTTTTGACAAAAAGAAATAGCAATAAAATACTTTAAAGCGAGGATTTATGGAAGACAAGGAACTATTTTTCGCCCTTTTAAATACGCCTTCAATTACTCCGCATGACGGGGGATTATTAGCGTTTATAGAGGACTATTTACCTGATTTCACGGCAAAAAGGATAGATATAGAGGGTGTAAAAAATCTCTTTTTATATAAAAAATTCGGTGAAGGCATTCATCTATGTTTTGCAGGGCATGTGGATGTAGTGCCTCCCGGAGATGGTTGGGATAGCGACCCGTTCGAACCTGTTGAAAAAAACGGTTTTGTTTACGCAAGAGGCGCTCAAGATATGAAAAGCGGCATTTGCGCAATTTTGCAAACATGCAAAAATGTTACGCATTTTAACGGCACTTTGTCTATTTTACTGACCAGCGATGAAGAGGGAGAGGCAAAAAACGGAACGGCAAAAGTATTGGAATTTTTAAAAAACGAGGATTTTTTGCCCAATTTTGCGATTGTAGCCGAACCTACATGCGTTAGAAATTTTGGAGACACTATAAAAATAGGCAGGCGCGGTTCCATAAACGGTAAAATTGAGATTAGAGGCATTCAAGGACATGTGGCTTATCCGCAGAATGCTAAAAATCCTATACATCAAGCAATATTTATACTGCCAAAGATTGCGGAACACAAGTTTGACGATGGAGATGATATATTTGAGCCGAGTATACTTACGATTACGGATATAAAAGCAGGCGAGGGCGTAACCAATATAACGCCTAAAACGCTTACTCTTATGTTTAATGTCAGAAATTCGCCGATGACTAAAATAGAAAATGTAGAGCGCTATCTCAGGTCAAATTTTGGTCTTTTATATATGGTAAATAATCCGGGCAAAGATAAATTGGATTTTGATTTGGAGTTAAAAGAGGCAGCCAAGCCTTTTATGACCGACAAATCGTCAATTTTGATAGCGTACTTGGAAAGATCTATTGAAGAGGTAACGGGATTTGTGCCTGAACTTAGTGCAGCAGGAGGCACAAGCGACGCTAGATTTTTTGCGGAATTCGGCGTAAGTACAGTAGAATTCGGCGTTTTAAACGACACGATACATGCGGCAAACGAGAGATGTTATCTATCGCATTTGTACGACTTAATCAAAGTCTTTAAGACGCTTTTGACAAAATTTTAAGGAGGATAAATAAATTATGAAAATAGTGTCTGCAAAAACTGCTCCCGAAGCGATAGGTCCATACTCGCAAGCCGTAATAGCAAACGGTTTTATATTTACATCCGGACAAATTGCATTAACGAGTGATGGGAAATTTTTAGACGAGGATATAAAAGTTCAAACCGAACAAGTGTTGAAAAATTTATCGGAGATTTTAATAAGCGGCGGCAGTTCGCTTGAAAAAGTTGTAAAAACTACTATCTTTTTAGCAGATATTAATGATTTTGCGACGGTAAATGAGATATACGCCAAAGTATTCGGCAGGCATAAGCCTGCGCGCAGCACAGTCGGAGTGAAATCTTTGCCGAAAAATGCTAAAGTAGAGATAGAAGCCGTAGCTATTGTCTGAATATTGTCGGCGAAAATAAGTTTATATTCCGCGATATTGATAACATTCATTTTAATACCGTGTTTTTAAAAGGTATGTCCGCAGTTTCGGAATAAAATATGCAAGCAGTAAAAAATAAAAAATGTAATGAAGTTTCTTTAAGTCAAAAATATAATTTTAAAGGAAAAAAATGTTTATCATATTAAAAATGGGCGATACTATGCAAAAGTGCGCGGAAAAATACGGTAACTTTGAGGATTGGACATTAAAATCCGCAGGCATAGATAGTAAAGATGTCAAAATAATAGACCCAAGAAAAGAAAAACTGCCTGATTTTGAAAATGTGCAAGGCATTATCATAACAGGTTCTCACGATATGGTTACCGATAGATTTGAATGGATTGAAAAATCCTCAGAATGGCTGAAAACGGCAGCTTATAATAGCGTACCGATTTTTGGCATATGTTTTGGACATCAACTTTTGGCGCAAACTTTTGACGGCGTTGCAGCAAACCACCCAAGCGGTCCCGAGATAGGCACTGTCAGTATCGATTTAACCGATAAAGCGGCTGATGACCCGCTTTTTAAAGATTTGCCGCAAACATTTTTAGCGCATGCAACACATACGCAATCTGTCATAAAATTGCCTGAAAATTCTGTGCTTTTAGCGTCAAATTGTTATGAAAGCTGTCATGCTTTTAGAATAAATAAATCCGTTTGGGGCGTTCAGTTTCATCCAGAACATGATACGCAGATTATCAAAGAATATATCATCGGGCAAGCTGAAAATATCAACAATATATCTATGGTTTTGAGAAATGTTTGCGAAACGCCATATGCTCGTAAAGTACTTGAAAATTTTGTAAATTTTTGTCTTGCTGATAAGTAATTACAAAAAACTCACACAAAACCAAATTTAATATATTTCGCGAAAATATGTAAACTGATATAAGCTAATATTTACGCAAAAAATGTTTAAATTCGCAGTATTTTAAATTAGTTATACTATAAAATAAGGAATTAAAATGACGGAAAAACACTATGATGTCGTTATTGTCGGCGGCGGTATATCCGGTTCGGCGCTGTTTTATACGCTATCTAAATATTCTGATATAAAATCTGCAGCTCTTCTTGAGAAATATGACGCTTTGGCAACGCTTAGTTCAAGCGGACGCGGTAATTCGCAGACAATCCACACAGGCGATATTGAGACAAATTACACACTTGACAAGGCAAAACATGTCAAACGCACGGCAAATATGATAAGGCGCTACTGCCTTCAATACGGATATGAAAATAAATTTATGTTTGCTCATCAAAAAATGGCTGTGGGTATCGGCGATGAAGAGGTAGAGTATATGAAAAAAAGATATGAGGAATTCAAAGAACTGTTTCCATATCTTGAAGTTTATGATAAAGAAAAATTAAAAGAGATTGAGCCGAATATCGTATTTGATGAGAATGGCAATGAACGAGCGGAAGATATCGTTGGAGTCGGCGTTTTAGACCAATATTCTACCGTTAATTACGGAGCGATGGCGCAAAGCCTTGCCGATAATGCGCAAAAAATGAAAAACAAACAATTTGATATATTTTTTAATTCTGAAGTTGTAAATATAAAGCAGCTTGGTAAAGAATATGTACTGATGACAAAGAAAGGAGATGTGTTTACGGCGGATTTTGTAGTGGTAAACGCAGGCGGACACGCTTTATATTTGGCACACTCTATGGGATACGGGAAGGATTTTGGCTGCTTGCCGATAGCAGGAAGCTACTATATTACCAAGGGGCATTTTTTAAAAGGTAAAGTTTATATGGTGCAAAATCCAAAGCTTCCATTTGCGGCTTTGCATGGCGACCCCGATGTGCTTTTGGATATGGCGACAAGGTTTGGACCAACGGCGTTAGCGTTGCCTGTTTTGGAAAGATTTCACGGTTTGGCGACGCTGCCTGACTTTTTGAAAACGCTAAATCTTGACAGGAAAATCATTAAAATTCTTTTTGACTTGCTTAAAGACAGCGATATTAGAAACTATATTTTGCGAAACTTTGTTTATGAGATACCGTTATTAAATAAACGCGCTTTTTTGAAAGACATAAGGCGTCTCGTGCCGTCATTGAAACTTGAAGATATTAAGTATGCCAAAGGTTTCGGCGGCGTAAGACCGCAAGTTCTGAATAAAACGGAGTTGAAATTAATGCTGGGAGAAGCAAGCATAAATCCCGGTACAGGAATAATATTTAATATGACGCCAAGCCCCGGCGCTACAAGTTGTCTTGGTAATGCCGAACGCGATGCGCAGCTTGTTTGCAAACATTTAAATGCCGCTTTTGACAGCAAATCATTTATTGCGGATTTGGTGGACTGAAATACTCCGACATATCTGCGCATTAGCAGATATGTTTATGTAAAATTCATATCATTTTTATTTCGCGTGGTTTATTGAAATATTTAAAATATTTGCAAAATAAAGAATTATCTTCTAAAAATAAGATTTGCGTTTGCATTAGTATGTAAAAGTAGAAGTTTTCCAAAAAATATGGACTGAAATATTGTTATCAATATATTTTTTTAATCTGCAAACGCGCGTCTTAATTTTTTTTATGTTTATTTTAACAAATCGTATTATATTATGATGCTGTCGGTTCTTTGACTTATCAATGTCAATTTATTATTCATGACGGGGGATAAATATGTTTTTAAGGAATAGTGAAAAACATATTGAAATATCGTCTCTTTTGTGCTATATTTCTACATGTAGAGTCTAGACTCTTGATTCAATTTCTACTGTTGTAGATAGATACTGTTGTATCCTCTCTCTTAAATGTCTAGACTCTTGATTCAATTTCTACTGTTGTAGATCTCCAACTCCCTCGTGGACGGAGTTAGCGTCTAGACTCTTGATTCAATTTCTACTGTTGTAGATAATTATTAAAGTCTTATATCAATGCTCTGTCTAGACTCTTGATTCAATTTCTACTGTTGTAGATATGAGTATTGAAGCTGTTGTTGGTAATTCAGTCTAGACTCTTGATTCAATTTCTACTGTTGTAGATGCATAGCCCTGTTTACAACACCGATTGGGTCTAGACTCTTGATTCAATTTCTACTGTTGTAGATAATAAAGAAGTTTTTAATATCCAAAATTCTGTCTAGACTCTTGATTCAATTTCTACTGTTGTAGATTATTCACATAATCCGTATCTTTATTTCTGTCTAGACTCTTGATTCAATTTCTACTGTTGTAGATATACACTTGCGAAAATGATTACCACCAGAGTCTAGACTCTTGATTCAATTTCTACTGTTGTAGATAAGTAAGTTTTCATGGTAAAAGGTATGTGTCTAGACTCTTGATTCAATTTCTACTGTTGTAGATTGATGTTTTGGAGGGTTTCATTGTTTTTGTCTAGACTCTTGATTCAATTTCTACTGTTGTAGATAGGAAGTGTCGCGCCCGCTGATTACTGCGTCTAGACTCTTGATTCAATTTCTACTGTTGTAGATTACAGCAAATCCGACCACAGCGCAGATGGGTCTAGACTCTTGATTCAATTTCTACTGTTGTAGATACCCCCACAACGGTAGTCAGGAACGAGGGGTCTAGACTCTTGATTCAATTTCTACTTTTGTAGATACCTCAAATGCTGATACAAAAGACGGCTTAGTCTAGACTCTTGATTCAATTTCTACAATTTTAAGTTATTTCATGTTCTTTCAATTTATAAATCTAGTATTTTAATATTTATAACGCTTTGCGTCAGGATTGCTTCGCCACTTTATGTCTCGCAATGATGAAAGAGTTGGTATATGGTTTGCATATGGTATGGGTATTTCTGGATTGCTTCGTCCTGCCGCGCTTCGTTTGCAGTCCTCGCAATGACGGAGAGGGATAAATTGTTTCGTCTATCCATTTCTATACAATGACGAAAGAGGATTGCCTCACTCTTCATAATGACAAAGAGAGTTGGTTGTTGCAAGCTGACGAAGTCAGCGCAGCAATCCAGAGAGAAACCATCTCTCCTCTCCGTCATTGCGAGTGCAGCGACGCAATCCATATCTTATAATAATAAAAAATTGTCATTATATAAAAATAGATAATTGTTTTTTGTTTATACTGTGGATTGCTTCGTCAGTCGTTATATTCCTTCCTCGCAATGATGGAGGATATTGTCATTGCAAATAGTGTACACAATCCCGCACTTTCCATCATGAACGGCAAGCTTGCGAAGTAAAAGCATTCAGTGAAGGAGTGCAAGAATCCAAACATTCCGTCATTGCGAGCGAAGCGACGCAATCCAGAGAAATAAAAAAATCAATGAAGCAATATGAAAAAATTCAAATACCCAAAAGTAGAAATTAAATTAAGAGTCTAGACGTTGGATGTATTGCTTGGCGAATGAATAATCTACAAAAGTATATGTTATTAATCACTATTACAGTTTTTTGTAACATTTAGATAAATTGGCAAATGATATAGACTTTTTATGAAATTTCTGCCGCTGCATTGCTGTAATCCGTAGCGTTACCTTATCCCATCAACTGACACTTAAAACAGTTGCTTTGATCTGTACATGTATAGCAAAACGGAGCGATGAGTCCGACAGAATCATATATGAATTTTTTCCAAAGTTTATCGGGCGGACGCATATCAAACAGTACAGGGAAATGAAATTTCATAAATTTACCCATTCTTATCCTGTTTTCAAAACCCATAGCGCGATACAGGTGATTCATTTCAAGAGACTTTTTAGCTATCAAGGGAGCTATTTTGTATTTGGAATATCTGTTTTTCGCATATTTTTGCAAAAACCTCTTAACTTCATTTTCCATTTGTTCTAATGCTTCGCTCATTGATTAACCTTATATACTTTTTTGCGCTCTTTTGAAGAGACTATACCAAGAAGCTTTCTATACTTTGTAACGGTACGCCTTACCATATCTATGCCGAATCTCTGTTTTACAAGTTTTAAAACATCATCATCGGTAAGAGGATTTTCTTTATCTTCATAGCGTATCTGTTCATTCAGGAAATTCTTGATTTGCGATGATGAAAGACCTTTTGACGTTACTGCGTTTGTAAAGAAAAATTTTAAAGGATAAATACCTCGCTTTGACTCTATGTATTTGTTTGCTACGGCTCTTGATATTGTAGATTCGGCAAATGATAACTCATCTGCCAAAAAGCTCATGCTAAGAGGTTTTAACTCTCCTCCGATGAAGAAGTTGATTTGGGTTTCCACTATCAAAAGGACTATTTTATAAAGCGTACTTTTTCTAAGTTCTAATAGATTTACAATATCGCGCGCCTCTTTAAGTTTCTCTTTTATATTTTCGTGTTTGCTTGAAAAGCCGCCTTGTATGACAATATCAGGATAATAGTCGCTGTTTATACGCACACTTATCTCATCTTCCACATCTACAAAAAAATCAGGAATAATCTGCCTTGAAGCGTCTTTATATTCTATGGCAGGAATATTTGAAAACTTTTTGATGATAGCCATACTCTCGCTAAAACGCTTATGCTTTGAAAACCTGTCTATTTTTTCTATATTTTCTATGATTTTGAGGGTTAATTCGTATAATTCGTCGTCTATATCGCTCAAAGCGTCAAGCTGAAATACAAAAGCCTCTTTTTGATTCCTCGCCCCTATACCCTTTGGTTCAAGCTTTGAAAAGCGTTTTCTTATGCTCTCTACAAACTCTGAACTTACATGGCATAATGAAGCTATGTGCTCTATATCTCCGTCAAAAAGCCCGTCTTCATTGATATCGCACAATATCTCGTAAGCTGTTTTTTGCGACAATCCGGTCGGAAACAGAGGCGGAACTAACTGCTCCAAAACTCTCTCATGGAAAGATTCCGAACTAAGCGCCAAATCCTCTAAAAATCTGCCGCTCGGAGCGCTTTCATAAGGATATCTTATCTCCAAAAAAGGATTTTCATGCGAAATCGTATCCAAATACGCGCTCAACTCTTCCAACGGCAGCTGCAGCAAAGGCAGCCATAGTTTAAGCGATAAATTTAAAGAGCGTTTTGTTTTCAGCTCTAAATTTGTTGTTTTCATAGTACTATTTTGCCACAAATACAATCATTACAGACATATTTATTGATTAAAATCTAATATTTTATACGAATTACACCGTTTGGTTTTATGATTTTCATTTGACATGAAAGTCTAAGGTTTTGTTTGCTTGTGCCAACGCCGACCTCTTTTAAAACCTTTCTCTCTTTTTCATTTATCTCCGATAAAAATTCCATACCCTGAACTATTTCCACAACACATGTGCCGCATTCGCCGTTACGACAGCCAAAAGGCAGCGCGCTTCCCGCCGCTTCGACCACATCTTGTATTGTAGTTCCGGGTTTTACATTGATGGCAAGAAAATCGTTTATGATTTCAACTCTTGTAGTCATTTTTGCTCCTTTGTTTTTTTATACGGTTTCACAAGCATATCCCCTTTTATAAGCAGCATGGAAGCAACTCTCACTTTCGGACTTATGGCGTATTGCTGCGCTATGCCTGCCTCTTTTTCATCAATAGCGCCAAGCTTTGTGAGCAGTTCAAGCTCTTCATCTTCTGTATATGTCGTCGGCTCGTCAAATATATGCTCTACGCTAAGCAAAACCTCTCCGTTTTTTTCACAGGCGAATTTTTTGATATTTATATCATTCTCCTGAGCCAATCTGACAATCGGTTCGCCGATTTTTGCGTCATAAATACCGTCTTTATCTTCGTCAAAATGCATAAAGATAACTTTAGCCATATTTTTCTCCTGATTTAAGATTTTTGTTTTTATAGTAATTTTCAAGCCACTTTATATCCTCTTTTTCCAAATCCCTGTAAGGCTCCAAAGCTTCAAGCTCGCTCTCTTTGCATCCTACTATTTCAACTATAGCGTCCAAATCCATAAAATGCACCTCATAAACGCGAATGACTTGCAAAAATTCGCCGATTTTCCGCACATATCCAACAGTACCCGCTTTCGCCATCAATTTGCCGATTTTTAAATAAGGATAAGTGCCGTCATTTTTTATATCTTTTAAAAGCCTTACCTTTTGACCTATAAAAAATTTGGCTTTGCTCTCATTTTCATAAAAATGCTCATCAACAACCACATTCTCCCCCTTTTTGCATACACGAAAAGCAACCCTTATCGTACATACCCCAAACTTCCGCCGCACTCGGACTGCGCCCGTTTTTATAGTCCGTATACACTCTAATCAAAGTAAATTTTAAAAAGTCCAAAAGCTTCTCCTCGTCATTTTCAAAATGCACAAAGCCTTTTTTGATAAGCGCTCCATACTCTTTCATAATATGAAAACGCTTTATATTTAAAATGCGTGCATCAAAATCAATATTAAAAAAATTAAAATAATCCTCTGTATATTTAAGCTTATAAAACTCTTTTAGCGTTTTCATTGCGCCAGCTCTTCTTTTAACTGCTTTATCCATGCCTCTATTCTTTGTGCGCTTTTAGCCTCTTCGTTTACATTATCTATCGCAAGCCCGCAAAAGCAAGTGCCAATTTCAGCCAAAGAAGACTGATATTCATAGCCGCTTTTATCAACAAAGCCTATTATTTCCGCACCGCTGCTTTTAAATACCTCATACAGTTTGCCAAGCGCACTGCAAAAATGCTCCTTATGTTTTTTACAATCCCCCGCACCGAAAAAAGCAACTTTTTTTCCTGCAAACGAAACATTTTCGGAAGTTATCTCAAAAAGCGCGTCTACCCAGCTAAAATGCACATCTCCTTGCCCCCATGTAGAACTTCCCAGCAAAAGCGCATCATAATCGTCAAATTGAGAAATATCGTCAAAATCGCTCTCCATGAGGATAAAATCACTATCGTCAACTTCAAAAGCATTTTTCAAAGCTTCGGCTATCTTTGTCGTATTACCGCCTGCACTTGCGTAAAATATACCTGTCTTTGCCACTGTTTTTTCCTATTTTTTAAATTTTTCATAAATTTGTACGGCATTTCTCAGCATTTTGCCGCCATCATCTGCCAAATCTTCAATACTTCTATACCCAAATCTATGGGCTTCTTTAAAGAATTTATTTACAATGACGATTTTATCCGCCAATACTACAGCCCTTCCGAATCCCTCATGATTCATCTCCATAACAACGCTTCCCATTTCGCCTGTTTTCTCCTCAAACGCTAAAGAAAGAGCTTGAAAAATCAAGCGAATGTCCGATATCTGAATATCGCTTATATCTGCAATAAGCGGTATCTTTTTTAAATCTTCTTTTGTTTTTATATATTTTTTACTCAAAAGCTCGTCATCGCTTTTTTTCGCCCATACATCGTATTTGTCCTGCGCGCGCACTTGAGCTATGAGAGTGTCCAAAAACAGTCTGCTTTCCATATTACGCTCTTTGGGACTGTATTTTTTTAATAAACGGCGGCGGATTGGTAGAAAGCATATTTTGCAATTTTACCAACTCCGACGCCATATTGACTGCCTCTTTGTATTTTATCGGAAAGATATGGTTATTCACGACTTTTGCTGCAGCCGCAGGTCCAATTTCAACGCAATAGACTATATCAACGCCGCTTTTTTTCAATGTCTCTATTCTGCCTTCAGTGCGTTCATCATTGAATTTAGCGACTTTTATGAGTTTCACCTCGTTCGTATCTATACCGTATACCGCCAGATATTCGGCAGAACCGAAATGCGCATCTATACTTCTTAAATCATTTGTCAAAAAAGCTACCGTAATCATCACTTGTCCTTAATTGTCATATTGCACTATATCTTGCAAAAAGTGTTCCGTTTCTTACGGCAAAGCGCAATTTCTCATGTTTATTCATTTTGCATCAGTGAGGAGTGGGCTTGTGAAATAAGCAGGGTGATGGAAATACCTGCTTTTTGTCATTGTGGAGGAGCACGAACAAAGTGTGGCGAAGCGAAGCATGTAAAGCCAAACAAACTTTACCTTTTCGTCATTGCGAGCGTAGCGAAGCAATCCACTCCAATCTTACGCCATACTTGGAAAGCGAGTTATCCATTGCAAGGTACGAAATGGTGCGGTAATTTATAACTAAAAACGCCTCCTTACTCCGTCATTGCGAGGAAGGAGTGTAACGACTGACGAAGCAATCCAGATTACTAAAATTAAATATTTATATGATAAGACCTATCAAAATATCGGAAAAGGCGGAATTGTTTATGGATTAGGATTGTTTTTAATTATTTTCTGGATTGCCGCGCTGCGCTCGCAATGACGGAATGTTTGGATTCCCGCCTTCCCTCGTTAATGCTTTTACTTTGCAAACTTGCCGTTCATGAAAGAAAGTGCGGATTATGCACACTATTTGCGATGACAACATCCTCCGTCATTGCAAGCCGCTTGCGGCGCGGCAATCCACAATTACGATAACAAAATATCACTATAAGACACTGACATAATTTTTCATGGTTTTGGATTGCTTCGTCGTTAAACTCCTCGCAATGACGGAAGGGCTTTTTTGTTTTATGAATTATCAAATATATAGAAATGATAAGAACTAAAATGACAAAAAAGTATGGATTGCTTCCTGCTTTGCAAGCTCGCAATTGCAATGACGGAAAACAGGCATTTTTTTAGATTGCTTCGTCATTATATTTCTCGCAATGGCAGAGGGAAAGTTGTAATGACAATTTTTTTTGTCATTGCGAAGAGTGCAAAGCACAACGAAGCAATCCACAAAGAATGCAAATAATTCAAACATAACATATAAAATAAAAAAAGTCATAACAGGCAAAAAATTGCAAAAATATTTTCTGCCTGCTCTTGATTTTATTGTTGAAAACAATTAAAATATCTATTTGGTTTTAAAAAATTTATTTAAGGAAATACAATGAAAACCGTTTTGAAGTGGTTAATTGGTGCGGTGCTGCTTGGCAGTTTAGCTTTGGCTGATGATTTTGACGAAGCTAATAAGACTTATGAAAACGGTAATTATGAAAAAGCTGCCGAACTTTTTAAAAAATCATGCGATGGAGGAAATGCTAAGAGCTGCGGAAGTTTAGGGTTCATGTATAAAAGCGGCAAAGGTGTTAAGCAGGACTATTTCAAAGCCGTTGAACTTTATAAAAAGGGCTGCGATGGAGGAAATGCTTGGAGCTGCGGAAGTTTAGGGTTAATGTATAAAAAAGGCGAAGGTATTAAACAGGACTATTTTAAAGCCGTTGA
>JAISNU010000129.1 GCA_031276075.1 Campylobacteraceae bacterium
CAGCAATCCACTATCTTTTGTCATTGCAATCAGCACAATTCCGTCATTGCGACGAGCGGAGCGACGAAGCAATCCACCGCCTTCCGTCATTGCGAGCTGACGAAGTCAGCGTGGCAATCCAGAATAAAAATAAAACAAAGCCATTTTTCTACTAATTCCGTCATTGCGAGCTGACGAAGTCAGCGTGGCAATCCATACCTTTTGTTATTACAATCAGCACAATTCCGTCATTGCGAGCTGACGAAGTCAGCGTGGCAATCCAGAATAAAAATAAAACAAAGCCGTTTTTCTACTAATTCCGTCATTGTGGCGTAGCAACCTCTCTTTTCCGTCATTGCGAGGAACGCAGAGACGAAGCAATCCAGAAACATTTGTACTAACCAAAGCATATACGCATCTTTCCGTCATTGCGAGCGAAGCGCGGCAATCCAGAATAAAAATAAAACAAAGCCGTTTTTCCCACTAATTCTGTTATTGTGGTGTGGCAACCTCTCTTTTCCGTCATTGCGAGCTGACAAAGTCAGCGCAGCAATCCATATTTACAATAACAAGTATCCATAATAATAAACAAAACAATTTTTTATTTTATGTCTAAATTATTCTATGTTATTTTCTGGATTGCTTCGTCCTGCTTCGCTTCGCTCGCACTCCTCGCAATGATGGAAGGGGGGCGCAATTGCTTCACTACCAAGTTTCTTGCAAAGACAAAATGGAATAAATTGTTTTATTCCTCCATTTCCACACAATGACAAAAACATCATTACAACTCTTGTCCGTCATTGCGAGCGAAGCGTGGCAATCCATACCTACAATAACAAGTATCCATAATAATAAACAAAACAATTTTTTATTTTATGTCTAAATTATTCTATGTTATTTTCTGGATTGCTTCGTCGCTTTGCTTCGCTCGCACTCCTCGCAATGACGGAGGAGAGAAGTTGTTATGCTGCAAGCGATTTGCAAATGACAAAATGGGCGTTTCTTTGATGTGGATTGCCACGCCGCAAGCGGCTCGCAATGACGGAGACAGGCGCGGGAATTACAGAATACAACGATAAAAAACTACGCGGCAAACTTCAATATATGCAGATTTCTTATTTATCAGATTTCGCGCGGTTTTATTGTTGGCTTTTACATCAAACTTCAATTTTTTATTTTAATTTCACAAAGCTATATTTTTCAAGTCTTTGCGGCAAATTTCAATATATGCAGATTTCTTGTACGATTGAAAGAGGAGGGAAATGAAACCGCAACAAAGTTAAACTCAATATGTGCGGATTTTTTATAAAAAACAGGCTTCCATTTTATTTGCGCCTGCAAATCAAACTTCAATATATGCGGTAGTTTTTACTTTGAAAATATGATTTAAGTTCCAACAGCCGAAGGCAGACAATACTAAAACCCTTCGTTCATGATCATATATAAATATTCCGTTTCGTCATCATCTAAAAAAAGCGTTTTTTTAGTGCGGAAAAGCTCTTTTAATTTATTTATATTTAAACCTTTATTATGAATACATTCGGTATGTGCCGGTAAAAATGCCCTTGCAAGAGCCGCGCTTTCATCTTCTATTTTTTCTTCGCATAAAAAACAGTATTCCAAAGAGTGAAGTCTGCCTTCAAACTGCAAAAGTTCCAAAAATGCCTCAACGGCGACTCTTTTAGGGCTTTGTTTATGCCATTTTTTAGAGCATGATACCAACAGGTCAAAGTAAAATCTATCTATACTTTCCACATCTTTTAAATGACCATAGAAAAGTTTCACAAAATTTTGCCAAAAATAAAATCTGTCTCTGTCTATATTCCAGCTTTGCGCAAGATGTATGACGCTCCGTAACTGCGCAAGATTTGAACGCATGGATATTTGCGTCTCAAAGTCTATCAAATAGCCAAGATTTATCACAGAGTGTCTAGCGCCGTAAAACCGATATGTTGTTTTAAGTTTGTACTCGCTTAATATTGTAACTATCAAATCCTCGTCTTTAACTCTGTTAATATGTACGATAAAACCTTGCACTTTTCCCCCTGCATGTGCGCTATTTTAGCAAATATTGGCTAAGATTTAAGAAAAATAAGGTTGTAGCATGGATTTTTTACAAAACTGCATCAAGGCAAATTATGAAATTTATCATTTGCTGAATACTGAACAAGATTTGCAAACGCAGATGCAAAGGGGTTTTGGCGGCGATATAAGTTTGAAAGCCGACTTAAAAGCGGAGGCGGTTTTTATAAAGTATTTGCAAAAATTTGGGCGCATTTATAGCGAAGAGAGCGGCATGAGCGGAAGCGGAAGAGATATTGTTATTATAGACCCGATTGACGGAAGTAAAAATTTTGCTTCAAATATTCCATGTTTTGGCTCTTCTGCCGCGTTGGAAAAAAGAGGCGAAGTTGTCTGTGCCGTTGTTGCAAATTTTGCCGCAGGATGCATGTACATAAAAGACGAAAGCTGTTTTGAGCGCCGTTTTTTTTCATATAAAAAAGTGCAGAAAATTTTTTTAACGCCGCTTTGCGGTATGGGTATTTTTGAAAAATCATATGAATCCGAAAAGCTTGCCCCGTATTTAAGGCAGGAAGGATTTAAGTACCGAAGTTTGGGCGCGCTTGCGCTCTCTTTGAGTATGGCTCATGAGGTGGATTTTGTACTTTTTGAAGGGCGTATCAGAGAGTTTGATATTGCGGGCGGATGGTACATGTGCGAGGATTTGTTCAGATTTAAAAATGATAAGTTTCTGCTTGTAAGCAAAGATAAGGGAATATTTGATAAAATTTCTGACTTTATAAAGGAGCAGGGCTTAGATGGATTTTTCTAAAATATTTAAAACACGCAGAGAACAGCCCAAGGCGGCTGAAGCTCCAAGTCATTGGGTAAAGTGCGAAGCATGCGGTTCTTTGATGTATAAAAAAGAGGTTTTGCTTCAAGCAAGCGTTTGCCCGAAGTGCGGATTTCATATGAAAATAGGAGCTTTGGAGAGAATCGCCCTTCTAAGCGATAAGGATACTTTTGTAAGTTTTGATGAGAATTTGACGCCGATAGACCCTTTGAAATTTGTGGACAAAAAATCGTATAAAAAAAGGATAGAGGAAGCGCGGGAAAAAACAGGCAGAAATTCGGCTGTCATTGCTGGAGAGTGCAAGATAGAGGGTATTGGCGCACAGTTAGCCGTATTTGATTTTGGTTTTATGGGCGGAAGTATGGCGTCAGTTGAAGGCGAAATGATAGTGCGCGCGGCAAAAAGAGCCGTAAAAAACAGTCAAGGACTCGTGATAGTGAGCGCAAGCGGCGGCGCGCGTATGCAGGAGAGTACATTTTCGCTTATGCAAATGGCAAAAACATCAGCCGTTTTGACAAAACTTTCCGAAAAATCTCTTCCTTTTATATCTGTTTTAACGGATCCCACGATGGGCGGCGTGAGCGCGTCTTTTGCATGGCTCGGAGATGTCATAATAGCAGAACCGGGAGCATTGATAGGTTTTGCGGGACAAAGAGTTATCAAGCAGACCATAGGCGCAGAATTACCCGAAGGTTTTCAAAGAGCTGAATTTTTACTAAAACATGGACTTATTGATATGATAGTGAAAAGAGGCGATTTAAAGCGCACAATAGCAGATTTGCTTAGATATTTTACAGATGTAGAATTTGAGAGCAAAACTGATAAAATTGGATAAGCGGCGGGAGAATAAAATCGCAAAATTAAAATTGTATGCGCTTATAGACAAAGCGACTCTGATAAAAAAGGGCAAATCCATAGAGTGGATAGCTAAAAGAGTAAAAGATTTGAACGCTTCGCTGATTCAATACCGCAACAAATCGGGCGGTTTTAGCGAAAAAAAAGAGGATATATTGGCTATAAAATCGCTTTGCGGCAATATACCGCTGATAGTAAACGACGACATAAAGCTGATAGAATATTGCGAAGGCATTCATTTGGGACAGGACGATATGTTAAACTTTGCAAACGATATTCATGATGCGGCAGATATAGTGCGCCGCGCGCTTGGCGATAAACTTTTCGGTCTTTCAACCCATAACGCCGACGAGATAAAAACGGCAAATTTTTTGAGCGTTGATTATGTGGGGCTTGGCGCGTATCGCAAAACGGATACGAAAGATACGGATAATATACTTGGAAATTCTCTTGACATTATTGCGGGATTTTCTAAAAAGCCTGTTGCGGCTGTCGGCGGAGTAAAATTAAACGACGAGTTTAAAAATGTAACATATCTTGCGGTAGGTTCGGGGCTTTATGAAAATAACGGTATATTCCATTGAAAAGAGTTCCCATGGGAGTGTTAAAGATATGATTGACGAGTTTTTGAAGATGATTTCGCGTTTCGCCAAAATAGAAGAGGTACCGATTTTTAATGCCAAAATCGCTTCGGCGCAGAGCAAAGGAGCGGCAGAAGCGCAAAAGTCGTATGCGCAAAGCTTTGAGCCGTATTTAAAAAATTATACGATTGCGCTTGATAAGGACGGAGAAGAGTTAAACAGTGCGGATTTTAGCGAAATATTTGAAAACCGCACTGATATAAGGTTTTTTATCGGCGGCGCTTACGGCTTTGAGAAACAGTTTTTAAACCGCGCTCAAAGAGTTATAAGTTTAAGTAGATTAACATACGCGCATAAAATAGCAAAATTGGTGTTGTTTGAGCAGATTTACCGCGGGCTTTGCATAAAAAACAATCACCCATATCATAAAGAATAAACCGAAACTAAGGACAAAAATGAAGCAGAGCGATATTGAGTTTTTCAAAAATTTACTTCTTGAAAGAAAAGAGCAGGTTTTAAGAAATATTGACGGCGCGGCAAAAGAGATTGAAAGTATGGATATATCGGACGCAAGAGATGATGCGGATTTTGCGGCTTTAAATGTAAGCAATCTTATAGATCATGCCCTAAGCGTTCAGCAGTCGCAAGAACTTTTTGAGATAGAATACGCTCTAAATAAGATAGAAAAAGGCACTTATGGAATATGTGAAATGTGCGAAGAGGCGATAAGCATACAAAGACTGAAAATCAAGCCTCATGCAAAGTATTGCATAGTCTGCCGTGAAATTTCCGAAAAAGAGAAAAACAAAAAAAGGAGTTTTTAATGGGTATCAAATTATACATATTTTGCTCTGTCATACTTTTGGCAATTGTCGGTATTTTCGTTTACAGCGTAGTACCGAGTGAAAATGCTTATTATACGCTGACGCTTTTTGGCTACAGTTGGGAATTGCCAACAGCCGTGTGGTTTATCATGCCGTTGTTTTTATTGTTTGCAGTCTCTGTAATTCACATGCTTTTTTACTCCGTGAAAAATTTTTTGGCAAAGCGGCTTATAAAAAAAGATTATGAAACGCTTGTGCATCACATCAGGCATACGCTTTTGGGAGAAGAGAAAGAGTATGAGTACAGGACAGAGCCTTTTAAGGTTTTATCGGCGGCTGTGAAAAAAATGAGGTACAATCCAAAAAGCGCCGATGAAAAAACGGGTGAAAAAGAGATTGACGAGATATTTGACATTTTGGAAAATATTAGAGACGGCAAGTATGTGGATTTGAAAAAATTCCGCCTGAGAAGCGATAATGAGCTTTTAAATCAAAACCGCATGAATTTTTCAGCAGACGATAAAAAATCCATAGAAGAGGTGTTGAAACATTGCAATACGCTTGAAAGCGAAGTGTGCCTCAAAGCCTTTAATGCGCTTTTGCAGAAGGCTTCATATTCGGATATCAAACGATATAATTTTAATTTAACAAGCGAGAATTTGCTTGTTTTATTCAAAAGATTTGCCGACAAAAGCGACAGTTTTACGCTAAATATTAATGAGATAAAAGAGCTTTTGGAAAAAACTCAGATGAATTCAAACGAATTTTTAAGTACGGCAAAAGTGCTGAAAACCGTCATAGAACCGGATGAACTTTTAAAACTTTATGATCATTTGCAGTCTAAAAATCAGCATGCGGCGTTCGCGTATCTTTACATACTTTTTGAGTTAAGGCTTATTGAAAAGGCGCGCGAATTTTTGGAAAATAATGAAGAGAGCGGCGAGTTTGAAAAGTTCAAAATTTTACTCTTTTTACGCGATAACGAAAAAAATATAGACACAGATCTTATTATTTAATGCTTTATATAAATTTTAGCCAAAGCCCGACTGCTTTGGCTCCCCTTGCGGGTTTGACGGATTTGCCGTTCCGCCGTATCTGCAAAAAATTCGGCGCCGATATTACATTTTCGGAAATGATAAGCGTAAATGCGCTTATCAGGGACTCCAAAAAAACCTTTCGCATGTTAAAACGCGCGGACAATGAGGATAGATATATAATTCAATTAGCAGGAAGCGATATAGCGGGCATTATCAAAGCCGTTGAAATTTTAAACAACATGGACGGCATCTTGGGCATAGACTTAAACTGCGGCTGTCCTGTGCCGAAAGTTGTAGCGCAGGACGCTGGTTCGTCGCTTTTGCGCGATTTGCCGCATTTGGCAAAAATAGTCGAAGCTATGAAAAAACACTCAAATAAACGATATGTTTCAGTTAAAACCCGTATCGGTTTTAGCGAAAAAACGCCCGAAATTATCGCCAAAACGATAGAAGAAGCGGGGGCGGATTTTATAAGCGTGCATGGGCGCACAAGAAGCGGCGGATACAAAGCTGAGGTAGATTATGACGCGATAAGGCGTGCGAAAGAGTCCGTGAAAATTCCGGTTTTTGCCAACGGCGACATTACGACTTATGAAAAAGCTTTGGAAATAAAACAGTTTACAAAATGCGAAGGAGTAATGATAGGGCGCGGCGCAGTGGGCAATCCATGGATATTTTACCAACTCAAACACAATGAAAAAAGCGTGGACAAATCGTTTATAAAGTCGGTAGTTTTGGAGCATTTGGAACTCATGAGAGAGTTTTATCAAGACGAGACGGGCGCGGTTTTGTTTAGAAAACATTTGCATGCATACTCAAAATCCATGCCTGAAGCCGCCGCATTCCGCAGCAGGGTAAATGCTATTTCAAATGTTGATAAAATGCAAGAAGAGATAGAAAATTTTTTCTCCATGTAAGCAGCCGACAGGATTTTTCCAAAAAACGCGGACATTTCGAAGACTGTGTGTTTTCGTCATTCTCACATATTCTGTCATTTCTGCGCCCCCACTCCGTCATTGTGAGGAACGCAGAGACGAAGCAATCCACATCAAAAAAACGCCCATTTTGTCATTGCAAGAAACATGGTAGCGAAGCAATTGCCCCCGCTCCGTCATTGCGAGGAGTACGCAGTATGACGAAGCAATTCAGAATTACGAATAATAAAAACATCATTTATTTTTTTATAATAACTCTTTTTTATTATAAAGAATGGATTGCCGCGACACTTCGTGCCTCGAAATGAAAACATTTTCCGTCTTTGCGAGGTGTGCGAGCGAAGCGAAGCACGACGAAGCAATCCAGAAAATAGTATAAAATAATTTAGGTATGAAATAAAAAATTGTTTTGTTTATTATTATGGATACTTGTTATTGTAAGTATGGATTGCCGCGCCGTTTACAACGGCTCGCAATGACGGAATTGTGCTGATTGCAATAACAAAGGTATGGATTGCTTCGTCTCTGCGTTCCTCGCAATGACGGAAAATATAAATTGTCATGTCGCAAGTGGTTTACAATGACGAAAAAGGCTGTATGTGCTTTGTATGGGCGCGGTTAGTACAGATGTTTCTGGATTGCCACGCTTCACTCGCAATGACGGAATTGTGCTGATTGCAATGACGGAATATGACAGATTGCCGCGGCACTTCGTGTCTCGCAATGACGGAAGGTGATAAATTTTATCGCGTAATTTTTTATATTTGATAATATTTATAATATTTAACTATTTATACGAATCTTTGATTTGCAAAAGTATATTACAAATATTTTTCATAATTGCATTAAAAAAATTAATATAAACAAAATTATCACGCTAAATTTAACTTGTATTTTATTTTTTTCATAGTAAAATTTAACCTTATTTTTTATGTCCACAAAAAGGGGTCTTGTATGGATTGGTTTTCAAAAGTTACTGCAAACAATATGTTTGTGTCAAAATTTCAGCATTTTTTCAGGCTTTTTTCTCTTTTATTTGCATTAAATTGTCTATTTGCGTCAAATCTGTCCGCCGCATGCACTGCGACCGAAGACAACGGCGTAGTTTGCGACAGCACGGTAAATAGCGCCGTATATAATCATGCGACTTTGGATATACCTTCAAGGGATTATCTGAATGTAACGATAAGCGGCGGCGCAATTAACCACGGCATACATAATGACAATAACGGTACATGGAATATCGCGAAAGTCAATGTCAATGCGAGCGGTTACGGCGTTTTTGCTAACGACAATTATTACAGCGGCACAGTAGTTATAAATATAGGCAGCGGTTCAACTATTTCAGGACGCATGGGAGTTTACGGCTCTGGCTCCAATATCAATATAGGCGACAATACAAACATCTTTGCAGTCATGAGTGGTCAAGGCTACGGAGTTTACGGCTCTTACTCCAATATCACCATAGGCGATAATGTAAATATTTTTATTATGAAGCCAGATAGTTATCCTGGTTACGGAGTTTACGGCTCTGGCTCCAATATCAATATAGGCGATAATGTAAGTATTATCAGCGACGACGGCAGGGACTACGGAGTTTACGGCTATTACTCCAATATCACCATAGGCGATAACTTAAATATCCGTCTGACAGGAAACGGTTCTGTGGGAGTTCATGGATACAGCGCCCCAAATATCCATATTGGAGATAATGCAGCCATACTTGTAAACGGAACAGCCGTTCTTGCGGAGAACTCAAATGTCTCTAATGATTACGGTACTCTCAATATCGCCGGCAATATAATATCTGCATGGAACGGGTATGTAAATTTGACTTTTGCAGATAATTCGCTTTTTTCAGGTTCAACGGCAAAGAATTATAACATTTATAATAATAACGGCATAATTGATTTAAGTTTTTACGGCGCAAACTCTCTATGGGAGCTTACGGGGGATTCAAACCTTACAAATCTTTATCTTGCAAACAATGCAAGAGTTGATTTGACAAGAGGCGGAGCATCATTAACGGCAATATCTCCAACGGTATTAACAACGGATAATTTATACGGAAACGGTATATTTGATATAAGAGTTGATATAACAAACGATTTAAACGATAAGATAGTTATATTAGAGAGTTCATCAGGCAGCCACCAAATCCGCTTCTTTGACCAAGCAACGGGAGGATATGACGCGGGCGATACGGCGCTGCTTGTCGTAAATCAATACAATCCTCTTGGAGATTATCAAGCGGCATACTCGGGAACTATTGATATCGGCGGATATACATATACGCTGAAAAAAGCGTCCACAAACGATAACTGGTATATTATGCCTTCAAATGCGGCTATTACTCCAAACTGCGCAATAGTTGGAGGGGGCGTTATATGCTACAATACCGTAAATAAAGAGATATACGCCGATACGACTCTTGATATTTCAAACAGAGATTATCTAAGCATAAATACATACAATACGCACGCCGCCGCTTTGATAAATGACCGCAACGGAACATGGAATATTAACAGGCTTAATATAAATACGGATATGTACGCCGTAGCGGCAAAAGGGTCGGAAATAGTGATAGGCGATAATTCCGTGATAAATACGGCGGACGATTTTGGACAAATACACACCGCCGTTTATGCTCAAAACTCCAATATCTCTTTTGGTAAAAACTCATATATCAACGGGACGGTTGTACTGCTTGACGGCGGCAATATCTCTATGGGTGAAAATACAGTTATAAATGCAATAATGAATACAACAGTAGATCATAGCGGCAGCGCGATTTCATCCACAGGCAGCAATATGGCAATAAATATAGCGGATAATTCGCATATAAACGGTTACATCGAAATAACAGGCAATAACAGCCTTTTTTACTTGGGGGACAATTCAAGCATAGGCGTCGTCTATGTAGAACATGACAATGATACTGAGTCGTGGCAGGAATGGGCTGAATATGTATTTATGGCAGACGATGCTGAAAATTTAAGCATTATTATAGGAAACGGTACTGAGGTAGCAGGGTCAATCCATATTGGCAGAAACAGCAATCTTACCATAGGAGACAATGCGCAGATAAAATCGTAT
>JAISNU010000002.1 GCA_031276075.1 Campylobacteraceae bacterium
AAGTGGCTTGCGAATGTATGTCTTAGCGTATGGATAACTACTCTGTTTTTACTGTCTTTTTTGTCCAATCCCTGATTAAAAAGCCTGTCTAAAATTGGTTTTAGCGATTTTGAAACAGAACGGCTTACGCATTTAGTGGAACGGGTAAAATCCTCTTGGCTGTTTGTAGCTCTGCTGAGTGTGTCAAGTAATAAATCGTTTGGATTTTTAAGCTCTTTGTAGCGTTTTGTGAGTAATGGTAAAAGACTGCCTGTATCGTCAATGTATCCCGCATATGTTTTATTGGTTTTATGGTTTTTTAAATGGATAGTCTTTGCGCTGAGGTTAATATCTTTTTTGGTTATGCCTGTAATCGTCTCTAACCGTGCGCCTGTTGCGAGTGAAAGCTCTACAAATAATAAAAGCATTGGTTTATCTTTCAAAGTTTGTTTTAGCAGTCTAACCTCATCATCTTTTAGGTATCGTTCACGCTGATTGTCCACTTTTGGTTTGGTTATGTCCTTAACGGGGTTTGCGCCTTTGAATAGTTTTCTCTTGATAGCAAAGCTGAAAACCGCGCCTATGCGTTCCAAATAGTTAAGGATTGTCTGTTCTGCTCTGCCTTTACGCCTGAGTTCATTTGTGAGTTTATCTATCGTTTCTGGCGTGATATCGTCTAATGTGCTGTTACCGAAAATATCATCAATGGCAGTGTAAGACTTGGATACTTTGTCTTTAAGGTTTTTGCCCTGTATGGATTTCTCTACTGCCTCTTTAAAGGTTATCCCGATTTTCTTTTTGTATTTGATTATCGGAGTATCATCGCCAAATCTTGCTTTATTGATAGCTTCGTTTCGTTTCTGGTAGCAAAAAGCCTCGTTAATGCCTTCGCTCTCTTTGCCGATAAATACTCTGTGGGTTTTGCCTTGTAGTTTGTAGATGATGTAGTAAGACTTATCACTGTTTGATAATATGCTGTGATAAACGCCTGTAAATTTTTTACTCTTTATGAGTTTTGTTGTTTGCTCACTCATTTTATCCCTTTTCAGTGTAGCCTATGTGTAACCATATTTTGCCAAAAAAGCACTTAATTAATTTTAAAGGGTTTTATGTGGTATAATTACAAAGTGCGATTTTAAGAGGTTTTTAGAAGCCTTTGCGGTCGTTTAAGTTTAAGTGATTTTTGCTTGGTGGAAGTGAGGGGAATTGAACCCCTGTCCAAAAACAGCCCCGATTTGATATCTACATGCTTAGAAGGATTGATTTAATCTTTGCTTTTGCTTCACTCAATCCGCGAAAACTACGCAAAAACGCAGGCTTAAATTTCAATTTGGCGTCAGCCGCGTGCCAAATCAAGCTATCTATTTTTTGAGCCTTGCGAAATCCGTTTAGATAGCATCCACGGTGCAAAGCCTCCCTTTAAGGATAAAACTTACGCGATTTTAGCGTAAGCGGGAGCGAAATTTTTGTTATTTGCGTCTAAATTTAATGAACTTTTTGCGCTCTGTTCAAAGCGGCATGCAATCAAGCCAAACCTGCTCCTGTCGAAGCCAAGTCACTCCCAAAAGCCCGTTTTATTCGTTGATTATCTCTTTGATATTGCGGGCAAGGAGCGCAATTTTATCTATTTTTTGCGTTTTAGTCAAGTCTTCGTTTAAAAGTATCTTGATAAACGCGCTTCCGACTATGACACCGTCAACGCCTTTTGCTTTTGCTTTCGCGCTTTTTTCATTTACGCCGAAACCGACAAATACGGGCGTATCGGTGCAGTTCTTTATATCCTGCGCTATTTGGCTCAAATCCTCCTCAGCCCCGCTTCCCGTTATGCCCGCATAAGCTACAAGATAGATAAATCCCAAAGAGTTTTTGACGATTTTAATTATCCTCTCTTTTGGATGCGTGGGCGCTATAAAGTCAATGAGATTTAGCCCCATTCCTTCCAGGAGATGTTTATATGGCGCGGCTTCTTCAAAAGGCAAATCCGGAATGATAAATCCGTTTACGCCGTACTCTCTTGCTTTCGCGGCAAAATAGTCAATCCCTTTGTGATAAAAAGGGTTAAAATATCCCATCCAATATGTGGAAATTTCGGGCGCAATTTGTTTGGATATTTCAAATATACGCTCCACTTTGAAACCCTCATGCAAGGCTTTTAGATTTGCCTCTTCTATCACCGCTCCATCTGCCATAGGGTCTGAAAACGGCACTCCGAGTTCTATTATGTCCGCGCCCGCATTTTTTAAAGCCGCAGCCGCATCAATCGTAAAATTTACATCAGGAAATCCTGCCGTTATATACGCAACTAACTGTTTCAATTTGCCTCCGTTGGCGTTGTGATTTTGAGTTTTTAACTCTTTTACTGTTTTTTATGGATATAATTGTAACATTTAAAATCTAAAATTTTCAGAGGATAGCCGCCATGAGAACGATAACTTCAATAAAAAATGCAAAAAACAGAGAAAAACTTGTAATGATAACCGCTTATGATGCGCTTTTTGCGCGGCTTTTTGACGAAAGGGCGGATATGATACTGGTAGGCGACAGCCTAAATAACAGTTTTAATGGACAAAACGATACTTTAAGTACGGATATAGATACGATGATTTATCACACAAAAGCCGTTTTAAGAGGCGCGAAAAATACATTTGTGGTTACGGATATGCCGTTTGCTTCATACACAGATGAAAAAACCGCTTTGAAAAACGCTTCTAAAATTTATCAGCAAACTTCCGCGCATGCCGTAAAAATAGAGGGTGGAGTTGAGCGGGCGCATATCGTAAAAGCCCTTGTCAATAATTCCATAGCGGTTGTCGGGCATATAGGTCTTATGCCGCAGTTTGCCAGAAGCGACGGCGGATTTAAAGTAAAAGGCAAAGATGAAAAAAGCGTGCAAAAACTTATAGACGACGCCAAAGCTATAGAAGATGCGGGCGCGTTTTGCATAGTCATAGAAGGCGTTAAAGAGGAAGCGGGGAAAGCCGTAAGCGAAGCCGTAAATATACCGACTATCGGTATAGGAGCAGGCAGGTACACAGACGGACAAGTGCTTGTTTGGAGCGATATGCTGGGATTTTTTGAAGAGTTTAAGCCTAAATTTGTCAAGCGTTATCTAAACGGCGCGGATTTGGTAAAAGAGGCGGTTGAACAATACGCGCATGATGTGAAAAATGGGAAATTTCCCGATGATGAATTTATCTATTAAGCGAAAATATGGAAAGAATTATTGAAATAGAAAAGATGAAAATAGAGAACGAGTATGAAAACTCGTTGCGCCCGAAAACTTGGAATGATTATATCGGACAGGATAAAATTAAAAAAAATCTTCAAGTATTTATAGAAGCGTCTAAAAGAAGAAATGAGAGTTTAGACCATGTGCTTTTTTTCGGACCTCCCGGACTTGGCAAAACAACATTAGCATACCTCATAGCCACTGAAATGAGCGCCAATATCAAAATGACAGCCGCACCGATGATAGAAAAAAGCGGCGATTTGGCGGCGATACTTACAAATCTACAAGAGGGCGATGTACTTTTTATAGATGAGATTCACAGGCTGTCCCCTGCGATTGAGGAGGTTTTGTATCCTGCCATGGAGGATTTCAGGCTTGATATTATCATAGGAAGCGGACCTGCCGCGCAGACGATAAAAATAGATTTACCGCGCTTTACGCTTATAGGCGCAACTACGCGGGCAGGAATGATAAGTTCGCCGTTAAGAGACAGGTTCGGCATGCATTTCAGGCTTCAGTTTTATTCGCAAAACGAACTTGGCAGGATAATCCAAAAAGCCTCTTTAAAGCTGAATTTTGCATGCAAGGAAGACGCTGCGCAGGAGATGGCGAAAAGATGCAGGGGTACGCCGAGAATCGCTTTAAGACTGTTAAAGCGCGTACGCGATTTCGCGCAAATACATAACGAAGAGTTTATATCTAAAGAGCGCGCAAAATACGGACTTGACGAACTTGGCGTAGATGAACAGGGATTTGATGAGATGGATATAAAATTTTTACGCATTTTGCTTGAAGCAAAAGGGCGGCCTGTGGGTTTAAGCACCATATCGGCGTCTTTGAGCGAAGACGAAGGTACGGTGGAAGATGTGATAGAGCCTTATTTGATAGCCACAGGATATATAGAAAGAACGGCGCGCGGGCGCATCGCTACTGTCAAATCTTACGAACTTTTCAAATTATCGCCCATGAACATGGGGCTTTTCAAGGATGCAGATGAACGCTGACAACCGCTTTTTTATCTTGGCTGTTTTTCTTTTGACGCTTTATGGAATGTTCAAACTGTACTCGCCGTTTTTACTTGATATTACGATAGCTTCGCTTTTGGCGATAGCCATGAGCAGTATAAATATTTTTATTCAAAGATTTGTGAAATTTCCTTTTTTGTCGGCGATTTTGACGACTTTAATACTGCTTTTACTCTTTTTTGCGCCGATAAGTTATGCGGCTACCACTCTTACAAATTCACTTATACATATAAATGATGATTTCATAGAAAAAGCGGTAGCTTTTTTATCAAATATAAAACTCTCCCTTCCGCAATCGTTAAATTTTTTAGAACATGATATAGACGGCTATTTTGCGAATTTAGACAAAGCGGCGATAGCGGCTAAGGTCGTATCATATGCGACATTTATCGGCAAAATGAGCGCCGGCTTTTTGAAAGATATGGTTTTAATCGTTATATTTTTCTTTTTTGCGACATATTACGGCAAAACTTTGAGCGCATATTTTCAAAGCGTAATGCCGATAAATCAAAAAGAGGCGAATGCCATATTTTTTGAAGTGGCAAATGTCATGAGCGTAGTATTTTACTCTATTATTTTAACGGCTATTTTGGAAGGCATTTTGTTCGCATTTATCGGTATGGCTTACGGATATAACGCTCTCATGCTCGGCATATTGTATGGTTTTGCCTCTTTGATACCCGTCATCGGCGGCGCGCTTGTATGGCTTCCTCTGTCTTTGATAGAACTTTCAAACGGCAATACAACTTCGGCGGTGATAATAGCTCTGTACTCTTTTATCGGTATAGGCGCGGTGGATAATTTTGTAAAACCTCTCATCATTAAATATGTAAATAAAATACTTTTAAAAACGCCTGTCTATTTTAATACGCTTTTGATATTTTTCTCTATCATTGCAGGACTCGCGTCGTTTGGTTTTTGGGGTATGATATTGGGACCTGCCATAACCACATTTTTTATATCTCTTTTAAAGCTTTTTCGCATCATTAAAGAAGGAAATTTGCAAAACAATTTATAAGGCAAAAGTTTCATATAAATTCAAACCTCATGTTTTGTTATTGAGAGCTGCTTACAACGCGGCAAGAGCTCTCAATTTATTACTAAGAAAGAGCATTTTGTTTTTCCCCGCAGGCAAAAAATTCAAAGCCTTCCGTCATTGCAAAAAGCGTAACGACCGACGAAGTAATCCAGTTATTAAAAAAATTAAAGTAACGAAATAACTTGTACTTTTAATTATGCAAGCCTCCTTTCCGTCATTGCGAGCCGCTTGCGGCGAAGCAATCTATCTTTTGGGAACAAAAATAAATGAAAAAATTGAATGTTGTATATTTGTTTTGCTGGTTTTTATAGTTTTTAATTATTTGGATTGCTTCGTCCTGCCGCGCTTTGCTCGCACTCCTCGCAATGACAAAATTACTGTTTTATTTACATGGTGGAATTTTCATGTAATGATGAATTTACAGAACGATGTATCAATTTCTGTCATTGCGAGAGCGAAGCAATCCAGAAATAAAGCAATAAAATCAAAAGTATAATTATCAACCCCAAATTTAATTCATTCCATGTTTTTCAATTGTAATATTTTGATATTTATAACGCTTCATGTATGTGGATTGCTTCCTGCTTCGCAAGCTCGCACTCCTCGCAATGACGGAACTGCTTTTATTTATGTATTTTAGAGGCTAATATATAAACACGGCTTAGTCTTGCAATGATGAAAAGAGTATGCAGGAATTATCAAGCGTCATAGAGCGTTAAATTGAATGGAAATGAAAGTAGAAAATAATGGATTGCCGCGCAACTTTGTGTCCCGCAATGACAAAATTGCTGTTTTACATATGCGTATAGTTTACTTTTGCCGTATTTTCAATGATAGAATTGTTGTTTTGTTTACATGGTAGAATTTTCATACAATGACCATCTCTCCGTCATTGCGTGGAGTGCGAAGCACGACGAAGCAATCCAAATCCATGCATCTTTGCCGTTCTTGTATAAAGATAGACTTTCCATTATTTTTTTACAATTTTTACATGCGCGGTAATTCGTCCTTTCTTTGTCATTGCGCGGATACGGCAATCAAATAAGTATTTGTGTTATTATGTTGTACAATAATATAAAAATATGAATTGCCGCACACGCTTTCCATGTTAAAAATAAAGGTTTACATGAATCAAGAGATAATAACTTTTATAAAAGAGCATCATATTGTCAATATAAGCTCATGCGAAGAGGGCAAGACTTGGTCTGCCAGCTGTTTTTATGCGTTTTTGGAGGAAAAGCGCGCGTTTGTTTTCGCTTCTGATAAAAATACGCGCCACATGAAAAATATCGCAAAAAATCCTTTTGTCAGCGGCACAATAACGCTTGAAACAAAAGAGGTGGGGCTTATACGCGGGCTTCAACTTGAAGGCAGCGTCAAAAAAGCTTCCATGTCGGGTAAAAAGCTCTACTTCCAGACATATCCGTTTGCGCTCGCGCTGTTTCCGACGCTTTGGGAGATAAATATAACTTATGCCAAATTTACAGACAACCGTTTGGGATTTGGCAAAAAGATAGAGTATAAGGCGGAGCATTAAATGTTTCAGAATAAATTACAACAAAAAGTTTGAGTAGATAGTTAAATTCCTGTATATTTTTTGCTATATGTATGCTTTTATTTCCGAAAAGTCTTGCCGCATGATATAAATTTTCAATAGAGGCTGGTTTTGGAAACAACGCCTGTTTTGATTCAAGGAAATTTAAAAAAATATGGAAATTATCGCGCTCCGTCTTTGCGAGGAGCGCACAACAATCTAAAAAATCCAAATATGTAAAGGCGCTTCCATGTATTATTAACAACATTTTTTTGTTATTGCAGTGTGGATTGCGTCGTCGTTACACTCCTCACAATGACGGAAATGGGACACAATTACTTTGCTGCCTTGTTTCTTACAATGACAAAAAGATGCGCATGTGCCTTGCATGCGGTCGGTTTTGGGTGTTTTTCTGGATTGCTGCGCTTTTTGCATAACAAAAAAAGGCTGTAATGGCAAAATGTATAGATTGCTTCGTCATACTGCGTATTCCTCGCAATGACGGACTATAGTAATAAAATTTCAATACAATGTCTCGTTTAGATTTATAGATATTCTGTTAATGCTGTTATTGTAGGAGAAATTTCAATACAACGCTTGCACAGGATTTAAGCGAATTAAAAATATCCTCTCCGTCATTGCGAGCTGACGAAGTCAGCGAAGCAATCCAGTTATTAAAAAAATTAAAGTAACGAAATAACCTGTACTTTTAATTATGCAAGCCTTCATTTCGTTATTGCAAGGGGCTGAGCGACGAAGTAATTCATACTACCATTGCAATTTGAAAACATTATTGCGATATCCGTCATTGCGAGCGAAGCGCGGCAATCCAGAAATAAAAAAAATCAACGAAACAATACAAGAAAATTCAAATATCCAAACATATAAATTATCAACTTCAAATTTATTATTTTATGTTTTTCAATTGCAATATCCTTTTATAATGCTTCACGCATATGAATTGCTTCGTCAGTCGTTACACTCCCTCCTTGCAATGACGGAATTACTGCTTTATTTACATGGTAGAATTTTCATACAGACGCACCTTTTTTGTCATTGCGAGCGAAGCGTGGCAATCCACACTGCCTCATTCTGATGTTGAAAAACACAAAGCGTCGTGGCAATTTATATACACAATGACAAAAAGAGTATTTTTAAAATAAACGACGCCTTTTTATTTATATGTTTGAACTGTTTTTTATTGCTTATTGGATTGCTTCGTCGCTGCCGCTCCTCGCAATGACGGACTATAGTAATAAAATTTCAATACAACGCTTGTTTCGGTTCATGATGAAGTAGAAAGCATTAAACCAGAGCCTGAAAAAATTTCAATACAATGTCTTGTTTAGATTTATAGATAGATATTCTGTTAATGCTGTTATTGTAGGAGGAATTTCAATACAACGCTTGTTTCGGTTCATGGTAATTTAACACTGCTGTTATAATAGCTTATCATATTTCAATACAACGGCTTGTTTTAGTTCACGACCGCAGCAATAATGTCTTGTATGTAAGAAAAAGGATTTTAACGCAACTCTTGACTAACTTCCTTTTACAAAAAACGCATTAGCTTGCCGCGACCAATTGATAGCCCAATCTTGCTCCAAGCAGTTCATGAGATTTTAATGACGCGCCTTGATTGTCATTGCTTTTCCAAGCGATTTGTATTATATTTCACTATCCGCTCAAAATCTTTTGCGTTATATTCTACAACAATAACTCTCATGATATTGCCTGCCGCACCCAATAATCATTGCCGTTTATTTTCATAATCCTTAATATTTCTATAAAATTACAAAATCATTATTTAAATACTCGCTCTCACGCAAAAAATTTCTAATTTTTTGAAAAAGCTTTGCTTTATTCTTTTTATATTTTAAACTCTCTTATACCCACAAGACGCCCGCGCATAAACCGCCTTGTAAAAAGGTAATATTTTAAATATATTTATCGCTGTTTTCTTCCGTCAAATTTAACTCTATTTCGCTGTTTTTTGCCGTTACTATCCCTTTTTTGAGGATTTTCGCGGCGATTTTGCGCGCCTGCTTCAATGAGTGCAGTTTATATGTACCGCACTGATAGATATTTAACTCGGGGATATCTTTTTTATTTTTTATTTTTAATATATCCTCCATAGACTCCTGCCATGCTTTGATTACTTTCGATTCTTTGGGACTTCCGATAAGACTCATGTAAAATCCCGTCCTGCAGCCCATAGGCGATATATCTATGATTTCAACGCTTTTGCCGTTCAAATGCGCCCTCATAAATCCTGCAAACAGATGTTCTAGCGTATGTATCCCTTTTGCGCTCATTATCTCTTTGTTGGGTTTGCAAAAACGCAAATCAAACACGCTTATCATATCTCCTTTTGGAGTTTCCATAATTTTAGCGATACGAACCGATGGAGACGGCATCTTTGTATGATCAACCTTAAAACTGTCTAAAAGCGGCATAGCTCACCCCCCTTTGATAAAAAAATTTCGCATATTATAGCCAAAAAAAGAGTATTTAACTTATTTTTGTTATACTAAGACAGTTTAAACTTTTTCCGAAAGGGGCAAAAATGAAACATATAATAGCAGCTTTAGCCATGCACGAAAGCGATATATATGTAATAGATAAAGCCGAAGAGCTGTCAAAAAGAACAGGCGCAAAGCTTACATATCTACATGCCATAGAGACGCCGTTTTTTGACTTTTTCAGCTCCAAACATCTTGACGAAAACAAGATAAAAGAGGAGCTTATAAATTCAGTTAAAAAACACTCCAAAGCCAAAACAGTTAACATCGTAACCGCTTTTTCAAGCGGCTGGGAACTTATCCTTAAAACTGCCAAAGAGTGCGGCGCCGATCTTGTGATTTTAGGCAATATGAGCAAATCGCATGCGGTTGTATATATGGGTTCTACGGCAAAAAGGGTACTTGAAAAAATAGGCATCCCCGTGTTTATTGCACGCGATAAATCCATAAACGGCAAGATACTTATCCCAACAGATCTTGGACACTATACCATGAGCGCGTCCAAAGTTAAAGAGTTTCTTAAAACTGATTCTAAGATTACCTATCTTTACGCTAATTCCACTTCATTTGGCGTTAGCGTTCCTTATGCGACTTTGGCGGTACAATCTTTGGAATTTATACAAGAAGAGATTGAAAAGCAGGTAGAAGAGTTTAAAAAAGAGAGGACGGATGCTGAAGTCGTTGTGATGGAAGCTGAGGTGGTATCGGAAGCAGTTAAGGATTATGCCGAGCAAAACGGCTATACGACAATCGTTTTAGCTTCCAGAAATTTGTCGGGACTAAATCCGATAATATTCGGCAGCACAGCTTCAAGAATAGCGCAGATAGCCGATACAAACCTGCTTTTGACATTTGTAGAGTAGATAAGGCTTGTTTTATTAGGAGAAACTATTTGCGCTAATTATACTTTTTTCGCAAAATACTGCTCAAACGATTTTAAAATGTGCTATTATTACGAATAAGTTTTTTAAGGTTGGAAGTGGGTGCGATAGGGAAGTTTTTCAAAAATGTTGAAAACTATAAAGTTTATAATTTAATATTAGTCGCCACAGCAGCATTTGTTATTATGCTTGTGGATAGTTTCTTGAATATTAAAAATGAATTTAAATATCTTGCAGATAAAAATCGCGAACTTACCATTAAAAATGTACGATATACAATAGAATCATGGATACTTGAGCGGATAAACAGTCTTGAGATAAGCGGCAAATATTTCAATCAATACTACGATAATGAAGAACTTATACAAGATGCTTTGGGCATATATCTTAAAGGAAATAAATATTTTGACGCTGTTCAGCTTTTGATACCGGATATGTACTTTTATGTTAATGATAAAAAGATGGATGATTATAGAGAGGGTTATACATACGAATACGGTGAAAAATATTACTTTAAAAACAATGAAAGCAAGTGGTACCTTGATAAAAAATGGTTTAAAAATACAAAACAGGAGTTAAAAACTACAATCGAAACAATGGACAGACATGATCTTCTTCAAGAAGCTACATTTAATATTTGCACACCCGTGTTAAAAAATGAGGAATTTAAGGGAGTTTTTTGCGGTATTATCAAAGCAAATCTACTGTTTGATAAGATAAAAGCGCTTGATGTTCCTGATAATATTTACTATTTTATAGGCGAAGAGGGCAAGATCAGCGCTCAAGGCGGCGGCAGTCAAGACGAACTTGATAAAAAACTTATCAAAATCCGCAATCAAAAATTATCCGGCGGCGGGTATGTAACGCCAAGCGAGATGCATATTGACGGCGATATCGTCTCTATGGACAAAATAGCCGATTTTAACTGGTATATTGCCGTTGGTATAAATTGGGAAAAGATGGAAAATGAGATTGTCAAACGCTTTGCAAAAAATGCGTTTATAATTCTAATCTATTTTATACTATTTATTATCATCGTAAATGCCTCATATACTTTTTTGCATACAAGAGCGGAAGCAAAAAGAAGAGAGTATGAAAAGCTTTTAGAGTATAATTCCCGCATGAGCGAAGTAGGGGCATTAGTATCGGCTATCAACCACCAATTGCGCCAGCCTTTGAATGCTTTGGCGCTTATCATCAGCAACTCTTTGCTGCTTTTAGGAAAAATGAAAGGCGCGGAAGTAAAAAATATAAAAAATAATCTTAAATTATCGCAGCGTTCCATTGGCATGATGGATAAAACGATCAATATTTATCGCAATTTTTATAAAATATCTGAGGATATAAGCGAATTTGAATTGATTGAGTGCGTTGAGAGCGTGCTTCATGTAATGCATACAAATTTAGCACAAAATAACATCATAGTAAATATGGACAACAGCACCGCCGCAGGACTTAAAATTTGCTCATCAGAGAATTTTATACAGCAGATTTTGTTGGTGCTTGTGCAAAACGCCAAAGATTCTATAGCTTCCATGCCGCTAAATACAAAAGATATCAATAATAGAACAATAGAGATAAAATTTGAGACAGACGAAAGAGATGCAGCGATTTTTATATCGGATTTTGGCGGCGGCATTACGAGCAAAAAAGCGAAAAGTCTTTTTTCGCCGCTCAGTTCCTCGCAAAAGCCGAACGGTTTTGGAATGGGGCTGTTTTTTGCCAAAAAAATAGCAAAAGAGAAATTAATGGGAGATGTAGTATTGGTAAATAATGCCAATCCTACTACTTTTGTTTTGAAAATCAATAAAAATATCAGGAAAAGAACATGAGTATTCGTAAATCAACGCTGGAAATGCTTGGCAATTTTTCTATTTTAGTAGTAGAAGACGACGATATAGCGCGCGCCATGATAAAACAGGGGTTAAAGGAGTATTTTAGGGCATATTATGATGCCAAAGACGGATTGGAGGGGCTTGATGTATTCAAAAAATATCATGTTGATATTATCGTAACCGATATCCACTTGCCTAAATTGAACGGATTTGAGATGATAAAAGAAATTTTTATTCTCAAACCAAAACAGCCGTTTATCGTTATCACATCTTACGATACCGACCAGAATATATTAAGCGGTATAAAAAACGGCGCATTTAGTTTTTTGAGAAAACCTTTGGATATTCAGGATTTACAGACGGCTATTTTATTGTCGCTGTCGAAAAAGATAAACCAAAAACGAATCCGCTTGAGTCCTACCGTGATGATTGACACAAATAAAGAGACTATTTATAAAGACGATGAACTGCTTTTTCTAACGCAGGTAAATAATAAAATATTTTGGCTTTTGTGCTACAACCTTAACCGTCTTGTCAGTTATGACATGATAGAAGATTATGTATATTACGGTGAAAGCGTAAATAAAAGCGCGGTTCATACGGCGGTACTGCGCATAAAAAAATGCATGCCGGATATTAATATAGAGAATATTTCAAATGCCGGATACATTCTCAAAACATAAATAAATTTTTCAAACGCCCGCACTCATGTAAATGCGGGCTTGCTGTTTTTAGAGTTTTTCAGCGTTTTTAGAGAGGTATTCGGCGATGCCTTTTGTGTTGGCTTTTATAGCTTCATCGCCTTTTGTCCAGCCTGCGGGGCAAACTTCGCCATGCTCGTTTGTAAAAAGCATTGTATCAACCATTCTTAGCATTTCGTCAATATTTCTACCCAAAGGAAGGTCGTTTATCACCGCATGTCTTACAGTGCCGTCCTTATCTATCAAAAACGAACCGCGAAGAGCTACGCTTTCGTTAAAAAGCACATCAAAATCGCGTGCGATTTGCTTTGTAACATCAGCCACAAGCGGGTAGCGAATATTGCCGATGCCGCCGTTTTTAACATCTGTGCTTTTCCATGCGAAATGCGAAAACTGTGTATCGCATGAAACGCCTATAACATTTATGCCGCGTGATTTGAATTCGTCAAGCCTTTTGTCAAATGCGATAATTTCTGACGGACACACAAAAGTAAAATCCATCGGATAAAAAAATACTACCGCCCCCTTCTCGCCTAAATTTTTATAGAGATTAAAATCTCCAACTATTTGATTGTCCCCTAAAACTGCTGCTGCTGTAAAATTGGGTGCTTTTTTTGTTACTAACATTTTTTCTCCTAAATAATAAATTTTATTAGTTGGGAAATTGTATCAGCAAAAATATAAGTAACAGTTTAAATTTTTTCAAAATACGATATTTTTTATCTTATTTTACAATTTTGAGTTTTAAAAAAACAAAATCGCAAAATAAAAAGCTGCATTTTATATCTCCAAAACTCTTTTAATGACTGTTTAAATAAGAGTTTGATATAGTAAAGTCCATTTTTTTATAGGAGAAATTATGTCGGTTAAAATTACAGATTTGTGTATATCATGCGGTTCATGTATTGATGAGTGTCCTGTCGAAGCCATAGTTGATGACAGCGACAATCCAAACGGGGATGGAATATATTTTGTTTATGCCAATAAATGCGTTGAATGCGTAGGGCATCATGACCAGCCCGCCTGCGCGTCAGCCTGTCCAACAGACGGCTGTATTGTGTGGGATACGGCGGCAGACGGTCAGCCGTTTCGTTCCGAAATCGGCGAAGATAAACGCAAAGGCGGCACTTCCGCAGCTTCATAAGAGCGCGCAGCCTGAATTTTTACAATTCAGGCGCATTTTATAAAAAAACAACAATTTTTCTGCTATAATTCTACCCTTTGTTTTTTTAAATGAGATATTATATGTCAAGGAGCGCCCAAAATATGGAGCAGACACTATCTATTATCAAGCCTGATGCGGTTGCAAAAAATGTTGTAGGAAAGATTATTGACAGATTTGAAAGCAATAATCTCCGTATAGTAGCCTTGAAAAAATTGCAGCTTTCAAAAGAGGATGCGGAAAAGTTTTATAGCGTGCATAAAAACAGACCGTTTTTTAAAGATTTGGTGGAATTTATGACAAGCGGTCCTGTTGTAGTCATTGTTCTTGAAGGCGAAAATGCGGTGGCTAAAAACCGCGAACTTATGGGCGCAACAAACCCAAAAGAGGCACAAAAAGGCACTATCCGCGCCGATTTTGCCGAAAGCATTGACGCAAATGCAGTTCATGGAAGCGACAGTTTGGAAAATGCTGCGATAGAGATAGCATTCTTTTTCGGCAAAAGAGAGTTGATTTAGTATTGGAGATAGCTTTTAAAAAAGTTGCCAAAGAGGCTTTGGATTTTGAGCTTGTAAAAGACGGCGTAAGATTTTTCGGCAAAGTTTCGAAAAAGTCTGACGGGCTGATTTTATTAAAAGCTGATTTGGCTGGAAAGATTAGCCATTCCTGCGACAGGTGCGGCGAAGATTTGGAAATAGAGATAAACGAACCGCTTGAGATACTTGTTTCAGACGGAATTTATAAAGGCGCGGCAGACGAAATAGATGTCATAGAATTTTATGACGGCTTTATTGATTTTGATGAAATTTTGCAAAGCGAGATAGAGTCTGTCAAAAGCGATTATCACTACTGCGCCAAATGTAAAAATTAATTAAGGAGATAACATGGCAGTGCCAAAAAGACGAGTGAGCAAAACAAGAGGCGCAAAACGCAGAACGCACTACAAAGTTACTTTAGCGATGCCTGTAAAGGCAAGCGACGGTACATGGAAAATGCCTCATCGTATTAACAAAAATACAGGCTCATACTAAGAAGCGCGAATGTTAAAAATCGCTATTGACGCTATGGGCGGCGATTTGGGCTTTGCTCCAATTATAGAGGGAGTTATCAAAGCCCTTGCCGAAAGGGATAACTTTGAAGTAATACTTGTAGGCAAAACAGACGCTATCAAACCTTTGTTTTCGCCCTCCATGCAGAGCAGAGTCAGTTATATAGAAGCTGACGATGTATTTGATATGCACGAATCCGCAACAGATGTTTTAAAGCGCAAAGAGTCCACAATATATAAAGCTGTGGATTTGGTGCGGGAAGGAAAAGCGGACGCCGTTGTTTCTGCTGGACATAGCGGCGCCACGATGAGTTTGGCAACGCTTCGTATCGGACGGCTTAAAGGCGTATCAAGACCAGCAATCGCCACTTTAATGCCGACTGTTCAAAACGGCGTTTCAACGCTTGTTTTGGATGTGGGCGCGAATGTGGACTGTAAAGCCGAGCATCTGTTTCAATTTGCCGTCATGGGCGAATGTTACGCGAAAAATGTCATGGGCGTTAGAAAACCTAAAATCGGGCTTTTATCAAACGGCGAAGAGTCAAGCAAAGGCAATGATATTACGAAAGAAGCATATGAAATGATGGCTAAGCTTAACTCATTTGTAGGTAACATTGAGGGTAATAATATTTTTGACGCTTCCGTTAATGTTGTCGTCTGCGACGGATTTGTCGGCAATATCGTGCTGAAAACAAGCGAAGGCGTTGCCGAATCCATCACCAATATCATAAAAATGAATATCAAAAAATCTCCGCTTGCGATTGCCGGCGCGGCTTTGATGAGAAAAGTTTTTAAAATACTCAAAAAACAGGTTGATTATGCCGAATACGGCGGCGCGCCTTTGATGGGCGTAAAAAAATGCGTTATTATAAGCCACGGCAAAAGCAATGCCAAAGCTATCAAAAACGCCGTTTTCCAAGCTTTAAAATTTGCGGATTCGCATGTAACGCAGGCTATAGAAGAAGAGATTGCAGAATTTGAGTAAAATTTACGCCTGTTTTAAATCCATCGGCGCTTACGCTCCCAAGAGAGTTTTGAGTAATGAAGATTTGGAAAAGATGGTTGAAACTACAAATGAGTGGATAGTTCAGCGCACAGGCATAAAAGAGCGCAGAATTGCTTCGGAAGATGAACTTACAAGCGACATTGGCTTAAAAGCCGCGAAACTTGCAATTGAAAGAGCAGGCATAAAGGCGGACAAAATAGACGCCGTTATCTGCGCCACGCTTACGCCCGATTTTCTGTGTATGCCGGCGACCGCGTGCATTATAGCTTCAAAGCTCGGTATCAAAAATGTTCTTGCATTTGATGTCAGCGCGGCTTGCAGCGGCTTCGTTTATATCCTTTATCTTGCAAAATCCCTCATAGAATCAGGGCTTCATAAAAATATACTCATTATCGGCGCGGAAAAATTAAGCTCTGTTGTGGATTATACCGATAGAAGCACATGCATATTGTTCGGGGACGGAGGCGGCGCGGCTGTTATAGGCGCAACGGAAGACAAAAATACCGCGCTTTTGGATATACAAATAAGCGCAGACGGCGGTTATGCGCATCTTTTGGTAGCTCCGCGTTCGCGCGTCATGTACCCCAAAGACGATAGAACGCTTGAATATCTGCAAATGGCAGGCAACGAAGTTTTCAAAGTAGCGGTAAAAACGCTCACAAATGATGTAGTAGAAATTTTGCAAAAAAACGACATATCTTCAAGTCAGATAGATCACTTCATACCTCATCAGGCAAATTTGCGCATCATAGAAGCTGTACGCGAAAAGCTTAATTTCCCGCATGAAAAAACAGTTTTGACGGTTCATAAATACGGCAATACATCAGCCGCGTCAATTCCTATGGCAATGAATGACGCTTACGAAGATGGCAGGATAAAACGCGGCGATTTAATATTGCTTGATACATTCGGCGGTGGCTTTACATGGGGAAGCGCACTGTTGCATTTCGGCGGATAAAAATTGTAAAACGCCATTTTATTTGTAAGTACAACTTCTCACAAATACCGCACACATCGGCATTTTGGCAACTAACAAATGGACAAAATCACTTACATTTTAAGCAGAACCCTACAAAAATAACGACTTTTCGTCTCGGCAAATTTTTTTATACATCTCTATTTTGCTTTTGCATCTCTTTATCATTCCAACAGCTGATGAACGACAAATTTCTATAAGGAAACGCATATTATGAGGCAGGATCTACAAAAGCAATTTGTAACTTTTGTGAAAGAATGCGTAAATCCAAAATATAAAAAAATATCTGCCTTCCATCGTTGCGAGTGCAGCGAAGCAATCCACCATTAAAGAAAATTATCGCTTTGTCATTGCGAGAAATTAAATAACGAAGTAGCCAAAAAACGCTCCCTCCGTCATTGCGAGGAATGCGAGCAAAGTGTGGCAGGACAAAGCAATCCATACCTTACAATAACAAAAAGTATCATTAATAATATAATGAAACTGTTTTGGTATTTACATGCTTGGATTGTTTTATGGTATTGCTTCGTCATTACACTCCTCGCAATGACGGAAAAGGCAATATGTACTTTATGCAGGCGTGGTTAGTATGGGTATTTTTCTGGATTACTTCGCTTCGCTCGCAATGACGGAAAACCATGTCATTTCTATAAAAACAAGCGAAGTACTTTTATGAAACAAAATGTTTTCCAAGTAAAGCGCATTTATGAAATGTTTCTTTGAAAACGGAC
>JAISNU010000146.1 GCA_031276075.1 Campylobacteraceae bacterium
AGAGGAAAGAGGTAATGATAAAAAGACATCTTCGCAATGACAGAAAAACTGTATTGTTCATATAAATCCGTCATTGCGAGGAGTGCAAAGCACGACGAAGCAATCCAGAAATAAAAAAATCAATGAAACAATACGGAAAAATCCAAACATTCAAAAATATACATTATCAGCTCCCAATTTAATTTATTTCATATTTTTTAATTGCAATATTCTAATGTTTATAACGCTTTAAATATCTGGATTGCTTCGCCGCAAGCGGCTCGCAATGACGAAACATGATGAAAGGGTGTAGATTGCTTCGTCGTGCTTCGCACTCCTCGCAATAACGGAGGAGGGCGCATAGCTTTATTTTTATTTTACCGCCGTAACGAAACAAAAATCAGTGCGGAATTTAGCGCGGATAAAGCGTTATTCTGCGTTGAGCGCACAAAAAAGGACAAAGACAAATCACATTAAAATCATCAAAGCTTAAAAATGCGTTGAGAGTACAAAAAGAGATGAAAACGCGATTATCGGGCTATAAGCGCATATTTTTCTATGGTTGTTTTGCCGTAAATTATCGCTATATCTCCAATAGCCGAGCGTTCAAGATTAAACTCCCCGCCTTCATTTACGCCGTAAAATTTTAATCTCAAAGCCAACTTTTTATCATCTGTATGCATTTTGGTTATACCGCGCTTTTTAAGTTCGGCGGCAAGCTCTTTGGCGATGTGGTATTTGTAAGCGAAATGATCGCTGTTTTTTTTGACAAATACATAAAGATATTGATTGCTTAGAACCAGAGCGCTGTTAAGTATAAGCGAAAACATAACAAGCAGAGCAAAAAATTTGTGAGATTTTCTATATTGAGGCAGACGCACTCTGAAACTGTTCATAAATACGCCTACGATAAGCGGTGCCGCGATGATTGTATATGAAGCGAACTCCTCTATGGCTATGCGCTGACGAAAAGAGAGCAATAATGAGACTATAAACGCCCCAAAAGAGAGCCACCAAAGAAGCGATTTGCCGCCTTTTATCAAAATACGGTATTGAACATATATAAAATACAAAAACAGCAGCGGAGAAAATATAGCCGCATAAACGCCGAATGTATCTACAAAATATCCGCGCGGTTTACCGCCGATATCAAAGTCGTATATATACATTCCCACTGCAAAAAGCGTCAAAGTAACTGCCATCAAAACGGCATCTTGCTTATTAACAGCATAAAAAAAGAGTAAAAAATACAGTACGATAAACCCTTTACCGAGAAAAAGCGACGCTATCAATAAAATATACATGGCTAAATTATTGCCTCTTTGGCGCAGGTATAAAAATAAAAGCGTGCCAAGTATCATAAACGCCGCGCCGTTTGCCGCAAGCGATACGACTATGGAGCCCGGCAGCATAACATATATCAAAACAGTGATTAATCTATCCGTTTCGCGTTTTAACAGAGGTTTGCTCACAGCGTATAAAAGAGTAGCCGAGAGTATATGTATAATAATAAACGGCAATCTTAAAGCATAATCATTTTGTCCGAAAAATCCGCAGGAAAATCTTATAAGGTAGTGTACGGCATTGTTGGCGTTAAAAAATGTATCCGCCTCGTAATAACTAACCGAGAGTGTGCCTGAGACAAAAAGCAGCAGGCAAAAATCAACGGCGATAATCAAAAACAGTAATAATCTTTCTCTCATGCGTTCCTGCTTATTGAAATTGTATTTTTATTATACTAAATTTTATCTTTTAATGTATTTGCCAACAGTATCAAAAATACCACCCCGCATAATAGCGCAAATCCTAAAACGAATAAAAACGCATTCCATCCGAAGTGTTGATAAAAAACACCCGGCAAAAACGAACCGAATGTCCCGCCTGCATAATAAAACGAAAGATACAGTCCGTTCGTTATACTTTTGCGTTCATGAGCGAGTTTATTGACAAATCCTGCCGCTATGGAGTGCACCATAAACATACCGAGGCAAAATACGAACATGGAAGCAAACATTACCGCAAATGACTCTATATGAAAAAGCTGCAATCCCGCTATATATATAAACATGCCCCATATCATGGCTTTGCTTTCGCTTTTGAAAAATCTGATAATTTTCGTAACATTAAGAGCGGTTATAAGTCCTATAACATACCCCGCGTACATCAACCCGACTTTACTCTCGCCCAGATTTTCATTTATGCTTTTAAGCTCAAACGGTAAAAAGTTAAGCAGCCCCTGAAATACGAAAAATACGCAGAATATAGCGGCATAAATAAAAAAATTGTGTTTAATTTTAAAAACATTTGCCACCTCTTTTTTTGTGATTTTCGTAAATCCCGCTTTTGCGTCTTTATTGACGCCTAAAAGTGCGAAAAACAGCAAAACAAGCCCGCATCCGATGATGAAAAAAAACGGTCTCCAACCGAAATATTCGGACGAAATACCAGAAAGCAGTCTGCCTAAAAATCCTCCCATGATGGTTATAGCTACATAATTTCCAAGCGCTCTTTGTATATTTTCGTGCGTTGACGAGGTTGATATATAGCTGACAAGCGAAGTTAAAGCCGCAGGTATCAAAAAACCTTGAGCCGCTCTTATGCCGATTAAAACGATATAAGAGCCGCTTAATGAAAAAGATATTTCCAATATCCCCAAAAGCAGCAAAGAGACTCTAAGCATCTGCCTTGACGACCAGTTTTCAAGTATGTATCCGTAAAAAAGAGGCGCGATTCCAAGCGGAAACATTATAACGGTTGTAAATATAACCGCTTGAAAACTATTTAACGCAAACTCGTCCTTAAAAAGCGGTTGGATAGGCTGCGCCGCATAAAGAGTACACAAAACCAAAATCGTGCAAAGGTAGAGGATAGCGTTTTGTTTTTTCATGTCAGACAGTAAAATCCCACAAAAACTCTATCCACTCCGTCGTTTTTTGCGCAAAAAAGTCCGGACGAACGATAGAGGTCTCTTTATAGAGTAAAACCGCTATTTTTATATCTATATTCGGATAGAGGTTTTTAAGCGTTTCTTTTATCTCTGCTAATGTTTCGCCGCTGTCGGCAATATCGTCAAGCACTAAAACCTTTTTAACGCGGGAGAGGTCGGGTATATTGAATATCTTCACATAGTCAAGCTTTTTAGAACCCTCATAATGTATGGAATTTAATGCGTAAAGCTCTCTTGTATCAAGCGCGTGAGCCAGAAAATGCCCAAATGTCATTCCGCCTCTGGCTATGGCGAGATATGCGTCAAACTTGTAAGGTTTTACTTCATGGGCTATCTTTTTTACATCTTCAAAAAACTCTTCAAAACCGTAATAGCGCATGATACACCCTAACGAACGATAAATGCCATCAAGCTTATGGCAAAAAGAAGTATAACGCCTGTATTGATATCCTTAAACTCTTTTGTCAAAAGTTTTGTAATCATATAAGAGATAAATCCAAACGCCAAACCGTAAGTAATAGAGTAAGTCAAAGGCATTAATATAACAATCAAAAATGTGGCGATAGCGATACTTTTATCTTCAAAATTGATATGTCTTAACTCGGCGAACATCAACACTCCTACCATTACCAAAACAGGATATATGGCATTCGGCAGGATAGCTTTAAAAAGCGGCATCAAAAAAAGCGTTAAGATAAAAAGCGCTCCCGTAACAATAGCTGTAAGTCCGCTTCTGCCGCCCTCTTCAACGCCGCTTGCGCTCTCAACAAAACTTGTCGTAGTAGAAACGCCTATGATACTGCTAAGCACAGAAGCCGCCGCATCCGCTTCCAGAGTTTTTTCAAGCTCCTTGCTTCCTTTTTTAAAAAGCCCCGCGCGGAATCCTACGCCTGCCAATGTGCCAAGAGTGTCAAAAAGGTCTGTGATAAAAAATGTGATTATTGCGGGAACAAGCGAGAGTTTAAGCGCTGAGAGTATATCAAGCTCAAAAGCTATCGGCGCAATTGACGCAGGAAACGAAAAAAGCTCTTTTGGAGACGGAACTATCCCAAAAATCCATGCAACCAGCGATGTCGTAATAATCGCAAATATAAAAGCTCCCTTGATTTTTTTGATGTAAAATGCGATAACAACCGCAAGCCCTAAAACTCCAAGCAGCACATTTTTATCGTTAAAATTGCCAAGCGATACAAGCGTAGTTGTGTCACCCGTTACAATTCCCATCTGCTGCAAACCGATAAAAGCTATAAAAGCTCCTATACCCGCGCTTATCGCACGCCTTAAATCTTCGTTGATAGAGTTTATCATCCATGACCTGAATTTTGTAAATGATAAAATCAAAAATATCATTCCCGATATAAATACAATACCAAGCGCGCTTTGCCATGGAATTTGCATATGTCCCACAAGCACAAATGCAAAATAAGCGTTAAGCCCCATGCCTGTACTCATAGCAATAGGCGTATTAGACCAAAAACCGTTTAATACGCAGGATATTATCGTAATTAAAGCCGTTGCCGTGATAAGCGCATCGTAGGGCATACCGGCTTCGCTCAAAATAACCGCATTTACAGGCACGATATAAAGCATCGTTAAAAATGTGGTAAATCCCGCTCTTGCCTCTGTCGTTACGGTAGTGCCTTTACTTTTTAATTTAAAAAAATCCAAAATGAACTCCTTAATGTAAAAATTATTTTAAAGGGATAACTTTAAAAGGTCTGTTTGCCGATTCAAATGACCAAAACGCCACCTCGCCGTCCTCATAGTAAAAATGGACAAGCGTAGAATTATGCTCGTCGCCGTATAAATCTTTAAGTCCTGGCATAATCTCAAGAGCTTTTTTATTTGCCTCAACGCTTTGAAAAAGCTTTACTTTGCCGCTTATACGTATCCATATATTATCGGCGCTAAATGCGCAAATATCGGCATGCGGATTTGCATTTAACTGCTTATAAACCTCTTTTTGATTGTTGGTAATAAATGCGAGTTTGCCTTCCCACTCCATGACAAAACTAAACGGACGCACATGAGGCTTGCCTTCCTCATCAACCGTTCCGACATAAAAAACGCCGACTTTGTTTAAAAAGTCAATTATTTCTTGAATATTTTTCATATTCTCTCCTTGTTAATAAGTGTAATTTTTGATAAATTAACGCGGCAAAAAACTAAAAAAGTTTTTCACACCAATTCGCCCTCATATATCAAATCAATCGTATATCTATCTGCCGTTGAAGCTATGCCGAGTCCGATATTTGAGACTTCAAGCGCATCTTTGAAACTTTTTAGTATTTGGCTTTTTAGCGGCGCAAACTCTTTTGGAAATTCAACGGAAAAAAGTTTATTGACATTTCCTTGTCGGTATTTGTCTCCTATATACATATCAAGTATTTCCATGTAAGCATAATTTTCTGTTCCGATTCTATGCTCAGGAACAGGCAGTTGTTTGGTAAAAACCGTAAAAAGCGCGCCTTTGTAATAAAAATTCCATGTAATGCTAATCTCATGTTTTGCACTGTTTATGTCTATATGTTTATAGCAGAGCCTAAGCCAGATATTCCTTTCTTTATCTATCGTCCAATCCATTATCGGGATGCTAAAACGCCATTTTGCATCTATCGCTTTGATATTATATGCTTCGTACTGCTCTTTTGAAATCTCTTCATTAACAAACGGCACAATCGCTCTCCCCATAGATTTTTAATTCGTTATAAAGGCTGTCTCTTTGTACGGGAGTAAATCCGCTCGTAATAATAATATCCAAAAAATCCTTCAAATCCTGTCCGTCTGCGCTTTTTGCGCCGCCCGCGCTTTGAATAGCCTCTTTTTCTATCGTCCCGTCCAAATCATCCGCGCCGAACTCTTGCGCCACCATAGCCAGATTTAGAGTAGCGGTAGCCCAATAAGCTTTTATATGAGGGATATTGTCCAATATCAATCTACTTACAGCTACAGTTTTTAAAATCTCCTGCGAACCTAAAAATTTATCTACTTTCAGATAGTTATTATCTCTTTGATAAACAAGAGGAATAAATGCGTTAAAGCCGCCTGTCTTGTCTTGAATATCGCGCAGTCTTAACATATGGTCAATTCTGTCTTTCCTCTCCTCCACATGCCCGAAAAGCATCGTGGCATTTGAAAATTTACCCTTTTTGTGCCAGAGCTCGTGTATTTTAAGCCAATTTTTTGAGTCCACTTTTCCTTTACAGATATAAGATCTTACCTTTTCGTTAAAAATTTCAGCTCCGCCTCCGGGCATAGAATCAACTCCCGATTCTATCATCTTGTCTAAAATCTCATCGTAGCTTGCATTATGCAGAGTTGATAAAAAATGCACCTCGGCGGCAGTAAGAGCTTTTATGTGAAGGTTTGGAAATCTTGCTTTTATCTCTTTGAAGATATCAATATACCAATACAAATCATATTCTTTATTGTGCGCGGAGACTATATGCACCTCTTTTATGCCGCGATTACAGGCGTTCTCGGCAATTTTCAAGACTTCCTGTTTTGTGTATTTATAAGGATTCGGATTTTTTCTATTTGCTGAAAACGCGCAAAATTTGCATATATCCTTGCAGATATTGGTAGGGTTTATGTGGCGGTTTATATTAAAATAGACTTTTTTACCCCATAAACTTTTTCTCCGCAAATCGGCAAAATGTCCCAGCGTAAAAAGATCAAGTTCGTAAAGCTTTAATCCGTCCTCATAACTTAATCTTTCATGCTTTTCAAGCTTGTTTATAATGCTCATCATCGGCGCCGATTAAACAAATTTTTCAGGCGGATAATTTTCATATATAAAATCTATATCCTTATCTCCCCGCCCGCTTAAATTTACAAGTATGGATTCATAAGGTTTCTCTTTGCCAAGCTTCATGGCAAAAGCTATAGCGTGTGCGCTTTCAAGCGCAGGAATAATTCCTTCAAGTCTGCAAAGTTTATAAAATGCCCTTATCGCTTCTTCGTCGCTTGCTCCGCCAAGTCTCAATCTGCCGCGCGAATGTAAATGCGCATGTTCGGGTCCAACCGACGGATAATCAAGCCCGCTTGCTACCGAATGCACTTTTGCCGGCGCGCCGTTTTCATCTAAAAGCACCATTGAGTTAAATCCGTGCAGTATTCCCTCAACGCCGTATTTCAGGCTTGCTGCGTGTTCGCCGAGTTTCGTGCCGCGCCCAAGCGGTTCAACTCCGTAAAGTTCGCATGGCTCTTCGATAAATGCGCTGAAAATTCCCATAGCGTTACTGCCGCCTCCGACGCAGGCTACTAAATTATCGGGCAAAATTCCCGTCATTTGCATAAACTGCTCTTTAGCTTCAAATCCCACAACGCTCTGAAAGTCTCTAACCATCATCGGAAACGGATGAGGTCCTACTACCGAACCTATCGCGTAAAAACTGTTTTCGGTATCTCCCATATATGTTTCAAACGCCGAATCCACAGCCTCTTTAAGCGTTTTTTGCCCTTTATCAACAGATACGACTTTTGCGCCTAACATCTTCATTCTTATGACATTTGGGTGCTCTTTTTTGATATCGACTTCGCCCATGTGTATCTCGCATTCAAGCCCAAAATATGCCGCCGCTGTCGCAAGAGCCACGCCGTGCTGCCCTGCTCCTGTTTCTGCTATAAGCCTCTTTTTGCCCATATAAGAAGCTAAGAGCGCTTCGCCCATGCAGTGGTTGAGTTTATGCGCGCCCGTGTGGTTCAAATCCTCTCTTTTTAGATAAATCCTTGCTCCGCCGACGCTTTCGCTGAGTCTTTTCGCGTAATATACGGGCGTTGGTCTGCCTTGAAAATGCTTTCTTATATCTCTTAATTTCATTATAAAATCGTGAGAATTTGCGATTTTCAAATAAGCCTCTTCAATCTTTTTGCACTCACGCGCCAATCCCTCGGGAAGATAAGCGCCGCCGAATTTTCCAAAATACCCTTCGGTATCGGGAAATTGTCTAAGATATGGTTTTACTTGCATTTTTGTGCCTTGAATAAAAAAATTAAAAGATTATACGATACAAGTTTTTAATCCGCCGTTAAATAGAGAGTGAAATCTATTTTGCCGCGCAGTTTTATCCAAAATTAATATATAATTATATTTTTAAATTAAAAAAGTTTGATAAAATGAAAACAGATGAAGTAAAAATAAATAATCTTAAAATTTATCAAAAATTTTATTTATAATATTTTTGATACTGTTCTGCCTCTCCATGTTTTCAATTTTTGTGCCGATACTTCATTTGCCGTCAAAAATTATATTTCAAAATATGACCGCTTCTTACATAAAGAAATCATATATTGAAAATGCGGCGAAAAAAATATATCAAAAACAGCGTATGAATGCAAAAAAAGTTGATATGAAGCCGTAAAGCAAAAATATCTTCAATGTTTTGGCGAAAATATGACCAATCACTGCGAAAGCGGCGCGGTTGAGATTTATAAAATTAAAAAACGAATTGATATTTCAATAGCCCTAATTATGGCTTTTATTCAACATATAAATTTATTCCGCGCAGACAGCTTATTTCGTTAAGAGTTGCCGAAGTGTGCTTTTCTTCAACATATAAAGTTCATTCTGTCAAACGCACCCCGCCGCCAGCAGATGCGCTTTTCTTTAACATATAAAGTTCATTCTGATTTTAAGTATAAGAGAGAATGGCGACCGCCGCACACTTGGTATACTTTCATCTTGCCTTGGTGCATTAAAGATTGATAACAGAAACGACAAAAACGCGAAATAAAGGTGTTTATGATTTTTTATTTTCCCACCATAATCAAACAATAAAGCCAATTCATTGTATTTTCTATTGCGTCTTAATTCCGTCATTTCCGCGACCGAACGACAAGTTTTTACAAAAAATACATATCATAAAGGATCGGACGAATAAAGACATTTATAAAAAAGAGAGGTTTCCAAAAGCCTCCTCTCCGTCATTGCGAACCGCTTGTATGTGAGAGCGGCAATCTGTCGTTGCGAGGAATACGCAGTATGACGAAGCAATCCAGAAAGTAAAATAAAACAATGCAAATATGCAAATTAAAAAGATTATTCTATTTATTTTAATAATGCCATTTTTTACTGTAAAGTGTAGATTGCCGCGCTGACTTTGCCAGCTCGCAATGACGGAAAGAATGGATTCCCGTTTTCACGGTAATGACATAAGGTGATATAAGAATGACAAAAAGAGATTATTTTTCTCATTCTCACCACAATTTCTCACTAAAAACTAACACTGTTTATATTTTTTGATTTTTGACAGTACTTTTTTAACGATAATTTAAGACATAAAATTCTATGATTACTCGTTAAATTTTAATAAAAAAGAGCATTGATATTGTTATCTACTTCTAATGTATTGGTTTATCAGCCTGCTGTGTCTGAAATTCAGACTAATTCTATAACTTCAAACTTGTTTAAGTTTAAAGTTCTCTCTCTCTCTCTCTCTCTCTCTCTCTCTTAGTAGATTAAGAAAACTTTTAGTTTCATTTTTTGCTGCATTCTTATTCATCGGCTGCGGAGGAGGAGGCGGCGGTTCCAGCGGCAATACTACTACACCGCAAATAGATGAAACTGTTTATGAAGTTCTCTTTTATGACGAAGGAAGTATTATAGACGAATTGACTCTAAGCGTTGTCAGTGAGTCTGATATCGTTCTTCCGACAAGAATAAAATCAGGATATAACTTCGACGGATGGCTGTTAAACAATACAGGCAATCCTTATACAGGCAGTTACAGAGTTACGGAAAATACTACCTTCCATGCCAAGTTTACTGCGACAGATTCTGTTCATACCGTAAACATTTACGATACCAACCTTAATCTGTTGGCTTCCATAGCAAGCGGAACGATATTTGATGTTGCAGGCGCAAAATCAGACTATAGTTTGACAAATTTGTATGTAGCTTCATCGTCATCTGCCATTCTAACTCCTGCGATAACCATCTCAGGAGATACAAACCTTTATGCTGCTCCAAATGTCATAGAGATAACCGACCAAGCGGGACTTAACGATATAAGATCCGATTACTCAGGCAAATATCTCCTTAAAAATGATATTGCTTTGGTTGCGGGCATAGACGGCTTTGACCCCGCTTTGGGCTGGGAATCTATCGGAAATAATGCAAACCATTTCACAGGTATCTTTAACGGCAACGGACATAAGATAACAGGACTCTGGATAAATCGTCCTACAAATAACCGAGTTGGTCTATTTGGAGTTATCAACAACGCTCGGATTGAAAATTTAGGCGTTGAGACAGCAAGCAGCGGAACAGTAAGAGGACAAGAAGCAGTCGGCGGTATCGCGGGATATGCTAAATACTCTACTTTCACAAATGTTTATTTCAAGGGAAAAATAGTCGGAACGAACTTTATCGGCGGCATCACAGGAGATAACGATGAGAGCGTTAATATCAGAAATGCTTACTCCACAGGAAATATCAGTGGAAACGACTATGTCGGCGGTATAGTGGGAGGTCTTGGCAGATACAATACTGTCTCAAAGAGTTACTCTTTAGCAATTATCCAAGGAAATAATAATGTCGGCGGTATCATTGGACATAGTGCACACGACGGAAGCGTTAGAGACAGCGCCGCTATCAATCCTTCTTTAACAGGAAACAGAGATGTAAATTACATAGTTGGTTTATACATTGCTGGTTCATTTACAAACAATTTCGCATTAAGTACGATGAGCGGACCAATCTTTAACGGCTACAGCTACTCCGGAACACCTAAAACCATGTTCCAATTGCAAGAGCAGACGACTTACTTAAACGCTGTAAACGGAGACGGTTTAAACGGTCTTGGCTGGAGTTTTGGCAATGACTACAACAATCCATGGAAGATAGACGCAAGTAAAAACGGCGGTTTACCGTATTTTTACTTCGAGGATTTGCAAGAATTAAACAATCAAAGTCTGATGATAAGAGAGCATCAGACCTTTGAAAGTAATCTAAAAACAATTGATAGCCAGTAGGTACCTCCATCCTGTTGGTTTTTTATTTTAAGAAGGATAAATGAATGCTTATTTCCAGTAAAATTTTTCATGTTCAAGAGAACATGTTTCTTTACAGACATAATATCCGCTCTGTATCTATCTCAAATGATGACTATTACTTATTGTTCCCGCATGACAAAACAAAATCTAAGGTTTATGACATAGCTGAATTACGAAGCAAAGTATCTGAGATACCAACATATACTTTATTTACTAAACGATTAAAGCGATCTATCTTACGCAAAACAAGACTGCTCTTAGATATGAGAGAGGATTTGTAAAAAACATGATGAAAAAACACAACGGCGGGTAATCCCCTTTTCTCTGTCATTGCGAGCTGACGAAGTCGGCGCGGCAATCCAGAACTCTTTTGTCATTCATGAGTGAACAATACATCAGACTTTCGTTATTCATGTAATCCATACAAAGTGCATGCGCCGCCACTTTGCCATTGCGAACGAAGCGCGGCAATCCAAAACCTCTCTCCGTCATTGCGAGGAACGCAGAGACGAAGCAATCCAATAAGACGCTTGCGTCTTTATTGTTTAATTCAATAATTGAAAATCAAAATTCAAAGTTTTAAATACATGAAGTGCTTACGCACTGCTGGATTGCCGCGCTGACTTCGTCAGCTCGCAATGACGAAAAGAATGGATTCTTGTTTTCACGGGAATGACAGAGAGAATATGCGTTTTACTTGTCGTACGAGAATGATAAAAGTAAGAT
>JAISNU010000035.1 GCA_031276075.1 Campylobacteraceae bacterium
TCTTTTAATCCCGCATTCATTTTGACGATACCGCCCATCGTACCGGGCAGCTTTTGCAGCAGTTCAAATCCTTTTAGATTATGTTTTTTAGCGTAACTCAAAACTTTTCCGCTGCTTGATGATGCGCCGATATGCACGCCGTCTTTATCTTCAAAAATATAATCAAATCTTTTGGAAAGAACGGCAAGAGGCGGGGGATTTGGCGAGATTAAAAGATTATTCGCGCCGCCGATTAAAAAAACGCCTTTTGGCAATTCGCCTGTTTCATCTATCTCTAAAACTTCGACTTTCGGACCTATCTTAATGCTTGAAAATTTAGAAAAATCAATCTCTCTCAAGAGTGTCTGTCCTTTTTATATTCAAGCGGTATTAAGTAGTCCCGACAGCGTATCTGCTCGTCGTAAAAGCCTGCATTAAAACCTGTCTCAAACAGTTTATCCACAGCGTCAAGCTGCTTTTCATTCATAACAACAGATTTGTCATTTGCATAAAGATTGAGGTACTTTTCAAGCTTTACCTCATCTACGCGCACCAAATTCCGCTCCAAAAGCATATTGGAAAGCTGTTTTTTGCATCTTGTAGCTACTGAAACCGCTTTGGTTAAAATCTCCTCGCATTCGCATGCGCGCAGTAACGGCATCGAACGCCTCAGCGCCATACCGCCAAGCGGCAGCGGCAAATCGCTTTTCGTAAGATCTATCCATATATCCCAAATCTCCCGCTCCACTTCAAGAGTATCGTCAAAACTTAAAATACTCTCATGTATCAATACGCCCGCATCCGCCTCGCCGTTTAAAACCGCATTTTCTATATCTAAAAAATTTTTGTAGATAATGCGCGCTTCGGGATATGCGGCGCGAAATAACAGCGCGTTTGTCGTATGCGCGCCGCTAAGGGCAGCTTTGAAATTGCGTTTTAACCTCGCGCCTCTTTTTTTGATAAGTTTCGGACCGTACCCTTCGCCGAAACTCACAGCGGTGCGCAAAAGCGCATAATCATTTCGTATCAGCGGATAAAGGGCAAAACTTATCGCACTCGCATCATAAGTACCTTTTAAAGCTTCGTCATTCAGGGTTTGTATATCAAGCGCATGATTTTCAAATCCCAAATCTCCTCCTACCCAGCCGAATTTAATAGCATAATACATAAAAATATCGTCCGCATCAGGCGAGTGGGCAAGCTGCAATCTCTTCAAAACCGCTCCTTGATTTTATGCAAAAAGTGCATATTAAAAAATTTGTTTATTGTAGCGTAAAGAAATTAAAAATATGATTTTAATTTTTTTTTAGTGTAGTGTCAGAAATATTTGATAATTTTACATTATAAATCAATAAACAAAATTTTATTGTAAGGATAAAAAAATGGCATATTGGAATTGGAAACCATCATATGAGTTGGGAATAAGCGTTATTGATAATCAGCACAAAAGGCTTGTAGGATATATTAACGAGCTGAGTGCGGCGGTTATGACAAAAGACAAAAGGCAAATTGCTTTTATACTTACCGGTATTATAGATTATACGATTTCGCATTTCGCATTTGAAGAGCAGTTAATGGCAGAAGCAGGTTATGCAATGGCAGGTCCCCATAAAAAGCTTCATGATTCATTTGTAGCCACTATAAGCGGATATAAAAAGAGGTTTGACGAAGGATACGACATCGCGGGGCAATTGATGGCAGAACTTCAAATTTGGCTTACATATCATATTTCAAATGACGACATGGATTATAAAGAGTGTGTAAAAAAGATGCTCTTAAATAAAAATATGCAAAGGATAGAAGATAGAGCTGAGACAAAAAGAAAAAGCTGGTTTCAGATACTGTTCGGATAATTCAGGCTGAAATTCCGAACAGTTTAATACTATCTTTGTTTTGCTAATCGTCTGGATCAAATTCTTGTATCCCGCGCGTCCATGTTTGTTGTTCCGCGCTGAGCGTCAAACCTTTATTGCCCCATAAATCAAGATGCGTCAGCTTTAAAGCGGTTATATTTTTGGGCAGAGCCGTCAAATTATTGCCTTGCAAATCTAACTTTTTTAGATTTGCAAGATTGCCAATCTCTTCGGGCAGCGAGGATAATCCAAGATATGAAAGGTCAAGTTCGGTGATTTTCAAAAGCGTTTTTTCATCATACCGCGGCATTCTTTTGCGGCTCACGCCGTTATCGTCCGCCCACTTTGTAAGAACGCCGCTCCATTTACTTAAATCGTATCGTCTGTAACTTGAAACATAAAATATCATTGCCAAAGCCAAAAGACATACCAGTGCAGTTATAATTTCTGCTATCATAAATCAATCCTTTTTTTAAATTGCAAAATATTAGCATATTTTTTTAAAACCGAAACTTAGCGCGGCAAAAGAGTTAAAACTGCCGAATAAAAAGGCTTTTAACATTTTTTTAATATCGTTTTGATAAAATAATGCTCCTCTTAAAAAACATGATATTAAAATCGTTGATTTTTGGGGATATTTTGTTTGATTTTTTTAAGGATATGAAATGACAGAACTTTTATTTGTGCTTGAATTTATTTTGGCAATTATCATCACTATCGCCGTTTTGCTTCAAAAAAGCTCCTCTATTGGACTTGGCGCATACAGCGGCAGTAACGAATCCTTGTTCGGCGCAAAAGGTCCTAGCGGATTTTTGGCTAAATTCACGCTTATTGTCGGGCTTTTATTTATTGTAAATACGATAGCTCTTACATATATGTACAATCAACAAAGCGGCAGCTCTGTAACTGATACTTTCGTTCCGTCCACTCCCGAGACAACTTCAGAAGAGATTCCGTCAGCGCCGGCTGCACCTGAAATTTAATGCGTCTGATAACCATTTTTTGCGTACTTGCAGGCTATATATTCGCAGACGCGCATATTTTTTTATACCACCGTTTCAGCGACGGGCGGTATCCGTCCACAAATACGCCTAAGAGCGTTTTGCGCGCTCAATTTGAATTTTTAAAGGATAATAACTATACGGTAGTGCCTTTAAAATCTATCGTTGAAAAGTTAAATCAAAACGAAACTCTGCCCGAAAAATGGGTCGCCTTAACGATAGACGACGGATACAAAAGCTTTCTAAACGCGCTGCCGATATTTGAGGAGTTCGGATATCCGTTTACGATGTTTGTTTATGTTGAGGCGGCGGAGAAAAAGTATCCCGATTATTTAAGTTGGGAAGAGCTAAAAAAGCTTGAAAATCACAACGGTACGCTTGCTTTTCACTCATATTCACATGGACATCAGACAAGACAAAGCGCAGAAGAGTTAAAAGCTGATTTTGAAAAAGGCTTGGAACTTTACGAAAAAAGGCTTGGCTCCAAAAGCGCATTTTATTCGTATCCGTACGGCGAATTTGACGATGAAGTAAAAAATATCGCCGAAGAATTCGGATTTAGCGCGATATTAAATCAAAATATCGGCACAGTTTCCGATACAAGCAGCGTATATGACTTAAACCGTTTCGCGCTAACCGGAGACGCAAACATAAAACCTCTCTTAAAATACAAATCCCTTGAAACAGAATGGATAGAGCCGCAAAGCTACCCAAAAAACGGCAATATCACAAAAGTAGAAGCGCGCATCAATGCCAATACTACAAAAGTAAAACTTTATATTACGGATTTAGGCTGGCGCGATGTAACGGTCGAAGACGGCGTGATAAGCTACGATATGAATGAAAAACTAAAAAAGCCGAGAGTAAGAGTAATAATACAAACAGGCGATAAAATTTCAACAAAAATTTTAGTAAAGGATTAATATGCTGGACGAAGTTTACAAGCTGGAAAAAGAGCATATGAATAAAAGCATAGAGGCTCTTAAACGCGATTTTCAGACGCTTAGAAGCGGCAAGGTAAATATATCTATTTTGGATAATATTCATATAGACTATTACGGTTCGCCTACGCAGTTAAATCAAGTCGCTTCCATTATGGCTGTGGACGCGATTACGATAAGCATCTCTCCATGGGAGAAAAAGCTTATAAAAGAGATAGAAAGGGCGATAGCCGAAGCAAATATCGGCGTCAATCCAAACAGCGACAGCGAAGGCGTTAAACTCTATTTCCCGCCTATGACTGTAGAACAACGCCAAGAGAGCGCAAAACATGCAAGAGCGTTCGGCGAAAAGGCGAAAGTTGCCATTAGAAATATTCGTAAGGAAGCAAACGATAAAATCAAAAAAGCCGAAAAAGATAAGCTTTTGAGTGAAGATATGGTGAAAAAAGGCGAAAACGAAGTGCAAAAAATCACCGATGAGTTTATAAAAACAGTCGATGAACTTGTCAAGCAAAAAGAAAATGAACTTTTGAAAGTGTAATCTATGGATATAGAAAAAATTTATAAAAACGCATCTGCCTATCTTGAAGGACATTTTCTGCTCTCGTCGGGCAATCATTCGCGTTACTATCTGCAAAGCGCAAAAGTGCTTGAAAATCCGCGCATAGCCGCAGAATTAGCGCAAGAACTTGCGAAACAGATAAAGATTTTCGGCATTAAGGCAGATTGCGTTTGCGCGCCCGCGCTTGGCGGAATATTAGCCGGTTATGAATTGGCGCGCGCGCTTGGCATTCGTTCCATTTTTACGGAAAGAGTTGATGGCAAAATGACGCTAAGGCGCGGTTTTGAAGTCAAAAAAGGCGAAAAATTCATCATTTGCGAAGATGTTATCACCACAGGCGGTTCGGCTTTGGAAGCAGCAAGAACCATTTTTGAAATGGGCGGACAAATCACAGCATTCGCCGCGCTTGCCAACAGGGGATTTTGTGCGCGCGTAAACAGTTCTGTGAGAGCAAAACCAAGCTGTAAACTGCCGTACGATATACCGTTTTTTGCGCTGGCGGATTTTGAATTTGATATATTTTCTCCCGATAACTGTCCCATGTGTAAATTCGGAAGCGCTGCCGTAAAACCGGGCAGCCGCGGCAATTAAAAGCCGTAACATGCGTCGTAAAACCACAAAACATGGCGAAGTTAAATTGGAAAATGAGCGCGCAGCGCGTGTTTCTAAGCGCATAAAAGCTTTTATTGTTGATATGTTCATGATAAATATGCCAATTTTATATTTTACAGCTTATATTATTTTGGGCGGACGCAGCGAGTTTTTAAACAATCAAACAGCCATATTTGCCTGCACGGCGGTTTTTGGACTTATTCTTTCCATATTTTTTGCCGCCGCAGGACAAAGCCCGGGATACAAAGCTTATCAAATCAAATTAGTAGATATACACACAAAAGAAAAGCCGCGTTTTTTCAGGGCGTATTTTAGATTTTTCTGTTTTATATTTTCAGGCGTTACGATAGCAGGGCTTTTGCTTGCTTTTTTCAGAACGGATAGAAAGTGTCTTCATGATATATTCTCAGGCACTTTTTGTACAGAGTGTAAATAGAAATATGCTACAATAATTCACATTTTTTTAAATTTTTTTGGAGAGCCAATGAGAGTAGCGATAGCGTGCATATCATTTTTGCTGTTTTTTAGCGGATGCGCAGATAAAAACGCAGTAAGAGCAGATATTGATGAAGATGATTTTGAAGCAGAATTTGCCTCAAATGAAGAATTTGACCCTTTAAGCGGTTATAACAGAGCCATGACGACATTTAATGATGCGGCGTATCGTTACGCGATTATACCGGCTGCCAAAGGTTACGCAAAGGTCGTGCCGCGCGGAGCGAGAGACTCTGTAAACAACTTTTTTGACAACTTAGCCTTTCCCATGCGCTTTGCAAATAATCTATTACAGGGCAAATTTTTAAACGCTGCTTCCGAAACAGGACGGTTTATTATTAATACGACAGTCGGTTTTTTAGGCTTTGCTAATGTGGCTGACGAACTGTATGGTATGCAAAAGCACGATGAAGATTTTGGGCAGACTTTGGGCGTTTGGGGCGTTCCGTCAGGTCCTCATGTAGTATTGCCGATTTTGGGTCCTTCAAATGTGCGCGATATCGGAGGATTTGGGGTTGATTATCTGCTGAAAGCCCAATATAATACGAATTTTTTTGAAGAGGATTGGCAAAACTACACTCTTGCCGCATTTGGAGCATTCAACGCTATGGCGGATTTCATGCCTATATACGAAACATTAACAAAAGATGCGATAGATTTGTATCCGCTTATGAAAAACTCATATGAACAAAGAAGAGATAAACTGATAAAGGAGTAACAATGAAACTGAAACTTTTTTTGACGGCGCTTTTTGCATGCACGCTTTTAAATGCGCTTGAAGAGAGCGAAATAGATGTTGTCATGAGCCGCGACATCATAAAGGCGACCGATATTTTACAAAATAAAAATATCGGCGAGGAGGAGAAATCAAAAAAGATTTTTGAGATATTTAACTCTTTTTTTGATTTTAAACAAATGGCAATTATATGTCTTGGCAAGCCGCAGTGGACGGCGTTAAGTGATACACAGCAAGAGGAGTTTGTAGAAAAGTTCGTCAAACGCCTTAAAGAGTCGTACATAGAAAAACTTAAACTTTACACTGATGAAAAAATTACAATCAAAAAAAGCGAAAAAAAGAGTGCGGCGCGTATTCAAGTGCCGATGGTTTTGAGCGCAAAAGACGGGCAGACTTACGAGATTTTGTATAAATTTTACGATACCAAAGACGAGCGCGGCTGGCTTATTTACGACATTGACATTGTTGGGATAAGTATCGTTCAAACATATAGAAGTCAATTTGACGGCGCGCTGAAAAGCGGAACATTTGAAGATTTGATAAAGAAAATAGACGCTGTTGAAATAGAAGTACAAAAATAATGTTAAAAAAACTTTACGAGGGATTGATACTGAAATTCCCGATGTTTATATTGTCCGTAATTTTGCTGATAGTTGCCGCACTTGCGTATCAGGCTGCGAAACTTGAAGTGGACGCTTCAGCTGAAACGCTGCTGCTGGAAGATGATACGGATTTGCAGTTTATGAGAGAAGTATCGGCGCGCTACCCTTCGGGGCTTGATATGATTATCGTTTCTTTTGCGCCCAAATCCGACCTTCTTTCGCCCGAATCTTTGCGCTCTATTGATGAAATTTCTGAAAAATTGAAAAAGATAGAGCGCGTGGATTCTGTCATGAGCATACTTGACATTCCGCTTTTGGAAAACGGAAGCAGCGCAATTAAAGAGTTGATAAGCGGTATAACTACTTTGCGTTCACCGTATGTAAATCTTGAAAAAGCAAGGCAGGAGCTTTTGATAAGCCCTATTTACAGCGAAAATATTGTAAGTAAAGACTTAAAAACTACGGCGATCGTCGTTATGTTAAAACCTGACGGCGTTTATGCAAATCTTCTTGAAAAGCGCAATCAAGCCCGCGCAAAAGCCGAACAGAACAAAACGCAGGAGAATGAAAAAGCGTTAAACGCCGCGATAGACGAGTTTAAAAAATACCGTGATGAGTTGAGAATCAGGGAACGGCAGACTATAAACGATATAAGAGAAATTTTAAGCGAACATAAAAATGACGGCGCGCTCTTTTTGGGCGGCGTAAACATGATAGCAGTGGATATGATAACTTTTGTCAAATCCGACCTTGTCTATTTCGGCGCGATACTGTTTGTACTGCTGGCATTGGCGCTTTGGGTTATATTCCGCCAAATACGATATGTCGTGCTGCCGCTTTTGATCTGCGCTCTTAGCATTATCTCAACGGCAGGAATTTTGGGATTTTTCGGTTGGGAAGTTACGGTTATTTCGTCCAATTTTGTGGCATTGCAGCTTATTTTGACTATTTCCATAGTTTTGCATCTTATCGTCAGATATCGCGAACTTGCCTCAAAATATCCTAAAGTTACACAAAAAGAGCTTGTTTTATTGACAGTTTTGTCCAAAGCAAACCCCTCTTTTTTCGCTGTTTTTACGACAATTATCGGCTTTTTATCGCTCATGCTCTCAAATATCAAACCTGTAATAAATCTTGGCTGGATGATGGCAAGCGGTATTACAATGTCGCTAATCATAGCTTTTGCGGCGCTTCCTGTTATTCTCATGTTGATACCGAAAAAAGCCCTTTATACGGCATTTGAAAAAGAGTTTGCCCTTTCCCGCCTTTGCGCCAAAATAGTAGATAAACACGGCTTTCTTATCATAAGCACAGTTGTTTGCATGATAATATTTACGGTTGCGGGTATACAGAAAATACGCGTTGAAAACAGCTTTATTAACTATTTTAAACCTTCAACGCAAATATATCAAGGTATGAAAAATATAGACCAAAACCTCGGCGGCACAACGCCAATGGATGTGATTGTCAAGTTTAATTCTGAAGAGGCGGCAGACGGCGGGGAAGATGATTTTGAAGCAGAATTTACACAAGACAAAAACGACCCTAAATACTGGTTTACGCCTAAAGTTACAAATACCGCTCTTAAAGTGCATGACTATTTTGAAAACAGCGAATTTGTCGGCAAAGTGCAATCTTTTGGAACTTTGCTTAAAGTCGGCGAACGGCTCAACGGCGGCAGAGAACTTGACAGCTTTGAATTGGCTTTGATATATGAAAAACTTCCAGAAAATTATAAGAATATGATTTTATCTCCTTATATAAATATTGAAAATAATGAACTTCGTTTTACCATGCGGCTTATTGACTCCGACCCAAATTTAAAACGAAACGAGTTGATACAAAAAGCAAATGAGGAATTGAAAGAGATAATTACTCCCGACATCGGCACATACCGCTTATCCGGCGCAATGGTTTTGTATAACAACATGCTCCAATCCCTTTTTAAATCGCAGATTTTGACGCTTGGCGCAGTAGCTTTGGTATTTTTCATTATATTTATTCCGCTGTTTGGTTCTACCAAAGCGTCTTTAATGGCGATATTTTCAAATCTTGTGCCTATGGGTGTAGTATTTGGATTTATGGGATTTGCCGGCATTCCGCTTGATATGATGACTATTACGGTCGCGGCTATCAGTATCGGCATGGGAGTTGATAATACCATACACTATATACACCGCTTTAAAGAAGAGCTTCGCTTTCATGGAGGAGATTACACAAAAGCAATGTACGCTTCTCACAGCAGCGCCGGTTATGCGATGTATTATACGACCATATCTACCGCTCTGGGTTTCGGCGTGCTGGTATTTTCAAACTTTATACCGACAATCTATTTTGGTATGCTTACGGTTGCGGTCATGATAATGGTCTTTTTCGGCGCGATAATATTACTGCCGAAACTTTTATTGATATTTAAACCGTTTAAAGTTTAACGACAGCAAAAGTCCTTATCTGCTTGCAAAAACTTCAGACTTTGCAAGCAGATATCATAACAGGTTGCTGCGTTTTGTAAATTCTGCAATTATCGTATCGGTTACGCCGCGGTTATTTGAAAATTTCGCCAAAATATGCCTATATTTCTTATGTTTTGTGCAAATACCATAAATCT
>JAISNU010000102.1 GCA_031276075.1 Campylobacteraceae bacterium
GCATGAGACGCCGCTAAAGCTAACGCCCAGAACCTGTCAGCGTGTCCGTGTTCGTTTCTATCCGCATCGTATAAAAAACCTCTTGCTCCAGCTTTTCTTTTAATAGCGTGAATATCTGCTATAAGAAGAGGATCGTTTGGAATAGTTATAATCTTATCTTCAAACATCTTTTTAAGGTTTAACGCCATCGCCTCTTTTTGCACTGCCGTAAAATAAATCCCTTGAACTCTGCTTTTAAACTCTTGGCTTATATCTTCAGCCAAATTCATACCAATACCTGTTTTATCCATTCTTAGCCTTGCGAATACATTCACATTCATAAAGTTTCTTATATGTAACCTCTGCTCGTTAAATACCGCTTTTCTAAGAACATCCATAATACATAAAGTATATCTTCCTCCCTCTTTAACATCCAATACTCCTAATGTACTTGAATCCTTTACCCTTCCCACATCATAACCTGATATAAGAGGAGATAAATGGTGGGGAGTATAGTAATGGGCGTTTATGTGTGTCAATTCAAAACACTCTTTTTTGTCATCGCGAGGAAGGAGTGCAACGACGAAGCAATCCAAAAAACACCCCATTAACTGCATTCAATGCGAAGTACATGCCTCCTTCTCCGTCATTGCGAGACACTAAGTGTCGCGGCAATCCATATTTTACAAAAAACAAAAACAGTATCATTAATAATAAACCAAAATACTTTTTAATTTATATGTTTGGATTGTTTTGTATTATTTTCTGGATTGCTTCGTCGCGCTTCGCGCTCCTCGCAATGACAGAGAAGAGGAATTGCCGCATTGTTTTCAAGGAAATATTTTGGAAATGCGTTTCGCATCGGAAACATTTTGATTCACAAAAATGCTTTGCTTGTTTTCATGGCTTGCAATAACAAAAAAAATTTACATGATGAAAGATATGGATTGCCGCGTGTCTCGCAATGACGGGTTACAGTTTTGCCGCTGAATTTCTTCAAAAAATTTAAAAAAGAGCGGATATTGGCGCTGTAATTTATTTTTTTAAAAAAATTAGATAAAATAACACTCTAATTTTTAAGTATGGGCATAAATGAAGCAAAAAGTAGAACGCATTTCACCGTTTAGACAATTTATATCGGTAATATTCGCACTGTTTTTAAGAGAAATCAAGACGCGTTTCGGCGGGCGGAGATTTGGCGTATTTTGGACATTTGTTGAGCCTGCGGTGCATCTTGTAATAATACTTCTTGTGTTCTCTTTTCTGCGTATTAGAATGATGCCGCAAGTACCGTTTGAACTGTTTTTATTAACGGGTATAGTGCCGTTTTTTCTCTTCCGCCATATCGCTTCCGGACTAATGTCAAGCACGGACGCCAATAAAGCTCTGTTTGCCTATGCGCCCGTAAAGCCCATAGATACATATATCACGCGCACCATACTTGAAACGCTCATTTATACCGTTATATTTGCGGTTATTTTGTTTGTTTTGGGATTTTGGGGCGGATTTGATATAAGTATTGCAAATCCTTTCGCAGCAACAGCTCTATATTTTCTCATTATACTTTTCGGTTTTTCCTTTGGCGTTATTGCAAGCATAGCGTCCACGATATTTCCGTCAGTAAAAATTATTATGAATATAATTTTACTGCCTCTGTATTTTCTTTCAGCTATCATGTATCCTCTATGGATAGTGCCCGTGCAGTATATTAAGTATTTGCAGTTCAACCCGATACTGCACTTGCTGGAGCTTTTTAAAGCCAATTTTTTCTCATATTATCCTTTGGTGGACGGCATAAATATTTATTATCCGCTTGCTTTTGAATTTGTACTGCTGTTCATAGCTCTATCGCTTTACAGGATAAAACGGCTCTCATTGGCGGCAAAAACATGATAAAACTTGACAATATTACCAAATCCTATCCGTTAAAAGACGGCGGCAGACATTATGTTTTCAGATATTTGTCGTTTGAATTTCCCGAAAACGCCAATATAGGCTTGATAGGTCCGAACGGTGCTGGCAAATCAACGCTCATGAATATTCTGGGCGGTACGGATACGCCCGATAGCGGCAGAATTATCACGGACAAATCCATCTCTTTTCCAATAGGTTTCGGCGGCGGATTGCAGGGAAGTTTAAGCGCGGCGGACAATGTTAAATTTGTTTCAAGAATTTACGGTTTTACAGGTGAAAAAATGCGCAAAAAAGTAGAATATATACGCGATTTTGCAGACATTGGAGAGTTTTTTGACCAGCCCGTAAAGACTTACTCGTCAGGCATGAAAGCCAGAATCTCTTTTGGTCTTAGTATGGCGTTTGATTTTGACTATTATTTGATAGATGAAGCGGGCGCAGTCGGAGACCCGTATTTCCAAAAAAAAAGTTCAGCCGTGTATAAAGAAAAATTAAAAGGCGCAAATGTTATAATCGTTTCCCACAACATGAATGAGATAAGATCTTTATGCGACCATATTATCGTTCTTGGCGGCGGCATGGCGCAAATTTTTGACGATGTTGAAGAAGGTATCAAAATGTACAAAAGTTTTAGAAATGCAAAAGGCGCGGCATGAGCAAAATGACAAAACTTGTTAATAACCCGAAACTCTTTTTTGCAGACGCATACCGCAAAAGAGTGGGAGCATGGTTTTTGACAAAAAGTTTTATTATCATAGTGGTTGTTCCATTTGTTCTTGCGGTTTTTTATTATCTTTTTTTTGCTGCCGAGAGATATGTAAGCGAAAGTATAGTTTCTATAAGGCAAGCAAAAGATGCGTCGTCTATAGCCGGCAGCGGGATTGCCGCGCTTGTTGGAATAAATACAAACTCCAAAGAAGATACGCTCTATTTAAGAGAGTATATACATTCTCTTGATATGCTTAAAAGCTTGGAAAAAGAGATGAATTTGCTGGAAATATACACGGCAGAAAAATTGGACTTTTTATATAGATTTTACGGTTTTTTGCCGCAGGAAGATTTTTTGGAGTATTATCAAAGCAGAGTGCAAATCGCGTATGACGACATGAGCGGGCTTTTAAGGATAAGTGCGGAAGCATTTAAGCCTGAAGATGCACAAAAACTCTCAACTCTCATATTGAAAAACAGCGAAACTTTTGTCAATGAGCTTTCGCATATCATGTCAAGAAAACAGCTTGAATTTGCCGAAGAAGAGCTGAAAAAATCAGAAAGCAGATTTAGCACGGCAAAAGAGGCGCTTTTGAACTTTCAAAACACTTACGGCATTTTCAATCCGATAGAACAGGCGCAGTCGCAGGCAAATCTGGCGCTTGAATTTGAAGCAGAACTTGCAAAAAAAGAGGCGGAACTTACGGCTTTGTCGTCCTACATGCAAAACAGTGCGCCGCAGGTCGTAACGCTGAAAAATGAAATTGCCGCGCTGAAAACGCAAATACGAAAAGAGCAAAACCGCGTCGCCAAAAAATCGGATAACGCATCAAATATTTTAGCTTCCGAATATCAAACTTTAAGCATAGAAGCGAATTTTGCCGAAGAACTTTATAAACTCTCTTTGCAGGCGGTAGAACAAGCGCGCATAGAAAGCACGAAACAGATAAAATATCTCTCCATTGTGCAAACGCCCTCCATGCCTGAAAGCGCAAAATATCCGCGAAAAATATACAATCTCATCACGCTGCTTGCCGTACTGTTTTTATTATACGGCATCGTGCAATTGATAAAAGCCACCATAGAGGATCACAAATACTGATGAAAAAGACAATTTTAACGCTGCTGGCGTTAGCCATGTTTGGTTTCGCCGCCATAGATACGGGCGCGATAGCGGTCATAGAAAACAATAACAGCGCAGATGCGCAAAAAGGCGTTTTTGGTACGCACATGTTCGGGGGCAATTTCGCAAATGTAAAACGGTATGCGTACAATCCCGACTACCGCATCAATATCGGCGATGTAATACTTCTTAAAATGTGGGGAGCTTTTGAATTTGAACAGCCGCTTACCGTTGATTCGCAGGGAAATATTTTTATTCCAAAAGTCGGCATTGTTAAACTTTTGGGAGTGCGCAACGGCGATATAGTCTCCGTAATAACCCAGCATGTAAAAAAGGTGTATAAAGATAATGTTTTCGTATATGCAGACATGGATGCATATCAAAATGTTTCCGTATTTGTAACGGGAAATGTAAACAAACCCGGTCTTTACGAGGGATTGAGTTCCGATTCGTTGATACAGTATCTTGACAAAGCAGGCGGCATCAATCCTCAATACGGCAGTTTCAGAAAAATTACGGTTCTAAGGGATAATAAGCCTTACGCCAGCGTAGATTTGTACGACTTTTTGATTGACGGAAAAATGGAACCGTTTGCATTTAGAAGCGGCGATGTTATTCTTGTGGACAGCGTAGGCTCGTATATCAGCGCCAAAGGCGAAGTTTTGAGGGCTTTTAGATTTGAGTCAAAAGACGAAAACATGAGTTTGAAAGATTTTGCCAAACTTGCAGGTATCAAGCCGACCGCTACAAACGCTATAGTAAAAAGCTACAAAGCCGACAACCATTTAAGCATAAATTATTACGCTTTAAATGAATTTGAAAATGTCTTTTTGCGCGCAGGAGATGAAGTTGAATTTTTGCCTGAACATCTCGCGGACGAAATAAGAGTAAGCATAGAAGGCGAACATGACGGACTTCATACGCTCATATTTAAAAAAGGTTCTACGCTTCAAGACTTGAAAGAGAGGCTTGTTTTAAATCAACAGTCTAATGCCGAAGCTATTCAGGTATTTAGAAAAAGTGTTGCAAAAGTGCAAAAAAATCTCATAGAAGCGCAGCTTAAAGAACTTGAAACATTAGCGCTCACAACGCCTTCGGTATCGCCCGAAGAGGCAAATACGAGAATGCAGGAGACAAAAGCCGTTTTGGAGTTTATAGAGAGAGCCAAAAAGATAGAGCCCAAAGGACAGATAACGATAAATGAAAAAACTGCGCTTAAAAGTATAATTCTTGAAGAGGGCGATATTATCAATATTCCCGCCCGCAACAATATAGTCATAGTACAGGGCGAAGTCGGCGTTCCGGGAGCTTTTACTTATATGAAAGAGCAGAATATTGATGATTATATAAAACTTGCAGGCGGTTTTAGCAGCAGAGCAAATAAATCAAAAATTTTGGTTATAAAAGCAAGCGGTAAAGCCGAAAATTACGATGCGTCCATGTTTTCATTCAAAAAGCCTGCCATTGACGAAGGAGACGCCATACTTGTGCTGCCTAAAGCCGAGGGTAAAAATTTACAACTTACAAATCTTGTATCGCAAATTTTATACCATGCAGCCATAGCAACAAAAGTCATACTTGATATATGATTTTTTCAACCTCTAAAAAGCTTATAGAAAATTCAAGCTCTTTTTTAGAGATAAAATATTACTCTTTTTGGGATAGAATTTCAAAAAAAAATGGCGTTTTTTGCGGCTGGGGCAGGAAAAAATCGGGACTCAAAGCTGTATTTTTAGCCAAAAAATTTAAAACCTCTTTTTTGCTTTTGGAAGATGGCTTTATAAGGTCATGCGGACTTGAAAGCGCCCTGTATCCCTCTTTTAGCATTGTAGAAGACAGTGTCGGCATATATTATGACGCAACACATGAAAGCGCATTGGAGCGCATACTAAACAGTTATGACTTCAAAAACGATAAAAAACTTTTAACGCAAGCCAAAGAGGCAATTTCATTTATTATAGAACACAATATATCAAAATACAATCATGCAAGAAATTTAGATGAAAATTATTTCCCAAATAACGGCAGAAAGCGGATTTTAATAATAGCGCAGACGAAAAATGACGCCTCTTTGAAATATGGATTTGCGGATAAATTTTCAATCCATGAAATGATAAAAACAGCAAAAAATGAGAATGAAAACGCCGATATATATCTGAAAATCCACCCGCAGGCGCTTAAAAATATTAAACGCTCAGATGCAAATGCGGACGAAATTTTGCCGTATTGCAATCTGATAACAGAGGATATAAATCCCATATCTTTGTTGAAAAAAATAGATAAAGTCTATACAAAAACTTCTCAAATGGGCTTTGAAGCGCTGCTTTTGGGTAAAGAGTGCATCTGTTTCGGAATGCCTTTTTACGCGGGCTGGGGAGTAACCGACGACAGGGTAAAATGCGAAAGAAGAACGCAAAAAAGGAGCGTTGAAGAGATTTTTGCCGCAGCTTACATTCTTTATGCAAAATACCGCGACCCATACGGAAATATTCCGCTTACATTGATGCAAGCGATGCAAAACATTGTTTATATAAAAAATAATAATCTTCATAAAAAAGGATTTTTTTTCGGATTTTCAAAGTGGAAACACAACTTTGTCAAACCGTTTTTTGAAAAGGAGCAGTTCGCCAAAATCTTTTTCATAAACCCTTTTTTTCAGAAAAATCATTTGAAAACCGCCTTGAAAAATGGGCTTGATGAAAATTCTTTAATATATGTTTGGGGCAAAAAATCATTTCATAAAATTGAAAATTATGCCAAAAAACATGATATTTCCATATTTCGCGTAGAGGACGGCTTTATAAGGTCTGTGGAACTTGGCTCGGATTTGGCGCGTCCGTATTCATTGGTTGTGGACAGACACGGAATCTATTTTGACGCAGCGCGAAAAAGCGAATTGGAACAGATACTGAACGAAACGGATTTTGACGAAAAAATTATTAAAAAAGCGAAAGAAATTCAAGCATTTCTTATTAAAGAGCGCATCTCAAAATACAATGCTGCCTTGCATGAGAGCATTAATATAAAAACCGACAAAAAGATAATATTTGCTGTAGGGCAGGTTGATGACGACGCTTCTATCATATACGGTTCGCAAAATATGTCAAATCTCGCCCTTTTAAAAACGGTGCGCGAAAAAAATCCGCAAAGTTATATCGTTTACAAGCCGCACCCTGATGTTCTGGCAAAAAACCGCATGGGAAAAATAAGCGAACATGAAGTTTTGCAATATGCCGATAAAATTATTAAAAACGCTTCGCTTGACAATCTGTTTGAGATTTGCGACGAGGTGCATACGATAACATCTTTGGTCGGTTTTGAGGCGGTTTTGAGAGGCAAAAAGGTCGTAACTTACGGCATGCCGTTTTACGCAGGCTGGGGGCTTAGCGACGATATGCTTGCAAACGAGCGGCGCAAACGAAAATTAAATATTTATGAATTGATAGCCGGAGTTTTGATACTTTATCCGCGCTATATCAGCCCGAAAAATTACAAACTCTGCGATATAAAAACATTTTTACAAGAGTTTAAAGAGGAAAAAATAAGATATAATTCCAGCCGTCAAATTTCAAAAAAAGTTTTGATATTTTTTATAAGAAAAATACAATTTATATATAGAACAGTGAGAATATGAACTCTATCGGCGTTTTGAAAGATAAAAATATTCTATTTTTGCAAGGTCCTATGGGGACATTTTTTAAAAGACTTGATAAAATTTTTCGCAAAAAAGGAGCCAAAACTTATAAAATAGCCTTTAATGCGGCGGATTGGTTTTTCTCAAATAAAGATAATGTGATAAGCTACAAAGATAAACCCGAAAAGTGGAAAAAATTTATCAGCGATTTTTTAGCTGCAAAACATATAGATAAGATATTTTTGTTTGGGGATTGCAGATTTTACCAAAAAATCGCCATAAAAGCGGCGGATAGTTTAGGTATAGAAGTTTTTGTATTTGAGGAAGGGTATATAAGACCTGATTTTATAACGCTTGAAAAATACGGCGTAAACGATAATAGCAAACTTCCGCGCACAAAAGCATTTTATGAAAACCTGACGAAAATTTTAGAATACCCAAAAACGCTTCCCATGAAAAACAGCCTTTACAATCTCATCATAAGCGCCACAACATACTATCTGATAGCCAACGCTTTTATATTTTTATATCCGCACTATATTCACCACAGGGAATTTTCAGCCGTAAAAGAGGGATTTTACGGTATAAGAAATCTTGTAAGAAAGATAATTTACGCTCAAAAAGACAGATACTGCAATGCTCTTTTTAAAACCGCCCTTTCAAAAAAGTATTTTTTTGTACCGCTGCAAACATATGCCGATGCGCAGATAAAAAAACACTCGCCGTTTAAAAACATGGAAGAGTTTATACAGACAGTTTTAACATCATTTGCGCATTTTGCCGACAAAGACTGTTTTATCGTATTCAAGCATCATCCGCTTGATAGAGGCAGAGTAAATTATGCAGGATATATAAATGCTTTGGCAAAAAGGCTTGGCATTGAAAACCGCGTTATGGCTTTATATGAAATCCATATACCAAACGCCCTGAAAAACGCGCTTGGAACAGTTACGATAAACAGTACTGTCGGGCTTTCGTCTTTATATCACGGCACTCCTACTATCGCTATGGGGAAAGCCATATACGACATAAAATCTCTTACATGCAAGGGGATGAAATTGGATGATTTTTGGCAAAATGCTGTGCCGCCAGATAGAGATTTGTTTCAAAAATTCAGAGCGTTTTTAATCCAAAATTCGCAGATAAACAGCAGTTTTTACGGCAAAATCGGAGATTTGGAAAAGATGGGCTTTTAAAGCTGTGCTGTTTTGACAAATGTCAAAAACTGCTTAAAGTGTAGTAATTAGCGTAAAATCTATATAATATAGTCCCTTATGTAGTTCTTATATTTGTTATCAAATTATCCTGTAATAATCCGTCCGCGTCTTTTGTAGCAAGTAAAAAGCCCGTATAAAACTGATTAGGGTCAAGTTTTATATAATGGTTATTTATCGCTCCTGGTATTGTCTCAACCTGCTGTGTCTCTTTAAAGTAATTAATCCTTTCGTTTGACGCCCGCGAATAACCGATAAGCTGTTCGCTGTCTATACTTAAACGCGCTGAATTAACCGTTATACCTGTTCCAAGTGCCGCTTCGCTTGCCCATTTTACTTTTAGATACAAACTACTGAAATTTTTTGTAAAAAGTATAGTATCCTGCGGGCGTTTTTCGTTAGGTATTACCAAGTCAATAAATACCGTTTGTTTTTGTACCTGATTTGATAAACTCGCGCCTTTATTTACCTGTGTAAAAGGCTTAACGCCGTTATTTAAAATATAATTATATACAAGCTTTTCACCTGCAATCATTTTTATATTTAAGCTGCCGTTTGCTACTAAATTTAAAGATGAAATCAATCTGAAAAGATTATCATCTTTCCAAACCGCGCCCGCTGTCGTCGTTGTGTTTACTTCCAAGCTTAAAATGTATCTTTGTACATGATAATTTCTTGATAACTCTACATCTTTCTGAATGCCTGTCGTGTATTCAACTACTGCTTCTTTCCTATTGTATACTCTTGCCATGTTTATTTTTTTCCTTATTTATTTATTTGTTTCCATATAAAATTTAGGATTAATCCACCTACGACTATTCCAACTATATCAAACGATTTATCTTTTAATATTTCCATTTTTTACTCCAATTAATATTTTTCTTATGCTGGTATTCTATTAGAAACTTTATGCAAAAGTTTCACCACTAAAAAGCTTACAAATCCTAAAATAATGCCATTTTTTAAACGGCTTTTTTGGTCATCTGTGATTTCCATTACTTTACTCCTTTCATAAAATTGATTTTATTATAAAATTTTGCTATACTTTGACATATTGATATAAAGGTTTCATTATGGAAAATTTTTTTATTGCTATTGTTATTGGTTTTATTAGTATGTTTATTATAAAAATTATTGAAAAATATTTTTTTGTTAAAAAAGCCTAAATTACAAAGCATCTATCACCTCAATATTTTTAGGTAAAGTTTTAACCTTCACTGCCTCGTTGTTTTCTTCCGTGTACCTTATAAATTCGTATTTTTCTAAGTTTCCAATGGCTTCTATTACCTCCTTGCTTAGTATCTTATTTGCATAATCCAAATCCGCTGGCTCGTTTATCCTTGCAAAGTAAAAAATATCCGTATTTGCCGTTAAACTCCTGCTTACATTCGCTGGTCGTCTGCTTGTCGTTATGATATTTATCTCTTTGTGTCTTGCAAAGTTTATGTTAAATCAAAACAAGCGTTGTATTGAAAATTATATTATTATAATCCGTCATTGCGAGGAGTGCGAAGCACGACGAAGCAATCCGCCATTATAAGAATAAAAATGACATGACAAAACAACGGCTTTTTTATATGTTTAAGTTGCTTTATGTTATTTTTCCAAATTGCTCTACAATATCTGGATTGCCGCGCCGCAAGCGGCTCGCAATGACGGAGGAAAATTGTTATGCAAAAAGTGCAGCAATTCAGAAAAACACCAAAGCCGACCGCACATAAAGCACATGCGCATCTTCCCGTCATTACAAAAAACAGGAGGAAAGTATATGCGTCTATATTCGTCATTACGAGGAAGGAGTGTAACGACTGACGAAGTAATCCATTGATTGAGAATAAAAATATGTTGTTTATTTTATCTATAATAATTTTTTTGTTGTTATAAAATATGGATTGCCGCGCCGCAAGCGGCTCGCAATGACAGAAAGAGGTCATTACATAAAAATTCTCTGTATAAATAAAGCAGCAACTCTGTCATTGCGAGAAGTATAACGACGAAGCAATCCAATAAACAATAAAAAAGCAATTCAAATATATAAATAAAAAAAGCGGTTTTGATTGCTGTCAATAATATGTTTTATTGTTGTAAAATGTGGATTGCTTCGCTGACTTCGTCAGCTCGCAATGACGGAGAGAATGCTTTTGAACTTATACAAGCGTTGTATTGAAATCACTCGTCGGGTGAGTATAATTGTTTGCATTTTCCGCAATATGAACCGAAACAAGCGTTGCATGAAATAACGCTTCACTTTTGCAGGCAAAAGCAACGGTTTACATAAGCCGATACCGAAGGCTTATTTAAACACTGCTTTACTCTGCCGCCGTTTTTACTTATTAAAATTGTAAAAAACAGCATTTTGTTTTCATATTATTATCATTGTTGGCAATTTATCCGCGTTTTGCCGTTTTGACAAAGCAGTGCGTTTTATTGCTTCGCAAAGCTATTTCAACAACCCTTTAAACAACTCCGCAGCGTCTAATTTTTCCCATGGATAATCGCTTTGACCTACCTGTCCGCGCGCCGCGACATCAGCATAAAGAAAGGTCTTTTTACTCGGTTTGTCAAGGGCAAATTGTTTTGTTATCCATTTTGGCGTCAATGGAAAATTTTCCAAAACAAAATCGGATAAAATATCGTCATTCACATACTGCTTGAATGTACCCATTGTATCAACGCATACAGATATAGGATGCGCCACGCCTATGGCGTATGAGATTTGCACTATGCATTTGTCCGCCAAGCCTGCCGCCACGATATTTTTAGCTATCCATCTTGCCGCGTAAAGTGCGCTTCTATCTACTTTGGTATAATCCTTGCTTGACTGCGCCCCGCCGCCTATCGGAGAATATCCGCCGAAACTGTCTACTATAAGTTTTCGCCCCGTAAGTCCCGAATCATGCAAAGAACTGTGATTGACATATCTGCCTGTGGGATTAATGTGTATAATAGTATCCTTTTTTTCAGGATCATAAAGCTCTTTGGGAAGTCCTGCGCCGTCTATCAATTGCTTGATAAGTTCGCGCACTTTTACAATAGGCATACCCTCCACGCTTGGCGCGGAAACTACGATAGTATGGATATGCTGCGGCTTGCTGTCTTCAAAATTGCTCTTAGTGCCGTAATCTATGGTAACTTGCGTTTTTATATCGACGCCGAGTTCATTTTTGTGTGTAAGCGCATATTTATAAACCTTGTCGCATATCACTCTGGCATAAGTAATTGCCGCGGGCATAAACTCTTTTGTTTCGTTTGAGGCAAATCCGAACATAATTCCCTGATCTCCTGCGCCTATCTCGCCGTCTTCTTGGTCAACGCCTTGATTGATATCGGGGGATTGCTGATTTAGCAGCACTTGCACTTTAACATCATCGGGATGAAGGCACTGCTCTTTTGTAAATGCGCTTTTGCCGTCGTAACCTATATTTTTAAGCGCGTCTTTAGCGATATTTTCATAATCGCTTTTGCTAAACTTTGCTTTTGTATTTACCTCGCCGCCGATAATTACATGCTTACCCGCGACGAAAACTTCGCTTGCTACTCTGCCGTTTGGGTCTGCCTGTAAAATTCTATCAACAATCGAATCGGCTATGATATCCGCACACTTATCAGGATGCCCCGGACTCACAACTTCAGAAGTAAAAAGATACATTTTAACCGTCTCCTTTTTTTTAAAATCGGTATTGTACCATAAAAAAATCATGATAAAAAAGGTTTATTTTATAATATTGAGGGTTTAGCGCCCAAAATATGGAGAGTTTGCAAAAATTCCTCTCTCGAAATTTCCACTGCTCCAAGCGAAAAAAGGTGAGGATTTATCACTTGACAATCTATAATTCCGCCCTTTTCCAAAACTATTTGGCATAATTTATAAAGCGCGGCTTTTGAAGCGTCTTTTTTGACGGCAAACATGGATTCTCCGCAAAAAACTCCGCCGATACACACGCCGTATAATCCTCCTGCAAGCTCTCCGTTTTCATCGTAACTTTCCACAGAATGCGCAATTTTAAGCTCATGCAAACCGCAATAAGCTCTTTTTATTTCATCATTTATCCATGTGCTGTTTTTTCTGATTTTAGCACACATGTTAATAACTTTTGAAAAATTTGCGTTTATTTTTATCTCGTATCTTTTAAGGCTGCGTTTTAAAGAGCGCGTAAGGCGAAAATCATCTGGGTATAAAACGGCGCGCGGATTGGGCGAAAACCACAAAAGCGGCAAGTTTTCATGAGGCCAAGGAAAAATACCGCTTTTGTACGCCAAAATGAGCCGCATTGGGTTCAAATCTCCGCCAAATGCCACCACTCCGTTTTCATCTGCTTCGTTTGGGTCAGGAAAAGAGATACTCTCCGCGCTCAGTCTGCAAATCATGAATTTATTTCAATTCGCCCCAATTATTGCCGATACTTACGGTAGTTTTCAGCGGAACATTGAGTTTATAGACAGCTTCCATTACTGCGCCCGCTTTTCTGGAAAACTCCAAAGCGTTCTCCTCTTTAACTTCAAAAATAAGTTCGTCATGTATTTGCAAAAGAAGTTTGGCATTTTCGTTTAAAAGCGTATCATGTATTTTAAGCATCGCAAGTTTTATTAAATCTGCCGCACTTCCCTGAAATACGGCATTCACCGCTTCCCTGTTATAATTTGCCATCATCAGAGGCGTAGCGGAAGCAAAATCAAAATTACGCCTGCGTCCCAATATCGTCTCTATAAAGCCGTTTTTTTTCGCAAAATCCTCTATGAATACAATATAATTTTTCACGGTCGGGAAAGAGGCAAAATAGCTCTCTATGTAAGATTTGGCTTCATTTTGCGGCACATCTATCGCGGCGGCAAGTTTTTTTGCTCCCATGCCGTAAAGAAGTCCGAAATTAATGCTTTTTGCAACATTCCTCATCTCTTTGGCTCTATCGCCGAAAAGTTTTGCCGCCGTTTCAAGATGTATATCCTTATCGTCCAAAAACGCCTTTACAAGCGCGCTATCCTGACTAAAATGTGCCAAAAGCCTAAGTTCTATCTGCGAATAATCAATACCGACAAGTTTGTAACCGTCCTTAGCAATAAACGCTGTTCTTACCTCTTTGCCAAACTCCGTTCTGACGGGAATATTTTGCAGATTCGGCTCTTTGGAGCTAAGCCGTCCCGTTGAAGTGCCTGTCTGCAAAAAACTTGTGCGTATGCGCGAGTTTTTATCCGAAAGTCCAAGCCTTAAAAGCGGCTCTATATATGTTGATTTTAATTTATAAACTTCTCTGTATTCCAATAATTTCGGTATAACGGCGTGCTCATGCAAGAGTTCGCTCAATACATTTTCGTCCGTGCTGTAGCCTGTTTTTGTCTTTTTGGACGCATCAAGCCCCAAATGCCCAAATAAAACCGCTCCCAACTGCTGCGTGGAGTTAATATTAAACTCTCTGCCGCTCAAATCATAAATATTGCGCGTGAGCGTATTTATCGCATTTTCACTCTTTTCAAGCAATATTTTCAAATGCGCTGTATTTACTTTTATCCCTTCGTTTTCCATGTATCTTAATATTTTTATAAACGGAAACTCTATTGTATTTGCAATTTCTAAAAGTTTCGGCTCCAAAAGCTCTTTTAACTTATGATAAAATTTCAGCGTTATCCATGCGTCCTCAGCCGAATACCTGCATGCATCGTTAAGTTCAACATTCGCAAATGTCGCGTTTTTGGGTACGACATCGGAAAATTTTATCGTATTGTAGCCGAACAGCCGTTTTGCCAAAGAGTCCATGCCAACACTTGACTCGGAGTCCAAAAGCCACGCCATTATCATTGTGTCGGCGCAAATATCCACATCTTTTATGCTGAAATTAAACTCTACAACATTAAGGTCAAATTTTAAATTCTGCCCGATGATTTTATGCGTAAAGAGTTTACTTAGCGCATCTTTCGCATCGGTTTTGTTGATTTGCGCGCCGACTCCCAAATAATGGTGCGCAATCGGGACATAATAAGCTTTATCCTCTTCAAAACAAAATGAAAACCCTACCATATCGGCATTTCTGGAATCAAGCGAATTGGTTTCAGTATCAAACGCAACAGATGCGCCTTTTGGAATAGAATCTATAACGCCGAAAAGTTTCTCATGCGAATCAAGCAAAACAGCCTCAAAACTCATCTTTTCATCTTTTTTTCTATTTGCCGCGCCCAAACGGTTCAAAATGGAGTACATGTCGTTGTCTAATAATTCTTGTTTTATCGCTAAAAGCGGCTGTGAAGAAGGAAGTTTAAAATTTTCAAGTTTTTCATAAACGCTTAAAGAATCGTCAAGCGCTGTCAATTTTAAACTCATAAACGCGCTTTCCCGTCCCGCTTTTAAAAGCTCTCTTATGCGTTCATTGCGCACTTTTTCCAAATTATCATAGATATTTTGCAAATTATCAAATTCGTCCAAAAGTTTTTTCGCGCCGACTGCTCCTATGCCTTTGACGCCGGGGATATTATCCGCCGTATCGCCCGTTAACGATAGATAATCTCTTATCTTTGAAGGCGGCAGTCCGAATTTTTCAAAGCAGCCGCTTTCGTCTATCTCTCTTTTTTTCACAGGTTCATATATCACTACTTTGCCGCCGTCTATGAGTTGATATAAATCTTTGTCATGAGTAACAATGCGCACTTTCAAATCATTTTTTTTCGCAAATTTTACCATAGAGGCAATAACATCATCCGCTTCGTAACCCTCTTCGGAGTAGCGCGCAAAACCCATTTTTTTTATCCACTCAATTGCTATTGGAAGCTGTATTTTCAAATCTGACGGAGGCGGGGCTCTGTTGGCTTTGTAGTTTGGGTCTATATCGTGGCGAAAAGTTTTGCCTTTGCTGTCCAGCGCAAATAACATGTAATCAGAGGGAAATTCGCGCAAAGATGTTTGAATAAAGTTTGCAAATCCCGTCAAAAGTCCGGTCGGTTCGCCTTTTGCATTTTTCAAATTCGGCAGAGCATAGTAACTTCTAAAAAAAAATCCAAATGTGTCTATTATCGTTATGGTTCTCATTTCTCCTCCTTTTGCTTCAATCCCAACTCATACGCTAAAAATTCTCCCGTATAAGAGAGCGTTTTTTTGTAATTTTGCGCCATTTTCAAAGGCGGTGCGCAATCCACGATTTTGCCGCCTTTATCGCCGCCCTCAGGTCCCATGTCTATTATAAAATCGGCATTTTTTATGATATCCATGTTATGTTCAATGACTATTGCCGTATTGCCGAGCGAAACCAAATGGTGCAAAACTTTGGTAAGTTTATCCACATCGGCAAAATGAAGCCCCGTCGTTGGTTCGTCCAAAACATAAAGCGTTTTTCCCGTATCTTTTCGGCTAAGCTCTTTTGAAAGTTTTATCCTTTGCGCTTCGCCGCCGCTTAAAGTCGTGGCGTTTTGCCCGAGCGTAATATAACCAAGCCCGACATCTTGCAGTGTTTTTAATATTTGATAAATTTTTGGTATGGCGGCGAAAAAAACGATAGCTTCGTCCACGCTCATGTCCAATATGTCCGATATTGACTTGCCTTTGTATTTCACTTCCAAAGTTTGAGCATTATAGCGTTTGCCGCCGCATGCATCGCATTTGACCATAATATCGGGCAAAAAATGCATCTCTATTTTTATTTCGCCGTCGCCTTGACATTTTTCGCATCTGCCGCCTTTGACATTAAATGAGAAGCGTCCGGGTTTGTAGCCTCTGATTTTCGCCTCTTTGGTATTGACAAAAAGCGTTCTTAATTCGTCCATGAGTCCCGTGTATGTGGCAGGATTGCTTCTTGGCGTTCTTCCAATCGGGCTTTGGTCAAGATAAATGACTTTATCAAGCTGCTCAAGTCCGATACACTCCACGCCCGATACTTTTTTGATTTTTTTGGCTCTGTTTAAAAGTTCTTTTGCAACAGGAAGCAGAGTTTGAAGTATTAAAGAACTTTTGCCGCTGCCGCTTACGCCTGTGATTGTAACTAAATTTTGAAGCGGGATTTTGACATTTAACTTGCGGATATTGTTGATATTAACATTTTTAAGTTCAAGCCAACTGTTTTGCTTTCTATTTTGCTGATAATCTATCGTTTTTTTGCCCGTCAAATACATAGCCGTTTGCGTATCGCTCTTTTTAAGTTCATCCAGCGTGCCTGCAAATATCACTTCTCCACCGAATTTTCCCGCAGCAGGTCCGATATCCACGATAAAATCTGCGCTTTTAATCGTCTCTTTATCATGTTCTACGACAATAAGCGTATTTCCCTTCTCCTGCAAAGCTCTAAGCGTTTTTATGAGTTTTAAGGTATCTCTCTCATGAAGTCCGATACTTGGTTCGTCCAATACATACATAACGCCCGTAAGTCCGCTTCCGATTTGCGAAGCTATTCTTATTCTTTGCGCTTCGCCGCCGCTTATGGTTCTTGAATCTCTGCCCAAAGTAAGATATCCCAGCCCAACATCATATAAAAAGCGCAGTCTTTCGTTTATCTCCCTTAAAATCGGAGCCGCTATCATTTTTTTCTGCGTTGTAAAATGTTTGAAATTCTCTTCATTTGAGAAAAATTCAAATGCTTTTTCTATCGGCATGACAAGTATATCCGCGATGCCTTTATCTGCTACTCTAACGGCAAGAGATTCTGGATTGAGCCTGAAGCCGCCGCATTTATCGCATACTTTTTCGCTCATGTATTCGCCAAATCCCTGTTCATTTTTTATGATGTCGTATGCCATTTTAACTACGCCGTCGTATGTTTTGCTTATCTTGTGGTGTTTCCAGTAAAATGAAACCGCTTCTGTGCGCCCATGTAAAACGGCTTTTCTCTCATGCTCTTTCAATTCGCCGAACGGCACGGAAATATCTATCTTTTCACTTTCGCAAAAGGCTATTAAAAATTTGTAATAAAAACTTTTGTTGAAACCGTAAAAAATCCGCACCGCCCCGTTTTCTATACTTAAACTTTCATCTACAATCCTGTTTATATCCAAAGCGTATCGTATACCGAGCCCATCGCATGCCTGACATGCGCCGTTTGGCGAATTAAACGAAAATGAAAGCGGTTCAAGCGGATTGAAGCTTATCTTGCAATCAAAACATGCCAAATGTTCGCTAAAATGGATATTCTCTTTTTCATATCCTATCTCTTTGGCGTTGAGTATCTCTACTTCAACCTCCTGATAACTCTCTTCAAGCGCTTTTTCAACGCCCGAAGCTATGCGCTCGCGGTTCTCTCCGCTCATCACTATACGGTCTATGACGACTTTTATCGTGTGCTTTTTGGTTTTTGAAAGCTCTATCTCTTCGTCAAGCCTTACCATGACGCCGTCTATCATGGCGCGCACATACCCTTTTAAGCGCAGAGATTCTATCAAATCGCTAAAAGTCCCTTTTTTTTCACGAATAAGCGGAGCCGTTATAACAAGTCTCGCACCGTCGGGAAGTTTCAAAATCTGTTCTATAATATCCGAAGCGGACATTTTGGAGATAGGTTTGCCGCATAAATGGCAATGCTGTACGCCTACCCTTGCATATAAAAGTCTTAAATAGTCATATATTTCCGTAATCGTCCCAACGGTTGAACGCGGATTTTTACTCGTACTTTTCTGGTCTATCGCGATGGCGGGCGTAAGTCCCTCTATTTTTTCAACATCAGGCTTGCCGACTCTGTCCAAAAACATTCTCGCATATGAAGAGAGCGACTCAATATACCGCCTTTGCCCCTCAGCATAAAGAGTATCAAAAGCAAGAGTGCTTTTGCCGCTGCCCGAAATGCCTGTAAAAACGATTAGCCTGTTTTTTGGGATAGTTAAATTAATAGATTTTAGATTGTTCTCTTTTGCCCCATATATTTTTATACTTTCCACACTTATCCTTCAATTTAATAAAACCTGTTATTGTATAACAGAGGCTCTTAATATACGATATATTGCAGGTAAAGAAAAATTATTATAAACTTATAGCCATGTTTATAGAGGAGAAAAATTGCGCGCCGTTACTCTTTGGCTCATGCTTGCCGCTTCGCTGTTTAGCGCAAATATCACAGACATAATCTATCCCGACAAGCAGTATAAAAACGGAACTCTGAAACTTACTCTTATGCTTGATAGCAGTTTTAACGCCTCTTTTGAACAGAAAAATGAAGGCGGTACAGCGATATTGATTTTCTATGGTTTAAACAGCGCTAAGTCTTTCACAAAAACGCTCAATGCTTCTATGATTCAAAATATAAGTGTTAAACCTTTGGATAATAATTGCACGGAAATTTTATTGGTCGGTAAACAGTTATTTACTATATCCGTTGCAAACAGCGCCAATGCACTGCATATCGTTCTTACTCCAAAAACTGCTCCGTTTACAATAGAAAATATCGCAAAAGATACGGGAGGCGGAGCGCTTACGGGTTATATTTTGGACACGCTTTTTTATATTGTCATGTTTTTATTTGTGATGACGATTGCGGCTGTACTGTTTTTGAAATTTAAACTCTTCGGACGCAGCAAAAAAGCGAATATCAAAACAAAAGAGGAGTTTAAAAAAAGCGTTTATGAAGAGGCTTTTAAAATCGCAAATCCGCGCGATATCTCTGCTGTTGAGGGCGAATTTGATAACGCTAAAGACGCGATGCAGACGGGAAATTCTGCCGCGTTATCAGAAAAATCTACTGTGCCGCAATCGGAAAAATCCGCCGAAAATCCACAAAAATCAAAAAAGAAATCTTCCGCCATACGGCAAAAAACACTTTTTGATTGATACATACATTTTGATATTTTAAACGCTTCGAGTGTTTGGATTATTTCGCTGCTTTGTGCCTCGCAATGACGGAGAGATTGTGTCATTGCGAGCGAAGCGACGCAATCCATAACATAAACAGAAAAAATTTGTAATTGCAAGTTTACAAAACAGGGATAACTACCCTCTGTCATTGCGAGGAATACGCAGTATGACGAAGCGATCCAGAGAAATAACATAAAACAATCCAAACAATAAATAAAAAATGTTATTCTATTCATCACTTAATGACACTCTTTTTATTATTATAAATTCTGGATTGCTTCGTCGTTCCTCCTCGCAATGACAGAACAGGTTTTTATTTTTTATGGATTTTCACTTGCGCAAGAATGACAATTTCTGTTGTTTCTATTGCGAGCTTGCGAAGCAAGAAGCAATTTATTGCCATACTCCGTCATTGCGAGGAATACGCAGTATGACGAAGCAATCCAGAATAAAAAATGAAACAAAGCCGTTTTTCCCACTAATTCCGTCATTGCGACTGCGAGCTTGCGAAGCAGGAAGCAATCCATTTTATTATAAAACATAGATTGCCGCGCTGACTTCGTCAGCTCGCAATGACAAAATAACAGTATGTGCTTTGCATGTGGTCGGGTTTATGTGGGGGCGTTGTCGTGCTTCGCTCGCAGTCCTTGCAATGACAAAAAGGCGATGCATGTGCTTCATTGCCGTTCGGGAATGACAGAAAAGGTAATTATGTTTTTATTTGCATGGGTTGCCATGCTATCAAGAAATACAAGAATAATAACCTTCCGTCATACCATCGAAAGCGGGTATTCAAACTAATAAACAATATACTTTATAAATTCTGTCATTACTAAGCATATAATTTTTTTGGATTCCTGCATTCCGGCTTCGCCTGTCGTTCGGTTGCGGGAATGACAAAGAGAGGCGCATGCGTTTTACTTGTCATTCGGTTGCATGAATGACAAACAGTAAAACACACACTTTCGTCATTGCGAGCCATTGAAAACGGCAAGGTGATTTATTATTTGTACGATACTCTTTTTATTATTATAAATTCTGGATTGTTTCACCGCAAGCGGCTCGCAATGACGGAAAGGGAAGATTGCCGCACTCCTCCGCAATGACAAAAGAAGCCTTTATTGTTGCCTATTTATCATAATTACCGAACTGATTTAAAAGAAGTAAAAAACGGATAAAATCTACACAATCATAAATTATTTGATACGATAGAAGCAAACTCGCAAAGGAATATTTAAAATTGTTATCTATTTTATAAATATTAAACAGTAAATTATGATAACTTAAACCATACACAGCGTTAAATAACTATATATAGTATATCTTAGCTGTGCATGCAAAACTGCTTTTCATAATAAATCTATAACTGTGCCTATTCGCTTATAGCTGCAACAAAATCAATCAATTTCCACCCTGCTTCATTATGGTAAAAATTTATTTAACTTTCTCTAAATATTCGCCTCTTACGGTATCTACTCTTACAATATCCCCTTCAAGCACATGAAAAGGCACTTGTATGACGGCGCCGCTCTCCAATGTCGCGGGCTTTCTGCCGCCCTGCGTATCGCCTTTGAAATTTGGCGGGGTATCTACTATCTTATATTCAACGGTTTGAGGAATTTCCACATCTATTGCAACATCATTATGAAAAAGTACCTCTACTGTCATGCCGTCAAGCATCCATTTGATAAGATCACCCATTTGCTCTTCTGAAATAGCGACTTGCTCATATGTAGCGGTATCCATAAATTGCAGGTTTTCGCCGTCATCATATAGATATTGCATAGTTTTTTGACTGAGATTGGGCTGTTCGCACTTATCGCCTGCATGAAAAGTTTTTTCTATGACTTTGCCATTTATAAAAGATTTGATTTTTGTTCTTACAAATGCCGGTCCTTTTCCCGGTTTTACATGCTGATACTCTACTATTTTATACGGAATACCGTCCAATTCTATCTTTAATCCTTTTTTTAAATCACCCATAGAAAATGAAGCCACTTTTTTCTCCTGTTATTTATATGTTTACGCTCTGCGCCCAAATACAATTTGGAAGCTCGTTTAATTTTGCAAGAAGTTCTCTGCCAATATCCTGATCTACAAGTATAACTGCAAGCGCCAATCCATCGCTTCCGCGTCCCAAACGAAAATCCGCTATATTTATATTGTTTTGCGCCAAAAGCGTACTTATGGACGCGATAACGCCGGGAACATCTCTATTTTTAAATACAATCATTTTGCCTTTTGGTTTAAAATCAGTTTTAAAACCATTTATACTTACAATTCTTTGTTCATCTTCGCCGAAAACCGTACCGCTTACTTCCGCCACGCCTTTGTCGGTAGAGATTTTCACGGTTACTTTATTGCTGTAACCGCTGGCAGGCAAAATTTTTGAGCTTGTATCTATTTTTTTATCTAAAGCCATATAGCCTGCGTTTACATAATTGATATTATCCCCCAAAGACTCTTTCAGGGCTCCAACGATTGCAAATGTCAAAAATGAATCCAAATATTCGCCAATAGCTCCCTCGCCTTCTATATGAATGCCCAAAATCGGGCGTTTGTATATCTGAGCGGCTAAAAAGCTTATCTTTTGCACAAGTTCAAGATAGGGCGCGGTAGATGAAGGCAAATCTTCCGTTTTGATTGGGAGATTGAGAGCATTTGGATAACTTATGCCGCGGACTGCCGATAAAGCCTGTTCTGCGGCTTGAATTGCAATCTTTTCTTGGGATTCAAAGGTGTTTGCGCCAAGATGAGGAGTTACCGTTACATTATCCAAATCCAAAATTGGATTATCAACGGCAGGTTCTTTGGAAAATACATCTATGCCTGCAAACGCTATTTTGCCGCTTTTTAACCCCTCTATTAGAGCCTCTTCATTATAAAGCCCGCCGCGCGCGACATTTATAAGCCTCACACCGTCTCTCATTTTGGCGATTTCGGCTTTGCCTATTATATTGACAGTCTCTTTATTTTTCGGAGTGTGAATAGTGATGAAATCACACGCCAAAATATCGTCAAAATTTTCCGTATATGTCATACCAAATTCCGTTACTTTATTGCATGGAATATATGGATCATACGCTACAATATCCATACCAAAAGCTTTGGCGCGCACGGCAACACGGCTTCCTATATTGCCAAATCCTATAACTCCGAGCTTTTTGCCGAACAATTCTACGCCGTACCATTTTTCGCGCTTCCACATTCTGTCTTGTTTTAACGCATTATGCGCGTAGGGAAAACTTCTTGCGGTTGAGAGGATATGCGTCATGGTAAGCTCCACAGCGGCTATCGTATTTGCTGTAGGAACATTCATGACAATTACGCCGCGTTTGCTGCACTCGTCTATATCTACATTATCTACTCCTACGCCTGCGCGGATAATAGCGCTCAGTTTTTTGCCCGCGTCTAAAAATTTTGCATCAACATCCGTAGGACTTCTTGTGATAGCAACATCCGCATCTTTCATAAATTCATACAGTTTGTTTTTAGCGGTTTCAGCCGCGTTTATAATCTCTATATCGCTCTCTTTTTCTAAAAGCTTAAAACCTTTTTCATGAATAGTATCACATATAATAATTTTTTTTCGTTTCACGCAAACAACCTTTTGAAATATCGCTTCATGTGAAGCCGCCTTATTAGCGGCTCAAATCTATTTTAGCTGGTCTTTGATAATATCGCCCAGAGTCATTTTGTCGTCTTTGTTTATCTCGTTCAAGACTTCTCTCTCTTTAATTCTCGAGAGTCTTTTTACAGAGAGGCGTATGCGGTTTTTCTTTTCATCTATAAAAACTACCACAGCTTCCAATTCGTCTCCCGCTTTCAACTCGCTAATGTTAAGACTGCCGAAATCTTCCTTTCTGATAAGCGCATCTACGCCGTCTTCAAGCTCCACAAACAGACCAAAATCCTTTATATCAAGAATTTTGCCCTTTACGATACTGCCGTTTACATATTTTTTGGCATATTTTTGTATCGGACTCTCTTGAAGCTCTTTTTGGCTTAATGAAATTTTTTCATTTTCACTATCTATTTTGATAATTTTAACATCAATTTCATCGCCTTCCTTGAACAAGTTCTTGCATTTTGCGCTTTTATCCCATGAAGAGTCTTCGTTATGCAGCAGCCCTTCAATTGCGCCAATTTTGATAAATGCGCCGAAACTCGTAAGAGTAGTTACCGTTCCTTTTACCACATCTCCAACTTTATGAGTTTTTGTAAAATCTTCAAACGGCTTGGGAAGAATATTTTTTAAAGAGACGCGCAAACGCCTCTCTTTGATGTTTATCTCTATAACTTCCACATCTATTTGCTGCCCTTCGCTTATATAATCTTTCGGGTGCTTAATGTTCTTATCCCATGAAATTTCTGATATATGCAAAAATCCTTCCACATCGTTGCCCAAGTCAACAAATGCGCCGTAAGGCTCTATATTGCTTACGATAACCTGTATAACATCTTTAACTTCAAGTTGGTCTTCTATCTCTTTCCATGGGTCGGGCTGCGCCGATTTGATAGATAAAGACAAGTGTCTTTTTTCTTTGTCGTAACTAACGGCTTTTACTAAAATTCTGTCGCCCTCTTTATAAAACGAACTCGGATTTACCGGACCTCTATAACTTATCTCGCTATAATGAACAAGTCCGTCCACGCCGCCCACGTCAACAAACATGCCATAAGTGGTAATCTTTTTGACGACGCCCTCTATTGCTTCATTTTTCTCCATCAACTCTTGAATAATATCTTTCCGCCTTTTGCGTTCCTCGTCTAAAGGTTTTTTTCTGGAGACTACTATGGATTGATTTTCTTTATCTATTTTTAAAACTGAAACTTTGACAGTTTTACCTGTCAAACTCTGCGGATCTTTTGCCGCAATTTGGGAGCGCGGCATAAAAAAGTCTATTCCATCGCTGTTTTCAACGATAAGCCCGCCCTTGTTTTTGCCGATAACTTTTACATCAAACAAGAGATTGTCATTCTCATTAAAATTATCTATAAAAGCTTTTATCTTCTCTTTTTTGACGGCTTTTTTGTGAGAAACCATAGGTTTTTCATTTCTATAGCCTGTTATCACAACTTTTATGGTATCGCCTGCTTTATAAGTAAAATTGCCTTCTTCATCTTTAATTTCGGAAATATGAAGCCTTCCTTCACTCTTTTTGCCTACATCTACCAAAACAATATCATCTCTAATCTCTACGATGACGCCATCAACTGTTACTTCATTGTCAGTCTCTTTAAAAGACTCCTCAAGCATTGCGGCAAAATTTTCATCATCTGTAAATTCTGCGGCTTCGCTGTTTTGAACACTATTGTTCACCTCTTTTGCCATTACTTTCCTTTTGGTGTGGTTTGTTCGTCTTTTATGGGCAAAACGAATTCAAAACATATATTATACTTTAATTTTTCTGATTTTTTCAATAATTTTTTCAATAATCCAATTTGGAGTTGAAGCCCCAGCTGTTATCCCGCATATTCTTTTGCCGTCAAACCACGATGAATTCAGCTCTGCGGCGTTTTCTACAAGAAAAGAGTCTTTGCAATATTCTTTGACGATTCCGTATAATTGTTTTGTATTTGACGAGTTTTTTCCGCCGATAACTATAACAACATCGGCATCCATCGCCAATTCGCGCGCTGCATCTTGATTTTCAAAGGTCGCATTGCAGATAGTATTAAAAACTCTTACTTCCGCACATATTTTCACCAAAAAATTTACAATTTTCAAAAATTCGTTTATATTGCGCGTAGTCTGCGACACAAGAGCCGCTTTTTTGCCGATATTTATATTCTTTATCTCTTCAATACTCAATACGACATATACATTATCATGCAGGCTGTAACTCTTGACGCCTTTTACTTCGGGGTGGCTTTTATCGCCGAAAATGATTATCGTATAGCCTTGCGCGCTCATCTCTTCGCAAATCTTTTGAGGCTTTGTAACAAATGGGCATGTAGCGTCTATTATCTCTACGCCGATGTTTTTTAACTTTTCCAAATCCTCTTTTTGAATACCATGCGTGCGGATAATCGCTTTTTTGATGCCCTGTGCTTCGGCTACGCTGCTAAGCGTTTCAACATTATAGTTATTTTTCAGCCTCAAAATCTCTTCGTTATTGTGTATCAAAGGACCTATTGTGAAAGCTCCTGGCGTATTTTGCGCAATATTTATCGCTCTTTTTACGCCAAAACAAAATCCGTAATTTTTGGCTAATTTTATCTCCATTATTCTACTCTTGTCAATTTACTCAAAATATCAATAAAATTCGGAAAAGATGTGTTTATGCACTCCGTATCCTCAATAACTCCGCCGCATGCAAGCGCCGCTATGGCAAAGCTCATGGCGATTCTATGGTCGCCGAAACTTTGTACTTTAAAACTTTTAAATTCTCCGCCTTTTATATTGTAGCCGTCCTCTTTTTCCGCCGCTTCTATGCCGCAAAGTTTCAGATTTTGAACCACGGCGCTTATTCTATCGCTCTCTTTGACTCTAAGTTCTTTGGCGTTTTTGACGCTGCTGATACCCTGCGCATGCGCAAAAACAATGGAAAGCGCGGGCAGTTCGTCTATAAGCCATGAGATATTTTCGCTCACTTCAACGGCTTTTAGCGGTGCATGTTGGACGATAATATCGCCGATATTTTCGTATTTTTCGTCTTTTTTCACAAATTCTACTTTCGCGCCCATTTTTTGCAAAATTTTATAGGCTTCAATGCGCGTTTTATTTAAAAGCACATTTTTCAAAGTTACTTTTGAATTTGGCGTAACCGCCGCCGCCGCCGCGAAAAAAAATGCGCTTGAAGGGTCGGCAGGAATGGTAATATCCAAAGGCTGAAGCGGTTTTTTATTTGGATAAACAGTAATTTTACCGCTCTCGCATCTAATATCGGCGCCCATGCCTTTTAACATTTTTTCCGTATGGTCGCGGCTAAGCTCGGGTTCGCTAAAAATACTCGGCATATCGTTTTTTGAATTTACCGCGCTTAAAATCAGCGCGCTTTTTACCTGCGCGGAAGATATCGGGCTTTTGTAATCAAACGATTTTAAACCGCCGCCTCTGATGCAAATCGGCGATAAATCGCCTTTTTTTCTACCATCTATTTTTGCGCCGATATTTCTTAAAGGCTCGGCAACTCTTTTCATGGGACGATTTGCTAAATATTTATCTCCATGAAGCACAAAAAAACCGCTGCATGAGCTTAAAAATCCCATGAAAAGCCGCATTGCCGTTCCGCTGTTGCCGCAGTCAAGTATTGAAGGCGGTTCTATGATGCAAGAAGGCGGAGTTATGTATAAAATCCCGCTCTCGTCTTTTACTTCGGCTCCAAGCGATTTTACAATATTCAGCGTGCAGAGCGTATCTTCGGCGCGCAAATAGTTTCTGACAATAGATGTTTTATCGCTCAAAAGCGAAAAAAGCGCGCATCTGTGAGAGATTGACTTGTCAGGCGCGATATTTGATATCTGCAAGTCAAACGAAGCGGCTTTGCTTACATGCAAGATATTCATTTGCGCTCTTATCTAACCGCGGCTTTTAAAACACAAATCAAACCCTCTAAAATCTGCTCCATGAAAGCGTTTATCTCTTCATCTACAAATGTTTTTTCGTCAGGTTCAAATATAAAAGTCAATGTTACGCTCTGTTTATCTCCCAAAGAGTCGTTTGAATAAATATCTATCGGATAAAACTCTTTGAGTTCTTTCGGCGCGCGATCCTTTATGCACTTGCTAATATCCATGTAGGCGGTTTTTTTGGAAACTAAAATACTCAAATCCCTTGAAACGCTCGGAAGTTTTGAGTAAGGCTTTGCAGTTTTGCGCTCGTAATTTAACTTTTCAAAATCAATTTCGCAAATATATGTCCTGCCTAAACCATAATCTTTTGACGCCGCCGCTCTGCCTGCAAAACCGATACTTTCGCCTTCCACCAACAATTCCGCAAATTCGTAAGGGCTGTAAAATCTGTTTTTCGGCGTTATGGGAATTATTTCAAAATTTCCCAAAACGGCGCTGATTTTTTCCATAAACAGCGCAAAATCTATCTCTTTTGGCTTACCATGATTAACAGGGCTCGGCAATTCGCTCTCGCCGCTTGAAATAAAGCTCAAAACCGTCTTTTCGCCGCGCGCCGCATCAAATACCTTTCCGCTCTCAAATAAATTTACGCTTCGTCTGCCGGCTTTTATATTATTGCCTGCCGCTTCTATGAGATTAAGAGCGCAGGAAGAGCGAAGCGTGTTAAGTTCGTTCGTTATGGGATTTGCGATATCCAACTCTTCACGCACGCATTCAAAACCATATAAAAGCTGCTTCGCTCTATCTGTAAAAATGTAACTTACGCTTTCAAAAAATCCCGCAGCAACGGCTTTATGCCTGTAAAATTTCTTTTTTTGAAAATTGTTATAAACGCCGTTTATGCGGTTTGTTTCTACAAATTCAAGCGGCTTGGAGTTGATATTGTCTATGCCGACTATTCTTACTATCTCTTCGCAAATATCCTGAATATTTGAAACATCATGCCTGAAAGAGGGGATATCGATCACAAGCAGATTTTGTTCCGGTTTGAAAACAGGATAAAATCCAAGATTTTTCAGTATGGATATAATTTCTGTTTTACTGATTTGCGCGCCTATGATATTAAAAATATCTTCAAAATCTATATTTATCTGCTTCAAAGGCTGCTCTTTCAGTGCGCTTTGAGTACCTGTCAAAATAGCGGCTTTTGAAGTTGAATTCAGCAAAATACTCAAATAATTCAAACCAAAATCAAGATTGGTTTCGCTTCCTCTAAGAGCGCGAAATAGCGCGAAATCGGACTCTTTGGCATTTCTTGCGCCGTTTTGTCCAAGCATATACGGATCTATAAAGCTTGCCTCTACGATAACCAAATCATCGCTTTCGTCAGGTTTTGAGTTTTCGCTTTGCCAAACTCCCACATAAGAAACAAGCTCTTTGCCAAATACTGCGTCCAGATTGTTTTCATCTTTTTTCACGACAATTTCCATTTTCGCGCTTGCATACGGATTTTCGCTCCTGCTTTTTACCTCTTCAAAAATGCCGAATTTATAAGCTCTCAGTATAACGCCCGAAGCATGCGAAGCATAAGAAAGATATCGCTCCAAAATACTTTTTTTAACATCATTGCCGCTCATGGCAAGACGCAAATCTATCAGCGTATTGCCGCTCAACTCTTTTTTATTGATAACTTTGTAAACCAAAGATGCGTTTACGCCGCTTTTAACGCTTAATTCTAAAATGCGTCCTATACCTATCTGTTCGGAATCGTCAGGTAAAACAGGAGGAATTTTTACTTTGGAGTTATAAACTGCGCTCAAATCGCGCGCAATGCCGTGAATACTCAAACAGTCGCCTCTGTTCGGCGTCAATTCTATCTCTATGGCATCGTCTTGAAATTCAGGAATATCCGCAAGCGCAGTTCCGGGTTTAATATCCTTGAAACTACCGTCCAAAACCATTATCCCGTCATTTATTTCAGGATATCCAAGCTCCGTTGACGAACATATCATGCCTTGAGATTTTACGCCTCTTAATATACTCTCCTGTATAAGCGTCCCATTCGGAAGTCTGCACCCTTCAAGCGCGACCGCTACCAATTGACCCTTTTGCACATTTTTCGCACCGCATACAATTTGCAAATCCTCGCTCTGCCCAATATCTACCGTACATATGCTTAATTTTTCGGCATTTGGATGCTGCTCTTTTGCCTTTACAAAACCTGCCGCGCACTTTTCAATCATGCAATACTGCGTAATAGAACTTACTTCAAGCCCAATTTTATTTAATGTTTGACATAACTCTTCCGTGCTTCTCCCGCCCAAATCTATCCATTCGTTGAGCCAATTTCTTGTAATTATCATTTAAATTGCTCCAATAGTCGTAAATCCCCTTCAAAAAGCGCGCGCAAATCCGGAATTCTGTGCAGCAGCATGGCAGATCTTTCCATGCCCATGCCGAATGCATATCCGCTGCAATTTTTATAACCTACCGCATTAAACACATTTTGATCCACTGTTCCGCAGCCCAAAACTTCAAGCCAGCCCGTATTTTTACATACCCTGCATCCCGAACCATGACAAAATATACAGCTTATGTCCACCTCTGCGCTTGGCTCCGTGAAAGGGAAAAAACTCGGACGAAAGCGCACTTTAACATCTCCGAACATATATTTTAAAAACTCTTCCAGAATGGATTTGAGATTGGCAAACGATACCGCCCCTTTTTTATCCACAACAAGCCCTTCTATCTGATGAAACATCGGCGTATGCGTCAAGTCAAGATCAGGTCTAAACACGGCGCCCGGGCAAATCATGCGCACAGGCGGCTGCTGCGAAAGCATAGTTCTTATCTGAACAGGCGAAGTGTGCGTCCTTAAAAGCGCGCCGTCTTTAAAATAAAATGTATCCTGCATGTCGCGCGCGGGATGAAATTTAGGCAGGTTTAGAGCCTCAAAATTATGAAAGTCGTCTTCTACCAAAGGACCGTCTTCTACTGAAAAGTTAAGCGACGCAAAATATTCCGTAATCTTATCCATAGTGTCCATGACGGGGTGAAGCGCGCCGATATTTGCGCCTTTGGAGTATAAACTCACATCAAGAGCGTCTCGTTTTAGTATATCCTCATACTCTTTTGCTTCCAAAAAAGTTTTTTTGGCATTTACAAGTTCGCCGAATTTCTCTTTTTCTTCATTTAATTTTGCGGCGTAAGATATTTTTTCGCCGCCTTCCAACTCTTTAAGTTTTGCAAACTCTTTGGAAAAATACCCTTTTTTGCCAAATACCTCAACCCTTAATCGTTCCAATTCCTTAACGCTATTGCACTCTTCTATGCTTTTTTGCAATGTTTCCAATGGTTTACCTTAAAATGCAAATTTTGAATTTCAGATTGTAATCAAATTTTAATTATAAAAGAGTTAAAGCAAAAATAGTTTATACTCTTGAAAATTTTCCAAAAGGAGTTTAAAATGACCATTTTTACAAAAATCATAAACGGCGAAATTCCAAGCAACAAAGTGCTTGAAAACGACAATTTTCTAGCCTTTCATGATATCAATCCAAAGGCGCCCGTGCATATATTGATAATTCCGAAAAAAGAAGTTGAAAATTTTCAAAGCGTAAGCGCGGAATTGATGGGCGAAATGACGCTTTTTATACATGAGGTCGCAAAGCTCATGGGGCTGGATAAAAGCGGGTACAGGCTTATTACCAACAACGGCAAAGACGGCGGACAGGAGGTAATGCATCTGCATTTTCACATGCTGGGAGGTTCAAAGCTTATATGGCCTCATTTATCGGATACGGATACAAAAAACTTTTTTTAAATTTTTATATTCCATATTATAAATAAAAAATGTGGGCATAAAAAACTTTTTGTGATATTTTTGTTATATCCATTCTATACCATATCTACTCAAAATTAGTAGGATATGCATAAATGAACAGTATAACAAATGATATTATAAAAATGTCTTCGGCTATCGTTGAAACAAGTTACGATATACTTGAAGGATTGAAAAAGAGCGATGTCGTTTTGCTTGAAAAAGCCATAGAGCAATTGGCAAACATAGACATAAACGCAAACAAAATAGATAATAAAATCATCTCTTCCATACAGCTTTTATGTAAATGCGAAAATAGCACAAGAGAGCTTGTGTCGTATTTCAGGATAGTCAGCGAATTTGTCCAAGCGGCGCGCATTTTAAGATCTTTTTGCAGATATATCTTAACATATATAAACGAACACTCTTTTATGGCTGCAAAAGAGTACATTTTGAAAATTTTTCAATTATCCATAGACGCTTTCATAATGTCGATAGAGCTTATAAAAAAACGGGATTACTTGGATAATACATTTCGTCAAATTAGAGTCAAACAGGCAGAAGGACACGAATTACTTGCAAAATTAGAGAAAAATATTACGGAGTTTGACACAAAATATACGCTCAAATGCGCAGGAGTATTAAATACGGCGGAAAAACTTGATGAAGTATTTAAAACTGCTATCGCCATAGCAAAGATTATTTTACTTATACATGACAATGGAAAAATTAGGATATGCTGAATTTAGAGTTTACCTTTTGCACAGGCTAAGACCGCAGTCGCTTCGCTTTGTCCAAATATAATTATAAACTCTCCTGCTTGGGGTAAAGACTATAAAAATCAGGTAATTTTAAGAACTTGACTGCAAACTATGCTGTTTAATATAGAACTTTTTTTAAATTCGTTATGGCAGTCAATAATTTAATACCGCTGCCGCTTTTGAAGAGTTACAAAGTTTTCAAAACCTGCGTTTTAACCAAATAATATTGCAAAGGATATGAGCAATATTGCGGCATTTTTTTAACTGATTTAAATTCAAGTAAAGAAATAATTAAAATACTTGGTTTATTCATAACTCCATCAATCTGTATAAAAAAGTTAGAAATTTTTATTTGCGGATTGCAAAATTTTGTTAATCAGGCTGATTGTCATAAATAACGACAGAAAACACTTCGGGTTTGAATATTTTTTTGACGGGCTCTTTTGCCAGATATAAAGATTCTGCGGTTCTTATGTATAAAGAGCCGTTTTCAAACGAAAATGACAGAGGTTTTACCGCGCCGTGTTCAAGCAGAATTTTTACAAGCGAAAAGATAAATTCAAGCCAGTTTAATTCCAAGACGGAAGGCAAAAGTTTTTCATATAAAAATATATCGTTTTGAGTAATTTTTTTATTGTAAAACTTGATTATCGTGGAGATTAATATCTTCTCTCTATGGGTAAAACCGTAATTCAGGCTGTTTAAAACAAAATATGCGCTGTGCAAATGTTCTTGATAAAAGCTTAGGTTCTTGCCGATTGACTCCAATTTAGCCGCGGCGGTAAGCGGACGCAGCATTTTGTCGTCAAGTTTGTGAAGCGGTTTTAACTCAAAAAAAAGCCACTCTATATGCTGTGTCAAAAATCTGCTCTCTTTTTTATCAACGCCGAATTTCTCTTTTAACCGTTCAAGACTGAGATTAAAATCTTTCGGAAATTTTGCGCCGCTTGTACGCAATATATCGCTAAGATATACGCCTTCTCTGATTCCAACGCCGCTTGTGATGATTTTTTTTGCGCCGAGTTTTTTGATGAGAGCTTCAAATATCACGCTTCCTTCGCGGATAGTGTCGTATCTGTCCTTTTTGACGCCGAGATTTTTCAGATTTAAAACATTGGACGCGGCTATCTCATGGATATATTTCAACGCCCATTTTGAAGTATATTCAAATCCATGCACAGTTGAGAGCGGGTAACGACTTTGCGCCATAAACATTTTACCCAAAGCCCTTATCGTGCCGCCGATGCCGACTAAATTTTCGCAATTGAACTCTTTGTCCACCGTTTTTATCTCTTTTTTGATAAAACCGCTTATTTTATCAAATGAGGCTTTTTTATCAAAAAACAACTCTTTAAGCCGTACGGTACCGATATTGAGGGAGATAGTTTTAACAATCGCGCCGTTTTTGATTTTGGCTAACTCCGTAGAGCCGCCGCCTATATCAATCGTAGTTGCTTCATCATACGGCGGAAGCATATTTCTAACGGCCACCGCGCCGTAGTAAGCCTCTTTGCCGCCGTCTATGATTTTAATATTAAAACCAAAGCGTTTTTTGGCTTCATTGACAAAAGCGTTGGCATTTGGGGCGTCCCGCACAGCCGAAGTGGCTATGCAAAGAAGTTTGCGGCATTTCATGTTATGCGCGATTTTGTTAAATTCGCCAAGCGCGGTTAATGCTCTTTGCATAGCGGAAGGCTGGAGATTTCCGCCCTCTTCATAAGCTCCCTCGCTGATTCGCACTTGATTTTTTATCTCTTTTAAGAGCGAAAATGCAAACCGCGACTCTTTTTCGTAAACCGCCATTCTTGCCGAGTTTGAACCTATATCTATTACAGCAGTGCGTTTAGCCATTATTCTCCATCTTGAAGCTGTTCAAATTTAAATTTTAATTCCTCTATGCTTTCTATATTATCCGGATCAGGAATTATCGCATCAACGGGGCAGACAGCGATACATGAGGGTTCATCGTAGTATCCCACGCACTCCGTACAAATATCAGGGTCTATCACATAGACAGGATCGGACTCTTCTATTGCGCTGTTTGGACACTCTTCTCTGCAAGCATCACAGGCGATACAATCCTCGTTTATCATTAATGACATTATTTGCCTCTTTGGTAGAAATTAAAGTTGTTTTATACACTAAAAAGACTTTAATAAAATTTAAAAACAGCTGGTTGTTATGATTTTTTATGCATTTAATACGGATACAATTTATAAGAGGCTTGTTTTTTGATAAGCAAGGGATTGGATAGTAAATATGAAACTAAAACAAATGTTTAAAAATAAAAACAATTACTGAAACCGCAAGCCCAAAAATAGATACATACCGCACAAAAAATAGAGCAAAGCCCTCAGCCTGTTTTTATTCCCTATATTTTTTGTACATTTTAATTTTGTGAAAATATAAACTTTGCCTGCGCATGTACGGAAGTTTCAACCAGCGCATTTTTTGCGCTGATTGAAAATAAATTTATGGTTTTTTAGGAAAACAAAATCTATAACCGCGTCTTCTTACGGTTTCGATGGTTGATATATTAAGCGGTTTGTCCATTTTTTGGCGGATTTGATTAATTGCTACCTCTATCACATTAGGCGTTACAAGCTCAGGCTCTTCCCAAATAGCGTCCAGCAGCTGCTCTTTGGATACGATTTGGTCGGAGTGGCGCGCCAAATGCGTTAAAACTTCAAACGGTTTGCCTTTGAGTTCTATATCTACGCCCTTATAGATAATCTTCTCTTCATCAGGATCTATAATCAAATCGTCTATTTTGATGACATTTGTACCGCCAAAGCGCAGTCTCGCCTCTATTCTTGCGACTAAAACATCAAAGTCAAAAGGCTTTTTGATATAATCGTCAGCACCTGCTTTAAGAGCTTTTACTTCGCTCTCTTTATCGTCTTTAGCCGATATGATAATGACTGCGGTTTTGGACATTTTCTGTTTGATAGTACTCACCAAATCAATGCCGTCTCCGTCAGGCAGCATCCAATCAACCAAAACCAAATCATAATTTCTAATACCTACATAATATTCGGCATCCTTAAAATTTTCCGATGTATCGGTTTGATAGCCAAACTCTTGAAGACCTTCTGAAATAGTCTTATTTAGCGTTACTTCATCTTCAACAATTAGTATGCGCATGTGTTTTTATTCCTTCTTAAAAAAATTTAAGCCAAATTATAGCATTTTTTTAGATTTTTTTAATATTTTTTTTAGAAAATTTTAAAAATTTTTTTTGATACAAGCTCCGACAGCCGTATTTTCAATGATTTCAGGCTTGAGAATTTTTAAAAAAATTTTTTTGATTTTTGGATTTGCGCCTGAAATTTTATCGCATGTGCATAAAAGAGCCTCCTCAACCGTGAAAAATTTCTCATTTTGTATAGTGCTTTTTATCACATCGCACAAAAGCGTATAATCAACCAGTGATTTTTTTTTGTATTTTATCTCTATTTTTGCCCAAACCTCAACCTTTTGCGGCGTTTCGCGCTCTTTTTCAAGCAATCCTATAACAGCTTCAAACTGAAACCTTTCAATCAAAAGGGTTATTTTTTTAGACAACTTTGCCTTCCTCTTTTTTTATAAGCCTGACGATATTCGGGATATGCTTGTAGAGTATGATAAATACGATAAATACAAGCGGCGTGAAACTGTTGACATGCGGAATCGTTCCATGTATGAAAATTACCGAAATGACTAATGCCATAACTGCTAAAAGCGAAGCTGCGGAAGAGATTTTCAAAATCCTGCCTGCAATAAACCAAACAACTATGGCTATAAGCGTTTCTATCGGCAGTAAAAAGAGCATTACGCCAGCACCCGTGGCAATTCCTTTGCCGCCTTCAAATTTAAGATACGGACTGAAGCAGTGCCCCATTACCGCCATGATAGCCATAAACCATAAAGCATTTATATCAAATCCAAGCAAAGTCCCGACAATAAGCATAAAGACGCCCTTAAAAGCGTCTAATGCGACGGTAATAACGGCAAGTTTTTTTGCCAAAGAGGGGTCTTTTTCTTTTACGACTCTAAGCACATTTGTAGCTCCTATGCTTTGACTGCCGGCATTTTTCACATTTGCGCCTGCAAATTTTTTCGCCAAAATCAAGCCAAACGGAATACCGCCGACAAAAAAGCTGATAACATAAAAGATAAAGTGTATATTCGTAACAAGTCCGGCCAAAATATCAAGTATCGGCATGAAAATCCTTTTTAAAAACATGTAAAAACTTACTATTTTATCAAAAAAGAGTTGAAAAAAGCTTTTCATGCGGACAGTTTTAGCCTTCATAAGGCAAAGTCCGCCAAATTTGGCAAATCTTAATAATACGCTCCCAAAAAAACAAAAAGAGTTAGAAAAAACACTTTTTGTTTTTAGCGATGCAAAAACGGCACATGGGAAATGATGCGCAATTTAAAAGTTTATTATTTCGCCGAATATTTTGATTTTTTGCGATTTTTCTAAACTCTCGTTTTAATTTTTAAAACTGCTTTTCCCTGTTTATCTTGCCGCGACGGCAAAGCATTAACCGCCTCTTTTATACCTTCAAAGCTTATAATGAAGCCGCCTTTAATATTTTCAGTTTCAGATAAAGCTTCTTGAGAGACGGAAAAATCGGATTTTGCTTCTGCCGCCATGAGCATATTTCCTTTTCCTTCTATTTGAAATATGCTCGGTTGCATTAATATTAAAACGCTTGCGCCGTTTCTTTTATATTTTTCAAACTTGACCTTGCGAGGCTTTACATGGCGTTAAAACGCTGTTTAAATTGGGACTGTTATACAACTTCAAAAGGATTTTTAAGTGGAAGTAAAAATTATCAATAACAACATAAAACTTTTGGGAAATTTGATGATGATTGAGCCAAACAAACAACAGCTCCTAAAAGTCATCTATTGTTGAAAATATAGATTGCCGCGCTTCGCTCGCAATGACAAAATTTGGTCGCAAAAATAAAAAGAACAGGAATAGTTGGAATACAATTACACTCTTTCCGTCATTGCAAGGAGGAACGACGAAGCAATCCAGAAAAACGCCATTTTGTTATTACAAGAAGCAGAATAACGAAGCAAATGTATCTTTTCTCGTCATTGCGAACTTGCACCAATCCCTTCTCGCTGCGTTATTTCTCTCTCTGTCATTGCGGCATAGCACGACGAAGCAATCTACAGCCATAGATAAAAAATAATTATCTACTTTTTCAAATGATACACTTTTTGTTATTGAAAATATAGATTGCCGCGCTTCGCTCGCAATAACGGAGAGGAGCGCAATTGCTTCGCACTTCTCGCAATGGCGCAGAGATAGCGAGTTCATACGCCTTGCAATGACAAAAATAAGAGATATTACCGCATTATGCTTCGCACTCTCCAAAATAATAAAAGAGGGGATTGCGAATTTATCAAACCAGACAGAATTAATTGTCGCCCGACAAACCCGAATTATTATGTCCTGCTTCGCAATGGCAGAATGGGACAAGTGGTTTTCGATGTGTTGGCAAATGGTGCTTTAAAGACAAGATATAGCGTAAAATAGCGATGCGGCAAAAAACCATCTTATCTTTTTTATCGCTAAATATTGAAATTTTAATAAACCATATAATTTCTAAAAAACGGAGAGAAGCCGATATACTTCTGCTCCGAGTTATAATCAATTACATAGCCGTCCAGCCGCCGTCAACATTTAAAAGCTGTCCTGTTGTAAAATTTGAGGCATCGGAAGCAAAATAGATAAGCGCGCCGTCAAGCTCGCCCTCATTGCCAAATCTCCCCATCGGACAATATGCATT
>JAISNU010000160.1 GCA_031276075.1 Campylobacteraceae bacterium
TACATAAAAAATGCTTCCGCTGCAAGGCTTTGGCATGAAGCTTTAAATTTCGGACTTGACATGAGGGAAAATAAAAATGCCGAACTTTTGGCGGATATGTTAAGGGAGCGGGCGAAAACCATGATTCAATTTATAGAAATGGCAAAGGCTGTTATAAACGAACCATCCTTTTATGATGAAAAAGCTGTGGAAAAATTTGTAACGCCCTCATCGGCAATATATTTGAAAGATTATCTTGCGTTTTTGAAAGAGCGCGGCGAAAAAGACAGTTTTGAAAATCTTACAAATGAATTTTTAGAAAAAAACGCACTGAAATTAAAAGATATAGCCCAATTAATACGAATAGCTCTTACAGGCTCATCGGTAAGTCCTTCCATATTTGAAGTAATGAGTTTTGCAGGTCAAAAAACCGTTTTATTGCGGCTTGAAAAATTTATAAATTTTATAGATCAAGGTATATAATGAGTAAAATCACAGAACAAGAGGCGTTAGATTATCATATCGGCGGAAAAATTGGAATAAACATTAAAACAGCATGCGAGAGCGCTAAAGATTTGAGTATGGCTTATAGCCCCGGCGTTGCTATTCCTTGTATTGAGATAGAAAAAGACAATGAGCTTGCGTATAAATACACCAATAAATCAAATTTGGTAGCTGTTATTACAAACTCCACATCTATTTTAGGGCTTGGCAGTATAAGTCCGGTCGCAGGAAAACCTGTCATGGAGGGCAAATCGGTTTTATTTAAAAAATTTGCCGATATAGATTCGTATGACATTGAAATAGACGAAACTAATATAGATGCGTTTGTAGAAATTGCGCGCGCTATCTCTCCAACATTCGGCGGTATCAATCTTGAAGATATAAAAGCGCCCGAATGTTTCGATATAGAAACCAAACTGCAAAATGCGGTAGATATCCCCGTTATGCACGACGACCAGCATGGAACGGCGATAATAACAAGCGCGGGACTTATAAATGCGCTTGAAATTAGCGGTAAAAATATCGCCGATATAAAAATAGTCGTTTTAGGAGCGGGCGCAGCAGGTACAGCATGCGCTAAAATGTACAAAACTTTAGGCGCGAAAAATATCATTATGGTAGACTCAAAAGGCGTTATATATAAAGGCAGGGAAGAGTTTGATGCGCATAAAGGCTATTTTGCCGTAGATACAAAAGATAGAAGTCTTGCAGACGCTATGAAGGGCGCAGATATGTTTTTGGGACTTTCGCGCGCAGGATTGCTTACGCCGGATATGATCAAATCAATGAATAAAAACCCCATTGTTTTCGCGCTCGCAAACCCAACACCCGAAATACTGCCAGAAGTTGCGACGGCAGTCAGAGACGATATTATCATGGGTACGGGCAGAAGCGATTATCCAAATCAAGTAAATAATGTTCTCGGATTTCCTTTTATATTTAGAGGCGCTTTGGATGTGCGCGCCAAGAAAATAACGGAAAATATGAAAATGGCGGCAGCGTTAGCTTTGGCAAAACTTGCAAAAGAGAGAGTGCCTGATTATATTAAAAGCGCATACGGCGGTAAAGAGTTTTCATTCGGCAAAGATTATATTATACCAAAACCGTTTGATAAAAGAGCGCTTGTCAGCGTTGCGTCGGCGGTGGCAAAAGCAGCGGTTGATGATGGCGTTGCAAGAGTTAAGGATTTTGACATAAAAGCTTATATAAAAAGTTTGGAAGATAAAATTAAGTAACGCCATACTATTCTTATCGGTATAAGGATAACACATGAGAACTGCGGCTTTTGCTCTCTATTGGCTGAATTTAATCATATCGGTTGCGTTATGCGCAGGAAGTATTATCATAGTTGCGGTCCCGCATTTTAGCAGATACGGCATTTTATCCAGAACGATACTTTTTGTATTTATCATTGCATGTATCGCCTCTTTTGTAATCAAAAAAGTCTGCGATGATGAATATGTAAAGAAACATTTCGGGTATCAGTTCAGAACGGCGCTATTTTTTATCATCGCTTATATTGTTTTAATGATCGTAAAAGAAAATATGTTGCTTGTTTCATATACTTTAATACCGCATTTAAGTCGCGGTTTGATTATTACAATTTTTGCAGTTTACATCTGGTTTTTGTACAGAAATATCAAAGGCATAGTGTATCTATCCATAAATAAGGATTTATAAAATATGATTTGCCGCACTTTTAGAAAAACTATTGGCGGCGGCAGAGTTTTGAGGCTTTGTTTATTCACTTTGAAAGGAGATTTGCATGAAATTCACAGCTTTTTTTATCTATCTGATAAATTTAATTATGGCAGTCATCTTATGCGCAAAAGAGCCTTGGAGTTACCATGATATGTTCCTTAAAGCAGTATTTCTCCTGTTTATCGCGCTGTGTATTACTGTTTCCATACTCAAAAACGCCTGCGATAATGAATATTTTAAAAAACACTTTAAGTATCAATACAAAATAGCGCTGATTTTTTTCCCTTCCTATATCGCTTTGGTATTTATAAGCGTATTTTTAGTTAATAATGCAGCGGAGTTAATCGTAAATTTAATTGCTTACTGCGCTTCAACACTCATAACTGTTACAATCGGCGTATGGTTTCTTTACAAAAACATCAAAGGCATGGTATATTTGGTCGTAAAAAAAGAGTTATAAAAAACAAAAAAGTATCATCAAAATAAGCTAAACTACTTTTTTTATTTATTTGAATTATTATATATTTTTTCTGGATTGCTTCGTTGTGCCGCGCTTCGCTTGCAGTCCTTGCAATGACGAAAATGACCGACTTTTTCCGTCATTGCGAGATACGAAGTGTCGTCGCAATCCAGAAAAATAAAATAAATCAACAAAACAGTACAGAAAAATCCAAATATCAAAAAATATAAATTATCAACTTCAATTTTAATTTATTCATGTTTTTTCAATTGTAATATTTTGATTTGTATATTTGGATTGCTTCGTCGTACTTCGCACTCCCCGCAATGATACAACCTCTCCGTCATTGCGAGCGAAGCGCGGCAATCCATACTTACAATAATTAAAAGAGTGTCATTAAAACAAATGAGACAATGTTTTTATTTATATATTTAGATTATTTTTCTGGATTGCTTCGTCGCAAGCGGCTTGCAATGACAGAAAATCGGACGCAATTGCGCACAAAACGCCGATAAAAATAGATATTAAAAAAAGGCGCGTATAATTACTTTTTTGCTAAAATGGCAAAAATTAAAAATCGGAAAACGATGAGTATAAAAAAGAGATTTAACTCCGCATACATGGTGCAAAACTATAAAAAAATTATGCCGTTTATAAAACCGTATTGGGCGCGGGCTGTATTGGCTGTCGTTATCACTATTCCTGTCGGCTCGATGGACGCTTTGATAGCTCTGCTTTTAAAACCTTATATGGATGTTGTGCTTGTTGAAAAATCTGTCGGCGCAACCGCATATATACCGCTGCTCATTATAGTGTTCAGTCTTTTACAAAGTTCCCTTAATTACGCCGCTACATATCTTAACACATGGGTAGGCAGAAAGATAGCCAATGACTTGAAAATCAAACTGTTCGACAGACTTATGAATTACGAAGCCTCATTTTTTGATAAAGCAAGTTCCGGAGAGGTGCAGTTTCGTTTTAACGCGGATGTGGACACGGCATGCAACGGACTTATATCAAACATCAAATTGTTTGTAACAAGGGTAGTTTCATCGGCTGCTCTCATAGGCGTACTTTTTTATAATTCATGGCAGTTGGCGCTTATAGCTTTAAGCATCATGATATGCGCGCTTTATCCGCTGACAACTATAAGACGCCGCATAAAAGATATCATGAAAAAGACCGTATTTTCAGGCTCGCAGGTGGTAACGCATTTCAATGAGGCGTACAGCGGCAACAGAGTTATCACATCTTACAATTTAAAAGAGCATCTGCAAAACAAATTTAAAGAGACTCTTCAGTCAGTCTTTACTCTGGGCATAAAAATGGTGCAAAGAACGGGCATTATGTCGCCCATAATGCATTTTATGGTTTCTATCGGGATTGCGCTTGTTATATGGTACGGCAGTTATCTTATCACATCGGGCGAAATAAGCGCAGGAAGCTTCGTCTCTTTTATCGCTGCACTTTTAATGCTTTACACGCCGATAAAGGCTATCGGAAATAATTTCAACAGCGTTATAAATTCGCTTATGGCTGTGGAGAGGGTGTTTGAACTTATGGACGCCGAACCGAAAATTGCCAATAAAGCAGACGCTGTTAAGCTTGACGGCGAGATTAAAACCATAGAATATCAAAATGTTTCATTCGGATATACTTCGGATAAATTGGCTCTAAAAAATATCAACCTCAAAATAGATGCGGGACAAACCATCGCGCTTGTCGGCAACAGCGGCGGCGGCAAAACCACTATCGCAAATCTGCTGCCGCGCTTTTATGATATAACAAGCGGAGCCGTCAAAATAAACGGCATTGATATAAGAGATATTGATTTGCACTCCTTGCGGGAACATATAGCGGTCGTTTTTCAAGATAATTTTCTCTTTTCAGGAACGATAAAAGAAAATATCGTTTTGGACAAAGCCGATGTAACCGAAGAAGAGTTGAATACAGTCATCAAAAGCGCATGCCTCGAAGAGTTCATAACAGAATTAAAAGAGGGACTTGACGCTCAAATAGGAGAACGCGGCGTGCTGCTCTCAGGAGGTCAAAAACAGCGTATCGCAATAGCAAGGGCATTTTTGAAAAACGCGCCGATAGTCATACTTGATGAAGCGACCTCAGCGCTTGATAATAAATCCGAAGCCGTTGTTCAGCAAGCTATTGATAATTTGATGAAAAACAGAACGGTTATAGTGATAGCCCACCGCCTCTCTACCGTACGCAACGCCGATACGATAGTCGTAATCAAACAAGGCAAAATCGTTGAAAAAGGCACTCATGAAGAGCTTATAGACAAAAAAGAGGGATTTTATAAAATGCTTTACGGTTCGCAGTTGAAGTAATTTACGCCTTTAAAAAGCGCACCAGCTCTTCGTATCTATTTTGAATATCCAAGTAACCTTGCTCATATGTTGCTTTAAGTTTTTTTCTATCCCGTTCAATCCTTTTCGCTTTTAGCGGCGATGAAGGGCGAATAACGAAAATCTCCCCTTTTTCTTCAAGCGCGTTTATTTCAAGTACTGTTTTGTTATATCGTTCATGACGATTTTTCAAAGTTTTTACAAGAGCGGCGGGATAAAAAAATTTTAATAAAGATGCAAATCTCATCGCGCTTTTTTTATACTCTTTTGGCTGAGTTAAAATAAATACCATTTTCCCATCGCCCTGTTTTTGAGCAAAATGCAATGGTATCGGGTCGCTTATGCCGCCGTCAAGAAGCATTTTTCCACCATAATTTACGCTTTTAGCGGCAAACGGCAGCGAACATGAAGCTTTAAGAATCTGCGTAAAATCTTCTTTTGCGCCAAATCTGTCAAAGTAAACCGCTTCGCCGCTTTTGCAATCCGTCGCGACTATAAAAAAACGGCTTTTCCTCTTGCAAAAAGTATCATAATCAAATATATCAAGCTCTGTCGGGATAGTTTCAAAGATAAATTTCATACCAAACAAATCGCCGCCTCTAAGCCATCTTTTATATGATAAATAACGGCTGTCGTCTATAAAGCGATACGGCAAAGAGAAGTTTCTTTTAGGCTGATTTGAAATAAAATTTGCCAAATTGCAAGCTCCCATGGAAACGCCGATAAGCGTTTCAAAAGAGACATTTTTTTCTGCCAAAAAGTCTATAACTCCCGCACCGTAAAGCCCTCTTAAACCTCCGCCTTCAACTATCAACGCACTGTTCAAATTTCACTCCGTATTTATCTAAATATGCGTCCAATTTATCTTTAAAAGATAAAATATCCGCTTTGCTTTTTATCGCTTGAAACTCTTTTATACCCAAAATTTCAGCGATTTTTTGCAAAATTTCGCCGTTTGAGAATGTGCTTAAAGAGCCTTTTGTTTTTGAAAGTTTACCGCCTTTTTCATCTAAAATCAAAGGATGATGCACAAATGTCGTTTTTAGAAAATTTTCAAAACCAAAAATCTTTGCCATATAAAGCTGCAGCGCGCTTGAATCAAACAAATCAACTCCTCGCACGATAAAATTTATCCCGCGCTCTTCATCGCTGAAAAGCGAAGCCAAATGATAAGAGGCAAAACCTTCTTTCTGCCACAGCGTAACATCGCCCATGATTTTGCCCAAATCCACAATTTTTTCGCCAAGCTTCACCATCGCACCGTTTTTTATACGCATTTTAAGAGCCGTTTTATTTTTTTCCAATTCTAATTTCAGCGCAGCGCAACCGCCGTTGCAAGGCTTATTGCGCGGACATTTGCAGATATAAAAATCGTCTGGATTTAATTTTATAAGAGCGTTTAATTTTGCAAAAAATATCTCCTGTTTTTTGGAAAAAGAGTAATTTTTTAAAAAATCATCTCTATTTTTTGCGCCCGCATCCCATGTAAGTTCAAGTTTTTGCAGCGTTTTAAAAATATCGTCTATGTACTCCATTTTTGAGCGGTTTTGGTCTATATCGTCAATTCTAAGTTCTATTTTTGTGCCAATATGTTTTGCTAATATGTATGTGAGTGTAAAATTGAGGACATTGCCTGCATGGATATATCCGCTGGGGGTTGGCGCTATTCGTGTTATCATAATAAAAAAAGCCCCTCACACAAAAAAGTGCAAGGGGCTTAATCTTTGTCTCATATTATATATTAATAACGAGGCGCTCTTCTTGGTTTTTCTTCGCGTGGTCTTGCTTCGTTCACGCGGAGATTTCTTCCGCCAAATTCTTTATTGTTGAGTTCGGAAATAGCTTGATTTGCTGCAGCATCATCTTCCATCTCTACAAATGCAAACCCTTTTGAGCGGTTTGTCTCTCTATCCACTACTATCTTCGCATTTAGTACTGTACCATATTGTCCGAAAACTGCCTCAAGCTCTTCCTCTGTCATCTTATATGACAAATTGCCAACGTAAATATTCACGTTATATCTTCCTTAAAAAAATGTCTTGGTAAAAAACCAATCTGTTATAATATCCATTTAAACATTAAAATTTGTTTTATTTTTATTTTTTTGCTGTAAAATCCAATATTTTTTACATATATTTTCTTGCAAATGCAATGCAGATTATTTTTGCAGCTACTATCAAATCGCTCTTTCCGCATGCAGTAATTTCATAGTTAGATGACATGTATATCGCAAAATCTCTGTGAAGCAAAAAGTAAAGACTTGTTTCTGCGCACAGTTAGACAACATGCAATTGTAAAAAGCGGATATTTGCTTTTTTATATTCATTCTTATCCTCATGCATCATTAACCGCATAAATATATACTCTTTTTTATCATTGGAAACACTGCATAAAATCAAAATAATCCATAAAAACAACATTTCGTTATTGTGAGAAATACGCAGTTACTCCGTAAGCATCCCCTTCTGTCATTGCGAGGAGTGCGAGCGAAGCGAAGCACGACGACGCAATCCAGAAAGCCGGTCTTTTCGTCATTGCGAGCCGCTTGCGGCGAAGCAATCCACACTATTTCATCATTCCTGTGAAAAATAAGGGGTAATGAGAGAGAGAAACTTTCTTCCGTCATTGCGAGCGAAGCGCGGCAATCCACACTTTACAATAATGAAATGGTTATCACTTGGAAAAATGAATAGCTGCTTTTGTTCGTGAATTATGGATTGTTTTTATGTTATTTTCTGGATTGCTTCGTCTCTGCGCTCCTCGCAATGACGGAGGGAGGAATGGATTACTTCATCTATTGTATCTTTTTTGCAATAACAAAAAAAGTTTATTGCAAGGAACTAAATAATTGTTTTTATTCATGATTGCGGATTGCTTCGCCGCAAGCGGCTCGCAATGACGGAAAGATTGACAGATGAAAGAGATGGATTGCTGCGCTGACTTCGTCAGCTCGCAATGACAAAAGAAGTATATCCATAAAGGAAATTATAAATTGCAAAATTATTGCCTTCCGTCATTGCGAGGAAGGAGTGTAACGACTGACGAAGCAATCCACACTATATCTCTGTGAAAAATGGAAGGTCATAAGAGAGAAAACTTCTTTTTATCATTGCGAGCCAATGAAATTGGCGCGGCAATCCACACTTTACAATAATGAAATGGTTATCATTTAGAAAAACGAATAGCTGCTTTTGTTCATAAATTATGGATTGCTTCGCCACAAGCGGCTCGCAATGACGGAGTAACGGCTTTCATTTTTCTTAAACATAAATCGCCGCGCTTCGCCCGCAATGACAGAATATGTTTTTTATTTCATGGAATAAATGACGACTTCTTCCTTTATCGCAGGGAGACTTAGAGACGAATAATCCATACATTTTTCCATTGCAGCTCTTTTCCGTCATTGCGAGGAGGGAGTGTAACGACTGACGAAGCAATCCGCACTGTTTTGTCGTCTCTGTGAAAAAAAGAGATAATGAGAGAGAGAAACTTTCTTCTGTCATTGCGACTGCGAGCTTGCGAAGCAGGAAGCAATCCACACTGTTTTATTATTTCTGCGAAAAATGGGAGGTTGTAAAAAAGAAAAAACTCCCTTTTATCATTACAATGAAGGAGCGTAGCGACTGGCAAGCAATTCAAAAAAACCACTTCATCATTGCAGAGAAGCTATATTTTTTATTATCTTATCCGTTTCATTCAATACAAAAACAATCTTTTGATAATGTTCAATCTCTTCATATGTTAATGTGCGGTTTTTGCGATCTTTGAGCCATTTTTGCGCGGGCTGATAACCGCCGATGTAAAATTCCCAAACGCTTTGCAGGATATTGTCAAAATATTGCGCGCCGTTTATCCAGACTTTATCATTTTTATATATCGGTTTTTCTATCGTATTGCTTCCTGCTTTTGGAAAATTTGCCAAATTTTGTACAGGCGCAATATTTTCCATCAAATGCAATTTTCGCAGTTTTTCGCCAAATGCCGCCAATGTCCAAAACTGCGCGGTATTTTCAGGATATGGCACTCTTGGAAAATCTATCTTTAAAAACTCTTTGTATTTTTCTCTATATAAGGGCGAGTGCAATACGGCGTAAATATAATCCAATATATCAATCGGCGCGAAACTCTCGCTATCGTCCTCTTTTTCTTCGCTAAACCGCAGTTCTAAACGCTCGGCTATTTCATCGACGATCACTTTTTTTAGATTTGGCTTTCGTTTTTCATCTGCATAAAGATTATCGGGGTAAAGGTAGAGAGGGAAAGAATATCCGATTTCAGAAGTTTTATTAGAAACAAAACTTGACTCAACGATATTTTTATGCACTAAGCAATGATAAAATCCATCTGTTTTTTGTTGCCGACACACCACCAACCCAATATTCTTGTACAAAAAGCTGCTGCTATCCACCTTAAAGCAATACATTTTACAAAACTTATGCAGCTTCTTACAAGCGCAGAATATGCTTTAAAAACTAATTTGAATTTAGATAAAGAGGCTTTTATTATAGCAACTCTTTTAGAGATACAAGAGTGTTTAAAGGGCTGATTTGATAAACTTGATCCAAAATAATTTAAAAGAGGCAGATTTGATTGAAACAGTAAAATTATTTTCTATAGGAAAAGAGTATTTTAGCTTTAAAAATACGCTGCTTTTTAACGCCGATACATTGGATTGCAATCTTTTTAACGGAGAGTTTGCAGATATTATCATAACTTCTCCCCCATACAATGTCGGTATTGATTATAACTCCAACAACGATGAATTAAGTTATGAACAATATCTCGAATTTTCAGAACAGTGGATGAGGAACTGCTATGTTTGGAGCAGACCGCAAGCAAGATTTTGCTTAAATATACCATTAGATAAAAATAAAGGCGGGCATAGAGCGGTTGGCGCTGATTTAACAAAAATTGCTCAAAAAGTTGGATGGCAATATAAAACTACCATAATTTGGAACGAGGGCAATATTTCAAGACGCACCGCTTGGGGATCTTGGAAGTCGGCATCTGCACCTGTTATTATTACGCCTGTTGAATTAATAGTAGTGCTTTATAAAGATGAATGGAAAAAAACAAACGGCTCTAAGATTTCAGATATTACAGGTGATGAGTTTAAGGATTGGACGCAAGGGGTATGGGTTTTTAACGGCGAAAGTAAAAAGAGGATAGGACATCCCGCCCCTTTCCCAAAAGAACTTCCAAGCCGCTGTATTAAAATGTTTAGTTATGTCGGCGATATAGTATTTGATCCTTTTGCTGGAAGCGGAACAACGCTGATGGCAGCTCAAAATTTAAATAGAAAATCTGTCGGCATTGAGCTTGATGCAGAATATTGTAAATTGGCTAAAAATAGATTTTTAAAAGAGATAGGAGTATTGAATTTTGAAACAGATAAACAAAGTATCACAACTTGAACTTATCAAAGAGTTTTTTATAAGCAATCCATCAAGAGATATTCATCATCCTGAAGTTGTGGATTGGGTAACGGCTGAGTATAAAAAGCGAACGGGAGAGGTTTTTCGTGATCCTGATAGAGGCATTCGCTTGCTGTCGCAAAAGGGGTTTTTGATAAAAGTTGCCAAAGGTGTTTATCGTTATGACCCAAATCTTGTAATCAATAGAGAGTTGGAAGATTTTACGCCTGCTCAAAAGAAAGCGATTTTAGAAAGAGACGGCTACAAGTGCGTTATTTGCGGCAAAGGATTAAAGGACGGAGTGGAGCTGCATGTTGACCACATTAAAGCAAAAGACTTGGGCGGTAAAGCGACTATTGACAATGGACAAACACTTTGCGCGCAGCATAATTTTAAAAAGAAAAATTATCAACAGACAGAAACCGGTAAAAAAATGTTTATCCGCCTTTATGAGTATGCAAAATCCATCGGCGATATAGATACTCAACACTTTTGCGATGAAATTTTAGAAGTTTTTGAAAAAAATGGTGTAAATGGACATATTGTATGGAAAAAATAATAAAATTAACAAAAAGAGTTTATGAGCGACTTTCAATAGAGATAGAATACAAAAATAACTTTGGAGATAATTATAAAGCTATATTTATCGTGTCTATAAATCTACAATCTTGACATTTTATTATTTGGATAAACGCTTTAACGATGAATTGCTATATTTTTGATATTGGTTTAATTGGTCTTTCGTCTCCATACTAATCAACTTGAACAATTAGTTACCATATTTTCTGATATACACTTACTTTGCAAATTTATTATTTGTTTGGTTACAAAAATAATAATCATCTTGTCATTGCGACTGCGGGCTTGTCATGGACGATAGCAATACCTCCTTAAAACCTTGCAGCTGTTGATTTAAGGCGTTGTTTTCATCGCCCGCGTTAATCGTTTTTTCAATCGCTTCGGCTAAGAGCCGCGTTTTGGCAGCCATAAATTCGGCTAAGACTTTGGAGTCTTTCAGTATTTTCCCGTTGTAGCGCGAAAATGATTGAATTATTTCTATAAAAGCATTGAAATTTTCGGTTAAAGGTTCAATTTTGTTCGGCAGGATTTTGCCGATAGAAACTTCCGCGATAAAACTCTCGCCTTCAAAAAGCTGAAATGTCAGATAATCGGTAATAATCAAATTGTCAAGCGCTTTTTTGTATCTGTCAAACTGGTTTTTATACTCTTTTGAGTTTAGATTTTTGCCGATGTCTTTTGCTTCAACGAAACCGACGGGAATATTTTCGCGCAAAAGCGTCAAATCGGGCGCGCCGCACTCTATATGGCGCGCTTCGTTAATGACCGCAAGCTCCGTCATTTTGGCAAACAGCGCAGCCAAATCGCCGCGAAACGAATGTTCGGTAGTAATTCCTTGCATGTAAAGCCGATTTACCGCCTTGATATAATCGGCTATATGTTTTGTCCGCTCCAATATTTCAATCTCCTTGATTTTCAATTAGCCGATATCGCTTATCTGCTCATTGCCTGATAACTCCAAAGCCAACTCTTTTGAAGCCTTAAAATCAGCTTTTCCGCTCGCAAGTTTGGGCAAAACTTCAACCTTATAAAATTCGCTCGGCATAAAAAGCGGCGCGATGGCGGCATTTTTCACAGTCTGCAAAAACTCTTCGCATGAAAGCCCGCCCGTAAACAAAAGTACGATTTTTTCACCTTTTTTGCTGTCGGGGAGATTTAGCGCTATCAAATCAACTTCGCTTTTAAACAGAGCAGTTATCAAACTTTCGACGCTTGTCAAGCTTATCATCTCCCCGCCTATTTTCGCAAAACGGCTGTATCTGTCCACTATCGTAACAAAACCGTCTTCGTCTATATGCCCTTTATCGCCGCTTTTGTAGTATATCCACTCGCCGATTTTTACGATGGCTTCGCCGGTTTTCTCTTCGTTTTTGTAGTAACCTTTCATTACCTGCGAACCGCCTATCAGTATAAGCCCGTCCTCGCCTGTGGGCAGCTCCTCCAAAGTTTCGGGATCTACTATCTTTACGATAGTTCCCGGAAGCGGCATACCGACAGTTCCCTCTTTTTGAAAAGTCAAAGGCTTATATGTTACATATTCTAATGTATCGGGCATATTTACGCATACAACCGGAGCAGTTTCAGTTGTGCCGTAACCTTCGTATATGTGTATGCCGAATTTTACCTTAAAGCCGTTTTTAACATCCTCTTTTAGCTTTTCAGCTCCCGCTACGGCAATTCTTACGCTTTGAAGCATTAGCGGGTGAAGTTTTCTATTTTTTATATAGAGCCTGAAAAATGTTGAAGTTCCAAGCAAAATACTCACGCGGTACCGCACGCACATTTTACCTATAGCCGCAACATCGGTAGGGTCGGGTATACATATCATCAATATACCTTCGCAAAGCGGCATAAGCGTTGTTATAGTAAGTCCGAAAGAGTGAAAAGCAGGAAGTGAGTTCAGTACAACATCATCTTTTCTAAAATTTAACAAATCCGACACCTGTTTGATATTGGCAAGCAGATTTTTATGCGTAAGCTCGACTCCTTTGGGCGCATTTTCACTGCCGCTGCTAAAAAGTATCACAGCGGTATCGTCAAGTCCGACAGATTCAAAATATAAAAATTCCAAAAGCCATGTAGGAGAGAGCAAAACTTTGAAAAATGTTTTTACAACTTCCGCTTTTGTAATGGACTCTTTAAGATTTTCGGCATAAATCGCTTTGCCGTCCAAAATCTCGTAAAAATTAAAACCTCTGTTTTCAAGCTTTTTTTCAAAAGTTTTGGAAGTTATAATGCTTTTTAAGCCGCTTTGCTCTACTGCGCTTTTTAAACTCTCCGCGCTTAGCGTATAGTTTAAATTGATAGCTTTTTTACCAAGCGCAAAAAGAGCGAGATTGACTATCGCGCTCACAGCGGAGGAAGGCAGTAAAATGCCGACATTTTCTTCGTCTTTTAATACGCCTTTTAATTTTTTTATAAATAAAATGACAGAGCTTAAAAGCTTTAAGTTATTTAATTTCGCGCCTGTAGCCTGATCTACGATAGACATTGAAAATAGATGCGAATTAGCGCGTTTTAACCAGTGGTAATGCAGCGGTTTTTGGTTTGAGAGATAAAAATCCCAAGCCGCAAGCGACAGTTTAATAACCGCTTGCTTGACTTCGTTTGTTTTTGCATTTGGTTTTAGAGCCTCTCCAAAAGATATTACTATCTCTCTTTTGCCGCTTGTCTGACGAAGCTGTTTATAATAATCGTCCGCGCGGGAAAATGTAGAACCCCAAAGCCCCCTTAAATAAAAAGGGATAATCGGCACATCAATGCCCTCAATCGCAAGCTCAAAGCCTCTTTCAAATTTACCTATCTGTCCGTTGTAAGTTATGATGCCCTCAGGAAACAGCGCTACGACTTCGCCGTTTTTAAGCCTTGCTCTGATACTTTCAATAGCTGATTTGCTAACTCCGCCCGCAATCGGTATAACATCAAAAAATTTAAATATCCATGTCAAATACCATTTGTCATAGTATGTTTTGAACATTACAAACTTTAACGCTCTTGGACTTGCTATCTGCAAAATCAGCCAATCTATCCAGCTTATATGGTTGCCCAAAAGCAGCGCGCCGCCGGATGGAGGGATATTTTCAATGCCCTGTATGCTTGTCTTGTAGCCAATCTTCAAAATCGGAAAAAGTAAAATCCTCGCAAACAGATGCGGCACTTGCTTTATCGCAAATAAAGCTCCTAAAAACGCTATTAAAGCAGTTATGAAAAAAAGCTGTACGGTGGAAAAATCAAACAGTACAAATACCACCGTTAAAATCAAAAACAATACCATGGAGCAGTTTTGAACGAAATTGTTTCCCGCCAGGATTTTGCCCATTTGAGTATCGCTTGAGAAGTATTGTATGACGGAATTTAAAGGGACTATAAAAAGCCCGCCGAAAAATCCGAATATTAACGAGAATACTCCCATAGAAATAGCGTGATCGGCTAATGTCATACCGCAAAGCGCGGCAAACATTCCAAGCGCGCCTATAGGTATGATGCCAAGCTCTATATGCCTTTTTGAATAAACGCCCGCGATGATAGAGCCGCTTATCAAGCCTATCGCGCTTACGGCTAAAATACCTTGTATGATAACGGCATTGTTATCTCCCGTTATAATCTTATAGTGCGCGGGGAACGCTGCTATGACCATCTGCGAAATACCCCAAAATATACTAAGACCTATAATGCTAAGCCAGATATCTTTATTGTTTCTTACCGTTTTTAAATTATCGCGAAGATATTTCAGCTTCAAATACTCTTTAAATTTAAATTTCTCTTCTGTAATTTCCGCGCTGAAAAATGGTATTTTAAAGGCAAAAAACGCTTCGATAGAGCTTAAAAGCACAAGTAAAAATCCAATCGGCGCCATAGACGCCAAAATAGTATTCGGGTCTGTAATATCTTGTATATAATATTTTTCAAAAACGGCAGAAAATATAAAAGAGCTCAGAAGAATAGCTATAATAGTCAATGCTTGAATAATGCCGTTTGCAAGACTAAGTTTTTCAACTCCCGCAAAGCGTTTTATAAGTCCGTATTTTGCAGGCGAATAAAATGCGCTTTGTACAGCCAATAAAAATGTCATTATAAAAGCAAATATAAACCAACCTTGATAATACGCGAACAGTATCAATACCGTCAGCGCAATTGCGGTAAGAGTTGCGTATCTAATGACGAGCGTTTTTGAAAATTTGTCGTTTATGAAGCCTGCGGGAGAAAATAAAAAGATGAACGGAAACAGTATCATCGCATTAACCAGCGCTGTTAAAATTACCAAAATATCGCCGTCAAAGCTTTTTATCAAAACATTTTGAATGGTTATTTTGTGCGCCAAATCAACGGAAGCGTTTATGAACATGATTAGTATAAACGGCAAAAATCCGCGAATTTTTAAAAGCTGCATCATTTTATGTCCTTATTTTAAATATAAAAAATCTATTTTATCTTTTTAGGGCAAAATAGATAATAAAAATTTTATCTCTTTTGGGTAATTTTTAAGCTCTTACACGCTACATTTTACAAATATTTTTATACAAGGCAAAAAATGAAAACTGCGCTTATACAACAAAAATTTCACGGCAACAGGCAAGAGACTGTAAAATATACATGCAAAGCCATAGAAAAAGCGGCGGCAGAGGGCGCGAAGCTTGTGGTTTTGGGCGAACTTCATCAGGATAGATACTTTTGCATCAACGAAAATGCGGATAATTTTGATTTGGCGGAAGATTATGAAAAAGATGTGTCGTTTTGGTCTGAGAAAGCTAAAAAAAACAGCGTAGTTTTAGTTGCGTCTTTATTTGAAAAGCGCACGGCGGGGCTGTATCATAACACTGCGGTTATCTTTGAAAAAGACGGGAAAATAGCGGGAAAATATAGAAAAATGCATATCCCCGACGACCCGTCGTTTTATGAAAAATTTTACTTTACGCCGGGCGATTTGGGATTTGAGCCGATAGATACGAGTGTCGGCAAAATCGGACTTTTGATATGCTGGGATCAGTGGTATCCCGAAGCGGCGAGAATCATGGCGTTAAAAGGGGCTGATTTGCTGATATATCCTACCGCTATCGGTTGGTTTGACAAAGATAAAGATGATGAAAAAAAACGCCAGCTTGAAGCGTGGATAACCATACAGCGCGCTCATGCCATAGCTAACGGTTTGAGCGTTATATCGGTAAACAGAGTCGGATTGGAGAGCGATGAAAAAGGCGTAAGCGAGCCTGTTAGATTTTGGGGAAATTCGTTTGCCGCAGGAGCGCAGGGCGAAATTTTGGCAATGGCGGACGAAAAAGACGAGTGTATATTATATGTTGATTTGGACATGAAAAGAAGCGAGGAAGTAAGGCGCATTTGGCCGTTTTTAAGAGACAGGCGCATAGACGCTTATACGGAAATAACTAAAAGATTTATTGATTAAAAGGACAGTTATGATTGATATGCATGTACATCTTTTGAGTTCTCAGGTCGGATTTAAACGCTTTTACGACAAGATTGCAATTATGTTTTTTGCAAGACGGCTTGGCGCAAATCCGAGACGGCTTATAAAAAACAGTTATGAAGAGTATGTAAATACGCTTATTAAATCGGTCAAAACTTCAAAGAAAATCAAAAAAATAACAGTTTTTGGTATTGACGAGAAGATAGATGAAAATGGCAAAGTACTGCACAAAGACAATACGGTATGCGCGAGCAATGAAGATGTACTCAGTCTTTATGAAAAACATTCCGATATTATTATTCCGTTTTTTTCCATCAATCCGTTAAGAAATGACGCCTTAAAACTCATAGACAAGTACGCCGACGCAGGCTTTAAGGGTGCAAAATTTATGCAAAACTATTGGGAGATAGATACAAACGACGAAAAATTTATCCCGTATTATGAAAAACTCAAAGAGAGAAATCTGCCCGCCATTTTTCATATAGGAAGCGAAAGCAGCCTGCCCTCAAACAGAGCTTACGAATCTTTAAAGATGGTAGAATTGCCATTAAAACTTGGCGTCAAAGTGATAGCCGCACACATGGCGTTAAGTTATGAGCCTTTAAAAATAGCGCGGGCTTTGAAGCGCAATCCAAAATATTATCCGCAAGAGTACTTTACGCTTATTGAAATGCTTAAAACATATGATAACCTATATGCCGATATCTCGGCTATCCTAACGCCTATAAGAGCTAAAATTCTAAGACATTTAAGCCGCGAAAAAGAGATACACCACAAACTTTTATATGCTTCGGATTATCCCGTGCCGTTTTCTATCATGCTAAATAGTTACGATTTGTCGTTTTTAAAAAGATTGAAATTTGTGTTTGAGAAAAATCCGTTTGACAGATATGCGCTCGTTATCGGCGAATATTTTCCGCCTGAAAGCGAGATATATACGAATTATAAAAAAGTGCTTTTGGACAGTTAATTGCACGCCGTTGAGGTTAAAACCAATTTTCATTTCATAAACATACAAGAATGGCGGAAGAGGTAGATTGTTTCGTCATGCTGTGTATTTCTCGCAATGACGAAGGATGGTTACTGCTATTTTGCAAGCTCGCAATTCACAGAATATAGACATGGTGAGGATAGGCAGTTTCTCATATAAATAATGTTTTCCGTCATTGCGAGCTGACAAAGTCAGCGCGGCAATCTATAATTTAATAACAATAAGTGTTATTATAAAAAATAGATAATTGTTTTTTATATTATTATTCTGGATTGCTTCGTCTCTGCGTTCCTCACAACGACAAAAAAGTATCATTTCTGCGACTAAATGACAAACTTATAAAGTAAAAACATTAGTGAGATTGAAATCTCCAAAAGCGGTTTATCCGCTTTTGGGACAAAGGAAAGTGGACTAAACTATTCTGTCATTGCGAGCCGCTTGCGGCGAAGCAATCCAACTTATAGGCATATACTGTTTGCTGTAATTACAAGAAGTATGAACTTGCATAGCAGACAGCAATCCGTACAAACAAGCAATAAATGATCAATTCCGTCATTGCGAAGAACTTGCGGCGAAGCAATCCAGATACGCGAAGCGTTATAAATATTAAAATATTGCAATTAAAAAAACATGAAATAAATTAAATTTGGGGTTGATAATTTATATTGTTGGATTTTTCATTGTTCTGTTATTTTATTTTTTGGATTGCTTCGTCATACTGCGTATTCCTCGCAATGACGGAGAGTGGTTACTCCTATTTTGCAAGCTCATAGTTGCAATGAAAAAGGAAAGACAAAAAAATGGATTGCTTCGCTGTTACGCTCCTCGCAATGACGAAAATAACGAACTCTCTTCATTATTGCGAGTGAAGCGCAACAATTCTTTCCTCCCGTCATTGCGAGCTGACGAAGTCAGCGTGGCAATCCAGAAATAAAACAACAAAAAAGTATCAGCAATAACAAATGAAAGCACTTTTTTAATGACAATGTAAGATACAAAGTGTCAAAATTAATTCTTTAATTTAATATTTATTAAAAGGATTTACATGCCAGCACATGTTTCTGATGTCCTAAACCGTCAGTTGGCGGCGTTTGAGTTTAAGGCTGATTCTATTGCTTTAAGTCTAAAACACCATTTTTTTAAGTAAATTTTTAGTTTTGTCTTTCATTCTGTCTTTGCTTGCCGCCGCGGACTGTATGGCGGCTTCCAAAGACGCTTTTGAAAACGGCTATAAACGCCCTGCCGTCGCGGCGCATGGTTATAACTCGCTTGTTTTATCAAGCGACGGCGCCGTTTACGCGGCGGGGCGCAACACATTCGAGCTTGGTTTGGGCGGTGCGAGCGTATCGGACGTCAAGCGCGGAACTTTTCTCAAAATCCCCTCTTTAAGCGGCAAAAACATTGCCGCCATATCGGCGGGGCGCGATCACTCGTTTGCCATAGCGGACAACGGCAAACTTTACGCGGCTGGAGACGGCTATCAGACTGGTTTAGGCGCCAAAAACAGATGCGAGAAGCTTGTTGAAAAGTTTATGGCTGGACAAGTCGATCATGTTAGCGAAAGCGACATGTACGATTGTTGGGGGTTTATTGAAGTTCCTTCGTTAAGCGGCAAAAAAATTGTCGCGGTCGCGGCGGGCAGCTATCACTCCCTCGCTATTGATAGTAACGGCGTTATTTACGCGGCGGGAGAGAATAAAGAGTGGCAGCTTGGTTTGGGCGATACGAACGAGCGCGCTGAATTTACGCCTGTTCCTTTG
>JAISNU010000021.1 GCA_031276075.1 Campylobacteraceae bacterium
ACTCCGCCGCCTAATTTGACCCTAACCATATAAGTATTCGGCTCTCTTTGTTCGTAAATGCCAAACGGCACGCGGATTGTTTTAAACGCAAGCGCGTCTAAAGAACCGTTTAAAAAGTCGTTGTACTGCTTTGTAAACGCCGTAAAGTCGCTATCGACCGATTTTGGAATGGTATATCCGCTCATTATAAAACCTCCACTTCCTCTTTTGTTACTTCCCCGTTTTTTATCTTAAATGATTTAAGTTCAGGTGCATCCTGCGCTAACGAGATGATGATATAACTGATATTTGGATCATACGCCAGCCTTATATCCTCCTGCGAAGGGCGCGCTGGTGTTGCGGGGTGCGAATGGTAGCAGGCTATAAGTCTAAGCCCCGATTTATTTGCATCCTTGAAAGCCTCAAACTGCTCTTTGGGGTCAAAACTGAAATGCTCCTCGCTGTTGTCTATATTGGTCATCTCGTATACGGCTTTTACTTTCGAACCAACTCCCGCCAAATATCCGCAAGCTTCTATCGGCGCTTTGCTTTGCGCATGTTTTATCATGGCTTCGTATATATTTTCAGGAATTTTTATCATTTTTCACCTCGCACACGGCTTGCTCGTAATCGCTTAAATGAGTTATGCCGCTGCCTCCGCAGACTCTGCATTTGGGATTTTTGCCAAGTTTCACGCTTCTAAACGACATACTTTTTGCTTCAAAACTAAGAAGCGTATTGTATAAAGGCGTTCCCACGCCCGTAATAAACTTCAAAGCTTCGGCGGCTTGTATGGTGCCAAGCATACCCGCTACTGCTCCAAGTATCCCCGCGCTTGAGCATGTAGGCACAACGCCTGCTGGCGGAGGAGCGTTAAATACGCATGCATAACACGCGCTTGTCTTTGGCTTTATCGTCATGGTTTGTCCCGAAAATCTCAAAATTCCTCCATGCGAATAGGGCTTGTCCGCTAAAATACACGCATCGTTTATCAAAAATTTGGTTGCAAAATTATCCGTGCCGTCTATCACAAAATCATAAGGCTTGATAATATCCAAAATATTATCCGCGCTTATCATGGTGTGATAAGTATTTACTTTCACATGCGGATTTATAGCCGTCATTTTCTGTTTTGCAGACTCTACTTTTGGGATACCGACATCGCTTGAAGCGTGTATGATTTGGCGTTGAAGGTTGCTTATATCCACCACATCGCCGTCTGCTATGCCTATCTCGCCCACGCCGGCTGCGGCAAGATAAAAGGCTATCGGCGAGCCGAGTCCGCCCGCGCCGATAATTAAAACTTTGCTGTTTATTATCTTTTCCTGCCCTTCAATACCGACATCTTCTAAAATAATATGCCTTGAATATCTCTCTAATTCTTCATCGCTCCAATCTCTCACGCTCCACCGCCCATAAAATACAGAAAGTTTACAGTATCGTTCTCTTTCAAAAATGTACCCTCATACTCGTTTTGCCTCAAAAACTCATCGTTTAACTGTACAGATACCATATCGGGCATTTCAACTTTTTCAATCTTTAAAAGCTCCGCTATGGACAGCTTCTCCTGTGAAAGCTCTTTTATCTCTCCGTTGATACTAATCTTCATCTTTTTCTCCTTTATTTTGATAAATCCTTATGGATTTTTCCTTTAATTTTTAAATTCATAGCCTTTTGCCAAAGCTTTTGAGAAATTTTATTTTTTGCTGGGGATTTCATATTTTTCCTTAGATTTGGTACAAAATCTGATTTTGGTCTGTAAATCTATGCGGAAAATGCTTCTTTAAAAGCGCAAACAGCTCCTCTTCAAAATTGCCTTTTTCCTCGTTTTCTACTCGTATGTTTTCAAGAACTATTCCTCCGCCTACCGCGTCAAAATTGTCCGCCAAAACAAATCTTCCCAAAACCGCATTGTCATAAAAGCTTGAAAGCGCCACCGTATGAGACAAAGACAGTATAACGCTGCCGCACTCGTTTTTTTTCAAGTCGCTTCGCTCTTTGCCGCTTTGTTCATCTCCTAAAACTCTCTCTATCTTTTCAAGCTTCGCATTTACTTTTGCCGCTCCAAGCTTGAATAGATAATTTTTGTGAAATACCAAAGGGTGAGACCCAAGCCAGATGAGGTTCGCGCGTATCTTTGAACTTGCATGCACCAAAGCGTTTTCGTCCGCTTTTACCATCACTTCGCCGCTTTTTACATAAATCTCCTCTTTCAGTGTGAAGCCGACCGCTTCGTTGGTTTTGGCTTCCGTTTTTAAAGGCGCGCTCCAAACTTCTATATTTTTTATGTGGGCTTCTTTGTTTGAGGGCAGAAATCTTACAAAATCCCCCGTTTTTATACCGCCGCTTACGATAGTGCCGACATAAATTCTGCGTTCGTCATTATCGTTGCTGAAACGATAAATATCCTGCAAAGGCATAGCAAAAAACGAATCCTCGTTTGAGGGGAGATTGTGAAAGCTATCCAGCACTTCCAATATCGTTTTGCCCTGATACCACAGCATCTTGGAAGAGAGCTGTACGATATTTTCACCCTCGCGCGCGCTTACAGGGATAAACGCTACAGGTTTTACATGTAAAGAGTTTAGATACTCTTCGTATTCGTTTTTTATCTTTCTGAAAGCCTCTTCGTCGTAATTTAGCGTGTCAAGTTTATTGACAGCCACAAGAACCTGCGAAATACCGAGCAAAGATAAAAGCAGTCCGTGCCTTTTGGAGTTTTCAGCCACACCTTCAACAGCGTCTATGACAAGTACGGCAGCTACTGCGCGCGATGCGCCGCTTAGCATATTTCGCAAAAATTCAATGTGTCCGGGCGCGTCTATGATGACATACTCTCTTAATTTGCTTTTGAAAAAAATCCTCGCGCTGTCTATTGTGATACCTTGCTTTTGCTCGTCTTCAAGGGCGTCTAAAAGCATAGAATATTCAAAAACTCTGCCGTTTTTTTCGCATGAGCTTTTGACGCTTTCAAGTTTTCCTTTTGGAAGCGAAGCAGTATCGGCTAAAAGGCGTCCCACAAGCGTGCTTTTGCCGTGGTCTACATGTCCTGTTATGACTATATTCATGCGTTCTTTTTCATTAAATACGATATTTTGTCCGCTCATCGCGCATATTCCTTTCTGTTTGGATTTTTTCGTTGCGTTTCGCAATGACGGAGAATTTGAAGCGGTTCATGATAAAATTTGAGCAATTTGCAATGACTGAAAGCTGCGTATATATTCATGTGAGAATAACAAAAGACGGTACGCATTTCTTTCACAGTTTTTATAATCAACAATCTAATTTCACGCAATATTTTCTCTTTCATCGCTTGTATCCTTTCTTTGGATTGCTTCGCCGCAAGCGGCTCGCAATGACGGAATTTAAAATGACAAAAAACAGTGTACATTTTTTTTCTCATTACTTGTACCTTTTTCTCTGGATTGCTCGTATTCATTGCAAAGAGTGCGGGTAAAGCGCGGCAGGACGAAATAATCCACAACCAAAACCGCCTCTTCAGTCGTTGTGAGCAAAGCGCGGCAATCCATACTCCTTCCGTCATTGCGAGGAACACGCAGTGGACGAAGCAATCTAAAAAATAAAAGAACAGTAAAATAATCCGCACATGAAAAAAGCGGTTTATTATTTGCAAGATATTTTTTTTGTTATTGTAAATTCTGGATTGCTTCGCCGCAAGCGGCTCGCAATGACGGAAAATTTGAAACAACTCATGATAAAAATTGAACGGTTTGCGGTAATGGGAAATCCGAAACGGCTTACGATAACGAAAAGAATAAAACAACTCATGATAAAAATTGAACGGTTTGCAATGACTGAAAGCCGCGTGTGCATTTATGCGAAAACAGTAAAAGATAGTGTGCATTTTTTCTCTCATCACATATACCCCTCTTTTCTTAATGCTTCCAGCGTTCCGCCGCCCTCTTTATCCTGTGCGCGTCCTGAGCGTTCGGCTATATCTTTAAATTTGCCGCT
>JAISNU010000054.1 GCA_031276075.1 Campylobacteraceae bacterium
CTTTTTATAATAACTCCATAACAGTATTTTTAACCGCATTACTCATAGCTATATAACAGCTCAAAAGTGCAAATGTCATTTATAATATCTTCGCCATCGTCTGATGCTGTAATCTCATACAAGCCGACCAATTTCCCGCTTCCGCTGAGCAAAATATAGTTCTTTTTGCCGATAGAGATTATCTCCTCTTTTGTCCGCATATTGCAATCAGCAAAAACGCTGGGAAACATTTCATATTCTCCGTCATAATTCCCGACCTCTCCTATATAATAAACCTTATCGCTTTTATTTGGATTATAGACGACTAAAAAGTTATAATCACAGCCTGCTCCAGCTCCTGAAGAATAATCAAGATTAAGTAAAATATGTTTTTTACCTTCGTTTCTATAATCAATAAAATAGGTATTATTGTCCTCCTCATGATGATATGTTGAAAAATATTTTGTCAAATTAATATCGGCATTAAAATGTTCAAATTGCCCGCCATCAACAACAGAACTCAAAGGTGCGCCCACAACTTTTTTGTATTCGCCTTTTATGACCTGTCTACATATTTGTTCTTTATTTTTATAGCCTGTAATTTTTCGCTCTATTTTACAAGCTTGGTCAAAAAAATAGTTCTCTTTATCAAATGAAAAAATATAATGATGATTTTCATTTTTTGAGACAAGATCTAAATATATATTATTATCAAGTAAAAATATTTTTGGCGTTTCCGACCAAATCCAAAAATATACTTCTATTCGTTGCTCAAATTTATCAAGATTGAAATAATCAATTTTATTTAAAAATTCAGTCTCATTGGTGTCAATCGGCAGTTGCTTATAAAAAAAACTTGGAACATGTGCTGTTCCTGCAGAGATTGTAAAAATCAAGTTTTTCATTTTATGGTTTTTATCGTCTTTATATACGATGTAATTCTTAAAATCTTTCAAAAATAGTTTTTTATCCAAAATCTGTCTGCAAATTTTTGAAGTTTTTGCATTTGGAAACGGATCTAAAGTAGCTTTTTCATCATCTTTATACATACTTTCCAAAATCCAAGACAAATGGTAATCATCTACATTATTTGCCTCCATGCAGCTGTAATATTCAGTTTCATATTTTTTCTCTTTACACTTAATCAAAGCTTCGTTATATCTCTCGTCCTGTTTTAATTCACAATACTTATGTTTTGTATCTATCGCGCATGCATTGACAATCCACCGCTTAGCAATAGTGTTTAAACTATGCGCAAGTGCTGCATCTTGCTTTGTTTGCCAGCCTAAAACAGGGATATTTTGATAGTTTAAATAATCCGCCGTTTTAGATTTTTGCTCCTGCGCCCTTATGCATGAAAGAGGCAGACTCAAAACTAAAATGATAAATAAAAGCGTCTTCATTGGTTTTTCCTAAAATTTTTACCTGATTTTTTTCAGCCGTTTTTGTCTAAGTTTTAGTATCATAGAAGGTGCGCCCTCTTTAAAGCCTCTCTCGTCTTCAACGATAATATCGGCTTTGGATTTGGCAAAATCCATATCAAAACACTTACCGCTCTCATTTGCCGAAGTAGAATACATCGCGCCCGTTTTTCTTAAAAACTCGGCATGCGCGCCATCTTTTATAATCCTGAATGAAAAACCGTTTTTAAGGATAAATGTAGTCTTTTTAGCGCGCCTTACAAATTTTTTATAACGATTTGAAATACGCGGAGTTATCTCATGAAACGAAGCTGAGCATAAGATACAAGGTTTATTTAAGGGGCGTTTTTTGAGCGCATTTAAAGCTCTCATATCTTTTGATAAAAATCCTGCCATTGTGTCGGTTTGCGCGAGATAAACCATATAAAGCCTTGTAAAAATAGCGTATTATATCCATTTTAATATGAAAAAACAAAACACAACGGTTATCATCATAAGTATGATGCTTATTTTCGCAAAACCGTGCTGCTGGAGTTTAAAATTATACAAAATACAAAAGAGAACGACATTATAAAAGAACAAAGCGCCACAAGAATGATCAATAATGCATTTTTTACTAATCGGCGAGTTTTCAAGAAATAACAGCGGTAGCGACGCCGCAAGGATAAGCGGTACCGCAAAAAAACCAAAGGCAAAGATTAGATTTCCCAATGGACTCAAAAAAAGCGAAAATGCCAAAACGGCATAAGCGGCAAGTAAAACGAAAAGCGCTTTTGTATGATTTGGCGTAAAATAACTATAAAATGAGAAATCTTGCCCTTCATGCACAGCGGCGGTTTTACGATTTTGAAGTATGTTATCAGCTGCGTCATGAGAGGCAAAATAAAAACTGCCGCTCCCATGAGTTTGCTTAAAAACAGAATGATAGAGACGCGCCAAACGCAAATGTGATTTTTGGCAGCGCGCTTTTTAATACCATAGAAAGATATACGGAGTCTTTTAGTAGAACACCCAAAACAAATAAAAATATAGAAAAAGCGGCTGTATTTATTTCGTTAGAAGCACTAAATACACTCATCTGCGCAAATCGGCGTAAAAGAGGAAGAGATTGAAGCAAAAAGCACGGCGATAAGGTAGAAATTCGCTCTATTATAAAATATCTTTATGTCATTTACAGCTTGCGAGAGCTTAAATCGTCCGAAAAGTTCTATTAAAATGCCGATAAATATTGCGCCAAAGCTTGCGAGAATAAGTATATTTCGGCTGCTTAAAGGATAAAAATC
>JAISNU010000116.1 GCA_031276075.1 Campylobacteraceae bacterium
AAAGCATTTCACGAAGAGATAAAAAGACAGGACGCGGATTTAAAAATATTGGAAATCTCTTCAAAATCTGAAAATCCTGTTGGGGTTAAATTAAGCGCTTTCAATCTTCAATATGATAATGGAGGTAAATATTACGCAGTAGAAAATATATATCAATCCTCTAAAGTCTTTGAAAACGGAGGGGCTTTTACGGATTTATTATATTGTTCACCCGCAAACGCCAAGCGCGACGAAAGACTTAAAACTTCAGGCAATATAACACATTTTGAATTTAATAACGAAATTTGGGAGCTTGAGCCTAAGTCAATGTTTTATGATTATGTATATTTAAAAGCTTTATATCAATCCCAAAATAGAGATTTACAAGATGCGGTTTTAAAGTATGGCGCGTTTACCGACATTGAGTTTAACCAAAAAAAATCTATAAATTGTCAAGCGCGCTCAGTAGCAATATTTGTCAGTTTGTCTTTGCAGGGTTTACTAAACGATGCGCTCAAAAGCGGCGATAGTTTTAAGGCCGCATATAAACAAAATGATTTTAAAAACAGTATGATTGCAAATCAAGCTCCGTTGTTTAAATAGAAGCTCTCTCAGCCATTCGCGTTATTATGATTGCAAATCAAGACTTATTGGTTAAACAGTCAAGTAATTTCTATTTTATTTTGCTGTTTTGCATGCAGGATATCGCCAAAGCTATCATTATAAACACCAGCGATACGATAAATGTAATATGCATGCCGAACATGAAAAGTTCCTCCTCGCCTTTTACATAAGTAGAAATGTGTTCGCCTGCTTTGAAACTCATCGCTGCAAAGAGTATGGTCGTGGCAAATGTTACGCCTACGATATTTCCCACATTTCTGGCAAGCGCGTTTAAACTGCCGATGACGCCAAGATAGCGTTTATCTGCCGAACTCATGATGGTTGTGTTATTGGGGGATTGAAAAAGGGCGTTTCCAAGTCCGATGAGAGCTACAAGCGCGATAAAATAGACAATATTCATATCTATTTTGATAAATATAAGCAAAAAGTTTACAAGCGCGATGAGGCTTAGTCCAAGTATCGTCAGTCTGGCGGCTGTAAGTTTATATACAAGGCTTCCTGCTATGGGCGCGGCTACTACCATGACGATAGGAAAAGCCATCATGATAAATCCCGCCGCGCTTGGGCTGTAGCCGCGCGCCGTTTGCAGATAAAACGGCATCAGTATCGCAAAAAAGAAATTTGCGCCGAACACTATAAAAGCGCAAATAAGCCCTACGGTTACGGTTTTGTTTTTAAATATCGCAAACTCTATCAAAGGCGAGTTTTTACCGTACTCGTATTTGACAAAAAATGCAATCAAAAGCAGTGAAAGAACAAGCGGTATTTGTATCGCGATATCGCCAAATCCCGTCTCTTGCCCCATAAACATGGAACCAAAAAAGAGTATAACCGCCGCGGCATAGATAAAAAAGCCTGCAAAATCAACCTTGCTTTTTGTTTTTGATATATCTTTTGGCAGATATTTTGACCCTAAAAAAAGCGTTAAAAGCCCGAATGGAACATTGAGCCAAAATATATACGACCACGGAAGATAATGCACGATAATACCGCCCGCGCTTGGACCCGTGATACTGCCAAGCGAAACGACAGAGCCTATAAACCCGAGCGCTTTACCTCTCTCTTGCGGCTTAAATATCTCCGTGATAATGCCAAGATTGGTGGACATTGTCATGCTTGCCCCGCAGGCTTGCAGAGTGCGCGCGGCTATAAGCGTGGGCAAAGAGTCCGCAAGACCGGCTAAAAATGTGCCGCCGACAAATACAAGCGTGCCTATGCGGAAGACTTTTATCTTGCCGAATATATCGCCGATTTTGCCAAAAAGCACCAACAGCACGCAGATAGACATCATGTAAACGGCGACTATCCAAATGGATTTATTCATCGGTATTTTGAGGCTTTCAGCGATTGTAGGAAGCGCGATATTAACGATACTGCCGTCAAGTGTAGCCATAAAGGTAAACAGCGAAACGCTGACAAATATCTTCCAGCGGTTTTTTTGCACTTCGGGCATGTCGTAAAAACTTGCGGCGTTATTTTTTGCGTACATATTGCCCGCCGAATGTCTTTATATGTAAAAATTGTATCGGTTTTATCAAAACAAGTTCTTGCAGCTCTTTGGAAGTTAATCTGTTTTCGCGCAGCGTAAAATGGAATCTTGCCGCTAATTCCCGATCGCTTTTTGCATTAAAAAAGTTGGAGTTAAAAAGCTCTTTATATTCGCTATATGCCGTACCAATATTGTCTGTATCATCTAATATATCCATATAATCAAGCGCATGGAGGTTTTTTAAATTATCGCAGGTTGATAAATTTTTTATAAAGTTTTGCGTATCGTATCCAGCTTGGACTATTAACCGCCGCAATTTTAAATCTTTAAGCTTGAAAAAATCCATATTCGGTGCAGAGGGCGTTTGCAGTATTTTAAGATTCGGCATTTTTGCGATAAGTTTTGCTATCTGCCCGTCTTCATCATAAGAGCTTGCTATAATGCTTTGGTTATGATCTCCTGTGTCGGTTAATTTGACTTTGAACTCTTCTAAATTTTCAAAAACCGCATCCACATTAATAAGTCTTGTAAAATCCCAGTTTTTTGTGCCGTTTGCGCCCTCGTCTGCACCCGTGAAAAACAGGGATTTTATCTTTAAAGAACGCTTAATGATTAAGTCAATAAACGCGGTAAATGCGAAGTTATAACCGTCATCATATCCATCTCCGAAGTAGGCTAACTCATACAAACCGCCTGCTTTGAAAAAGCTGATTTTAGGCGAAAGACCAGTCCAATATTCGCCGTTTTCTTTTATCGTATTATTATAAATCTCTTCTTGGAGTTTAAGCAGATTGTTTGTCATATTAACCGCAGCTTTGACATACGATATTTTTGCCGTCCCCAGCCTCTTTTAAATCCCCGCTCAAGCTTCCCTTTTTGCCTTTCATTTCGTAAGTTTTACCCTCTTTTGTTTTTATAATTACGCCAAAATAGCTTTTATCATCGGTCTGATATATGGAGTAGAGGGTATTTTTATTTGTAAATTCAAGCGAAGTTTTGCCTTTGTTCTCTTGAAAATTAAACGCATTTTCTGTTTGTCCGCATTCGCCGTCTGCCTCATGGAGATAATAAGCAGGGCAGGCAAATTCAACAGTTTCGTTTTTATCTAAAAGCGCGTAATTTATATTTTCAGAGCCGTCGATAAAAACCACAGCTTTTTTGCTGCTTTTTTCCAAAACAAAAGAGAATATCTGTTTTGCCGTATCCGAATATCCGAAATCAAGCTTGACCCAATCGGTTTGCAAAGTGGTATTATTATCATTCCAAATTGTTTGAGTATATTTTACATACGGCTCGCTAATCAACTCTTCCGTAAATGTTTTTGAATGTTTTAGCTTATTTTTATCTATAACATCAAATTCATAATAAGCATGGTAGCAGCAGCCGTCTTTTTCCGTTAAGCTAAGTTTTTTATTTTTCTTGTCGATATTAAACATGCCGCTGTATGTCAAGTCCGAAAAAGCTTGGCTGTGAACAAAACCTTGCGGAGTATGCAGATATATTTCATACATATAATCAAGATTTTCGCGCAAAAGGGCAAAATCTTTTTTGCCGTCAAAGTTAAAATCATCATAAACGATTATTCCCGTATATTGCATGAATTTTTGCGGGTTTGCCGCAATATTTTCCGCGTTTGCGATATACAACTCTTCAAAATCAACGCTTATGAGTTTTTTGCTGCTTTTTTTCTCGTAAATAGCCGTAAAACCGCTGCTGTAATCGCTGTTTTTATCTGCTAAATATATTTTGGCATAATAATCGCCAAAGTCCGCCCTAAAAGTTTCCAATTCATTTTCATCTGCCGACATGGCAAGACGAAAACCGATATTTTCACGCGATGATGAGGGCGTTCCGTCATAATAGCCGCTATGTCTGAATGCGCTGCGCGCAAAATTTAAGTTGTCTTCATAACTGCCGCCTCTCATTATTTTTTCAACTCCTTCGTCAGCTCCTTTCGGGTTTGTTATATGGTTGTATTGATAATAATCTTCCTGATAAGTATCGTTTACCCACTCCCATACATTTCCTGCCATATCGTGAAGTCCCCAAGTATTGGGCTTTTTTTGACCTGCTTTTTGAATCTCATATTTTGAGTTGGCATTAATCCATGCGTATTGGTTTGCCGTATTTTCATCGCCGTTTCCCCAAAAATATCTTGTATCGGTTCCGGCTCTTGCGGCATATTCCCATTCCGCTTCGCTTGGAAGTCTGTATCTATCCGTAGTCTCTTTATCATTCAGTTTTTTGATAAAAACAGAGACATCGTTCCATGAAACATTGGTAACGGGCAAATCGCCTCCTTTTACTTTGCTTGGATTATCTCCCATTAACGCCTGCCACTGTTTTTGAGTAACTTCATATTTTCCAAGATAAAACGGTTTTGAAATAATAACTCTATGTCTTGGCGCTTCGTCTTCCCAACAAAATCCATTGTTTTCGTCGCATCCCATCATAAAGCTTCCAGACGGGATAAATACAAGCTCTACGCCTATGGAGTTGATTTTATTATCGGCTCCAAATCCAAAAGAGAGTAAAGTAAAAAGTAGAAAGCCTCTCATGAATATATCCCTTTGTATATTTTCCAAGTTTATATTTAAAAAAAATAGTATCTATATATTTAAAAACTCTTTTTGGCAAAAACTGTTTATTTGTACTTTTTCAAATGCCCCTTTTAGCGATACAAATAAACTTGGGTGTGATTTTTCAAGATTTGCCAAAAGCTCTTTTGTCTCATACCTTGCGTGCGGCATCTTCACATCAAAACGCATCGCAGGACACGCTTCGTCGCCTATCGTGGGCAGATTGTTTAAAACGGCATTGTCTCTAAGCTGCCTTTCTCTTACATGTATTAGCGGGCGGATAACGACAAGTCCGTTATCGGCTTTGTATATCGGAGGCATTGAACGCAAAGTGCCGTTGTTCATGAAATTCATAAAAAAACTCTCCGCCGCATCGTCAAGGTGGTGGGCTAAGGCAAGTTTATTAAAGCCGTTTTCAAGCGCGTAAGTATAAAGCGCTCCTCTTCTCATGCGCGAAAAAAAGCTGCAAAATGATGAATTTTTGCGGATTTTATCTTTTGCCAATTCAAAAATCGCCGTATCTATTATCGTGTGTTTGATGCCGTATTGTTCGCAGTGTGTATGCAAAACGCTTAAATCCTCGCCCATGCCGTAAGTTACGGTCGCAGCTTCAAATTCAAACTTAAACGGCGCGACTTTTTGCGTATGTTTAAGAGCATGAGCCAGTGAGAGCGAATCTTTGCCGCCGCTAAGCCCTAAAAGCACTCTGTCGCCCTCTGTGATGAGAGAGTATTTTGCATTTGCCCTGCCAAGCGAGCGCAGGATTGATTTACTTATATTTATCTCTTCCATGTTTATATCCTATCAAGTACAGTCAGATTGCCGTGCTGCAAGCAGTCCGCGATATATAAGGCGTAACCAGATTGCCGCAGTTTGCTTTGACAATTTTCATATTGATATCCTCTCAAGCATAGCGATTATAAAATCGGCGCTTATTTTTGAACTGCTTTGTAAAAATTCGTCAAAATCAAACCCTGCTTTTGCGTCCGCCGCATCGCTTATCGCGCGAAGGATGAAAAATGGAACATTAAGCGCATCGCATACAAAAGCCACGCCCGCTCCTTCCATTTCTATAGCGTTTGCATTAAAAGTCTTTTTTATCCACTCTTTTTTTTCGCGGCTGTTGATAAATTGGTCGCCTGTGGCGATAATACCGTTTTTTAGCGTGAGGTTAAGCGCGCGCGCCGTTTCATGGGCTATCTCTAAAAGTTTCTCATCGCTTTTTATAAAGACTTTACTCTCTGGCACAAAACCGTACGGATGTCCGAACACCGTTATGTCAAGGTCATGCTGCGCTAAGGAGTCTGCGGCGATGAGGTCTCCAATATGAAGCGTTTCGTCCACAGCTCCCGCGACTCCCGAAAAGAGCAGTTTTTGCGCGCCGAATCTGTTTATCAAAATAGACGCCGTAAGAGCCGCGTTTACTTTGCCGATTTTGCTGTAGGCTATCGTTATGTCAATGCTTTTATATTTTAGAGTGTAAAATTTGTTTTTAGCAAACTCTACCGTTTCATACTCTTTAAACCTCTCCAAAAGGGGAGTTATCTCCTCTATCATTGCCCCCATTATCGCTATTTTCATTCTATGCCTTTTATGGCTTCTTCAAGCGTTGCCGTATCGGTTATGCTAAAAGTAGGCGCGTCGTTTAGTCTTTTATTTAAGCCTTTTAAAACCGAACCGCCGAACTCTATAAATACATCAACTTTTTGTCCGCTTACAGACTGCTTGTATAAAACGGGAGATATAAGCTGTTTTTCAAGCAAATCTACCGCCTCTTTTTTGCTGTTGTAAGGTCTGGCGTTCACATTTGAGATAACGCTTGCTTTAAAATTTTCTTTGATAAACGCTTCAAGTTTTTTGCGAAGCGGCTCTTGCGCGCTTTCTAGAAGCGGACAGTGGCTCGCTACCGACATTGGTAGCAGCAAAGCTCTTTTTGCGCCTGCGGCTTTAAATTTATCAGCGTAAAAGTTCAGGTCGTCTTTTAGTCCCGCTATGACGATTTGCCCATCACTGTTGTAATTTGCAGCCCAAATTTTATGACCGTCTGCTCTTGCTTCTTCGCATATATTTTCGCTTTTTTCGTCGTCAAGCCCGACTATTACCATCATGCCTGCGTTTTTGCCCTCGCATGCTTTTTTCATCAAAAGACCGCGTTGCTTTACGAGCTCCAACGCATCGTATATGTCAAGCGCATCTACGCTAATCAGCGAAGTTATTTCGCCAAGAGAGTGTCCGAGTACGAACTTTGGCGCAATCTCTCTCTTTTCTTGAAACAGTTTCAAAGCTATCGCGCTTACCATCAATATAGCGGGCTGCGCAAATTCGGTTTCGTTGAGATTTTCATTCTCTTCAAACAAAAGGGTTTGCATGTCAATATCAAGTCTTTTTGAAGCTTTTTCGAAAATATCCCGTGCAAGAGGGCTTTTTTCATAAAAATCTTTCCCCATGCCGACTATCTGCGAGCCTTGCCCGGGAAAAATAAATGCTATATCTTTTGACATAATTTTTATCCTGTTTTTTTATTAAAGTTTGTACTCGCCGTTTTTAAAAAAGCGGCGCAGTTCGGAGATTTTTTTGCGCAGAGTGTTTCTGTTTAAGCCGAAATTTTTAGAGACGGCAAGCTGCGAACCAAATCTCCGCCCGCCCGCTCTTAACATCGGCACATCAAAGAGATGTAAAAATTTTCTATAATCATCTCCGCTGCCAAGCTTTGTTACTAAAAATTTTTCTAAAATATTTAGAATATCTTTTTCTGTAAATTGCGCCGTGATAAAAGCGATATAAACAGAACGCCTTAAAGAGTAAGCGTTTTGACTCAAATCTATATCCGTTAAATCCACATCCGCGTTATCGTTCTCTTGCATAAAAAGCTCTTTAGCTTCCTGCAAAAATTTTTTTGTCAAATCCTCTATATCTTCGGGTCTCTCGCTAAGCGGCGGTATGGATATTTTAAGTCCGAAAAATGTATCGGCTATACTTTCGTCAATCTTTTTTGAAGCAGTTGCTATAATGCGCGTCGGCTCTTTTGAGAGAGCCTCTTTTAAAATAATATAATTGTTTATCTTGTGAAAATTGCGGATAATTAGCGCGGAATTTGAGCTAATCGCATTTAAAACCGCATTTAAATCGGAACCGTCCACGACATTCGCATTTACTATATTTAATGCTAAAGTCAATTTCCCAACTCCTCTTTCGCCGATAATGATAGCGTTTAAGTTGAGGTTTTTCAGAAGGTTCGCAAGTCTTCCCGCCTCTCTTGAAGAACGGGAGTTTGCTATAAAGTTAGTGTTTGCCACAGCAGTCGTCGTCTTCATGATGATGTCCGCCGCAGCAATCGTCGTCAAGACCGCATGAGCATTGATGTTCGCCTTCTACATAGCCGTTTTTTAACTCCTCTTCGCTTGCGTCTCTAACCTCTGCAATTTCAATTTTGAAAAACAGATCCTGTCCTGCCAAAGGGTGGTTAAAATCAATCGTAACCTCTTGTTCGTTAAACTCTTTGACAATTGCTTGAACGGTATTGCCGTCCTCGCCTTGACCGTAAAGCGTCATGCCCGAAGAAAGTTTAATCCCAGCGAACTGCTCTGCGGGAAGTACTTGGATAGACTTGGCGTCATACTCTCCGTAAGCATCTCCCGCTTTTACGGCTATATGCGAAGTATCGCCCTGTTTCATATTTGTTATTTCGCGCTCAAGTCCGGGGATTATCTGATTTTTACCCGTTATAAACGAAAGAGGCGCTCTATTCATATTGGAATCAAGCAGATTCCCGTTTAAATCTTTTAATTCATAAAACATTGATACAACCTGATTTTTTACGGCTGCCATTAAATCTCCTAAATTTTAATTTGAAAATCAATTTTATCATAAATATTATTTAGAATAGTTGAGTTTGTATATATAAGGTTTTAAACCAAATTTTTAGCCTCAAGCGATATAATGCGCTATTTGATTTATAAGGATTTTAATTTGACATTTGGAAAAATTGACTATATTAATATGCTGCCGTTTCATACATTTTTAAGACAATCTTCGCTTCCAAATTCTTTCAAGCAGTCAATAGCTTATAAAAAAGACTATCCGTCCAAATTAAACGAAGAGTTGAAAAAACGCCGAATCCACGCTGCTTATATATCAAGTATCGCCAGTACGCATAAAAGTTTTAACAGGATAAATTCGGGTATTGTGGCAAAAAAAGCTATTAAAAGCGTTATCGTCAAAAGCGGCGTTTATACAAAAGATACGCACTCCGCAACATCAAATGTTTTAGCCAAAGTGCTTGGTATTGAAGGTAAAGTTACGATAGGAGATAACGCTTTGAAACTCTATCTTGAAAACCCGAGCGAATATATAGATATGGGCGCGGCATGGTACGAAAAAGAGCGTTTGCCGTTTGTTTTTGCAAGACTTAGCGTCAATAAACATTACCGATTTTTTAAAAAAATAGCCGATAAATTTAAAAAACGGAAAATTTTCATACCGCAGTATATTTTGGAAGATTACGCGCAAAAACGCGGTATTTCAAAAACAGATATAAAAGAGTATTTAAAGCTTATCACTTATGATATAGACACAAAAGCACAGGCTGGATTAGACAGGTTTTTAAGGGCGGCAAGACTTTTAAAACTCTAAAACCAACTGCATTTATAAATCTTTATCCATACTTAAATATATAAGTCCCTTGATATTTCGGTACAAAAACCATATAAAAATTATAAAAGATATAATACCGATAATGCCAATTAATACCAAGGAAGGAGCTACAAGAGCATCAAGGGAGTTTAAAGCATTTTTACCAAATCCGTCAAAAAATACCAAAGCTAAAATTACTCCTATACTTAAAACAAGAGCGTAAAGAAACATAACCATCATTGTTTTAAATTGATATGCAAAATGTTCCGCCAAATAGTCGTCTTCGCAAATTCTTTTAAATATAAAAGACGCGATAAGAAGTATGATCAATATCACTCCCGACGCTTCGGAAACGGCGTTTGCCAAATAATTGTATTTAAAAAAAGCATTTTGCAAACCCGCAAATACTACCGTAGCCAAATTTAAAATATAGATAGAAAAAGCCATAAATCTCATGCGCGCTCCTTATTATTATACTACCGATAAGAATAACATGGCGCTGCTTAATTTTATCTTCCAAGCTTTTTATATAAGCTTTCATATCAAAATCATCAACTGTTTCGCGGCAGTAAATCCTCCTCATTTTTTATAACTCTTTTTTTACGACCAAATATACCATGCCTTTGATGTTTTTGTAAAGAAACCATACGCCGATTGTAACAGTTATGAGGGTTGAAGCGCAGTAAGCAATTAAATTTGCAATTAACTCTGCCGCATTATTAACTAAAAATACGCTTATAAATACTAAAGCGATATAGGAAGGGAAAAAAATCAGCGCTGTTTTGTATTGAAATTAGATTGTTTGCGATTTATGCAGTTCTGTGATTATCATGAACCAAAACAAATACTGTATTAAAATAATTTCCCTTCCTCGCTCGATTGTCCGCCCATGAGCCGAAACAAGCGTTGTTTTAAAGCAATGGTTTCTATATTTAAGGCTTTGCGGTCAAAATACCAATCAAAATCACCATTCGTTTACATGCACTTTTTGCGGCGTATATTTATCTTTCGGCGCTTCTTCGCCATTGGGATAGCCTATCGGTATGACATTTAAAGGTATGATATTTTCAGGCAGATGAAAAAGTTTTTTCACGAACAGCGTAAGCTCTTTTTGCGGATAAAGAGCCGTCCATACCGCGCCAAGCCCGTAAGCTTCAACGCTTAAAAGGATATTTTGCGAAGCGGCGGAGCAGTCAAGCTCCCATGAAAGTTCGCTTATCTTCGTATCTGCGCATACTATAATAGCAGCCGATGCATTGTAAAGCATTTTTGCATAAGGCAAACCATCGCCCAAAGCATTCAAAACAGAACGATTGTCAATGACGATAAAATGCCACGGCTGCAAATTCATGGCGCTTGGCGCGGCAAATGCGGCTTTTACTATCGCATCCAGCATCTCTTGCGGTATGGCTTTACCGCCGTCCTTGAAGCTTCTGACGCTTTTTCTTCCATGTATGACGGATAATACTGCATCTGATAAATTTGACATTTCAACTCCTTTTGTTTTGTGGCGTTAATTATACTATTTTTTTCATTCAATGCGTTCGTTTACGCCTTGAAAAATTCCAAAATTTTAAACTGTTTCTCCAAGCGCGTCTAAAAATATTTTCAATTTCTCTTTTTGTTGCGCGTTTAATTGCAGCCTCCATGAGACGCTGTCTGCGCCAAATTCCCTATTCTCAAACGCTGCTCCTGTTTTTTGCAAAAAATATTCTATTTTTGACACAAAGCTGTATTTGCATACAAATGTAAACTCCTCTTTCGGTTCGTAAGCGATAATTTTAGCTTCGTTTAAAACATTTTTTGCCGACATGGAATAAGCCCTGACAAGCCCTCCCGTACCGAGTTTTACGCCGCCGAAATAGCGTACTGCAAAAATGCAGATATTTACAAACCCCGCGCCTCTTAAAACATTTAGTATCGGCTGCGCGGCTGTATTTTTTGGTTCGCCGTCATCGCTGCCGTTTTCTACCGCTTGATTGAATTCGTTCAATTTTCTATAAGCCCAGACTATATGCGCCGCTTTTGGATGTTGGATTTTAAGTTTTGCACGCAAATCGTCAAATTCGCTTACAGGCGCGGCATAAGCAATAAAGATTGATTTTTTGACTTCATATTGGCAAAAATTTATATCGTTTAGTGTCTGCATTGGCGGATTTTAACAAAAACTACCTAAAAAATTTGCAAAGTAAAGGCAAAATAATATACAATACAAGCCGTATAATTTTTTCAAAGGGGCTTTAATTGTTTGTAAATACTCTCTATTTTGATATGCCGCCCACGCCGAAAACGGAAGAGTTGTGGAGTAAAATATCTGTTGAGTACAATTCAAACGCAGTCGGCTATTATGATTTGCCTGTTGATGGAGAAAAATTGCTGCTGGATATAGGAGTATGGGGGGCAGGATTGCGAAATATACGAAATGTCGTAGTTGTTGGGGTCGGCGGTAGTTCTTTGGGGACAAAAGCTCTGTATTCCATGCTTTTTCATGAGAAAAAAGCCGATACGCCGAAACTATACTTTCTTGAAAATATTGACCCTCTCGGCATCAAAAAAACGCTTCAAAATATAAAGCTTGACGAGAGCTTGTTTTTGCTTGTCTCCAAATCTGGAACTACTCTGGATACCATATCTATCGCTAAAATTATTATGATACATTTTAATATTTTTCCGGGCGATAAAGCTTTTGGCAAATATTTTGCCGTAGTTACGGATAATGGTTCGGTTCTGAATAAATTTGCAAACGAGTACGGTTTAAAGAGTTTTTTTATACCAAAAAATGTAGGCGGGCGGTTTTCGGTATTAAGTGCGGCAGGAATTGTACCTTTGACTCTTTGCGGGATTGATACCATAAAGCTTTTAGAGGGCGCGGCGGAGTGCAGAAGCGATTTTTTTGAATGTAAATTGGATACGCTCATAAAAAAAGCGCTCGCCTATACCTTAAAAAGCGGACAAAATATAAATGTACTGTTTTCGTATTCGGATATATTCCGCGATTTTAATGCATGGTTCGTACAACTGTGGGCGGAGTCTTTGGGTAAAAAAAAGGGCGAAGAACGCATCGGCTTAACTCCTGTGGGACTTATCGGCGCGATAGACCAGCACTCGTTTTTGCAGCTTATCGTAGATGGTCCGAAGGATAAAAGCGTAACATTTATCAGAATTGAAAACTTGGCGGAAGATATTATCGTGCCTGATATTGCCTTGAAATATATAGAAAAAAATAACCTGAAAAAAGGCATCACAGCCGCAGAATTGTTGAACGAGCAGGCAATCGCCACAATGAAAAGCGTGATAAATGAGGGTGTTATAACAGATGAAATAGTTTTATCAAAAGCAGACGCATATCATGCGGGCTATTTGATATACTATTTTGAACTTTTGACCTCTTTATGCGGGCTGCTGCTTGAAATAAATACTTACAATCAGCCCGGCGTTGAGATAGGCAAAAAGATATTATTGGATAAATTGGGCAAATAAGCCGCTCTACTTTAAAATTCTTGGTAAAGTTATACCCTTTTGCCCCTGATATTTACCCGCTTTATCTTTATATGTAACTTCGCATGGAGTGTCGCCCTCAAAAAACAGCACTTGCGCGATGCCTTCATTGGCGTAAATTTTAGCGGGCAGCGGCGTGGTATTGGAAATCTCTATCGTGATATGTCCTTCAAACTCAGGCTCAAAAGGAGTTACATTAACTATAATACCGCATCTTGCATATGTGCTTTTACCAAGACATACGGCAAGTACATTTTTGGGGATCCTGAAATACTCTATCGTTCTTGCTAAAGCAAAAGAATTCGGCGGCACTATGCAAATATCGCCTTCGTAATCTATAATATTTTTATCCTCAAAATTTTTAGGATCAACTACGGTAGAATTTACATTGGTAAATATCTTAAATTCTCTTCCTACCCGTATATCGTAACCATAACTGCTAACGCCGTAACTTACGACATTTGAACCAACCTGTCCGCTCTCAAACGGCTCTATCATCTTCTCTTTTAAAGACTTCTCTCTTATCCAGCTGTCTGCTTTCAGTCCCATATCTATCCTTAAGAACAAGTTATAATGAAGTGTGGTATTATAACACACAACTTTGCGCCGCGTTACTTTTTGCGGCAAAAACAGCAGGAGATACATGTATGAATAAACAGGATTTGAATATTAAGGAGTTGATACGCATCTTTGACAAGAGCGGTATGACAAAGCTCAAAATAACAGAGGGCGATTTTTGTATAGACATGCGAAAAGACGCATCTTCTCAAACATTTATAAATGAAATGCCGCAGATTGTTTCATCAGCAGCGCATCAAACGGCAACCGTTAAAATACAGGAGGAGAGCGCAGAATCCCAAAAAAGCAGTCTTCCAACTTTCAAATCTCCCATGGTAGGCACATTTTATAAAGCTCCCTCCCCCGGCGCGGAAGCGTTTGTGAAAATCGGAAGCGTTGTAAAAAAAGGACAGCCTATAGCCATTGTGGAAGCTATGAAGATTATGAACGAGATAGACGCGGAATTTGATTGCAGAATAGTGGACATTTTGGTTGAAGACGGACAGCCTGTTGAGTTTGATATGCCTCTATTCAGCGTGGAGAAACTATAATGAGTACAATCAAAAGAATACTGATTGCCAATCGCGGTGAAATCGCTCTAAGGGCTATACGAACCATAAAGGAGATGGGAAAACAAGCTATTGCCGTTTACTCTACAGCCGATAAAGACGCTTTGTATCTACAGCTCGCAGACGCTTCAATATGTATAGGCGGTGAAAAATCATCTCAAAGTTATCTTAGCATTCCTTCAATTATTTCAGCTGCCGAAATCAGCGAATGCGACGCTATATTTCCGGGATATGGATTTCTCAGCGAAAATCAAAATTTCGTGGAAATTTGCGAACACCATAAGATAAAATTCATAGGTCCGAGCGCGGACGCTATGATCATGATGAGCGACAAATCAAAAGCTAAAGATGTTATGAAAAAAGCTGGTGTTCCCGTTATACCGGGCTCTGAGGGCGCGCTTGTAGATTTGCACGACGCATACAAAAACGCGGACGAGATAGGCTATCCCGTTATCATTAAAGCAGCGGCAGGCGGCGGCGGACGCGGTATGAGAGTAGTTGAGAAAAAAGAGGATTTGGAAAAACTGTATTTGGCTGCCGAGAGTGAAGCGATAACCGCCTTTGGAGACGGTACGCTTTATATGGAGAAATTTATAAAAAAACCGCGCCATATAGAGGTGCAGGTGATGGGCGATAAATATAGAAACGCTATCCACATCGGAGAGCGCGACTGTTCTATGCAGCGCCGGCATCAAAAACTTATAGAAGAGTCTCCGGCAATACTTTTAGACGATAATACAAGACAAAAACTCCATGAAACGGCTATCCGCGCCACGCAGGCTATCGGATATGAAGGAGCCGGAACATTTGAATTTTTGGTAGATGAAAATAAAAACTTCTACTTTATGGAGATGAACACAAGGCTTCAAGTTGAACATTGCGTGAGTGAAATGGTAAGCGGGCTTGATATAATCGAGTGGATGATAAGAGTAGCCGAGGGCGAAAAACTTCCGTCTCAAGAGAGTATAAAACTGCAAGGACACTCCATAGAGTGCAGGATAACCGCCGAAGATCCCGTGAGATTTATCCCAAGTCCGGGCAAAATCAGCAAATATATAGCTCCCGGCGGCAGAAATGTACGCATGGACTCCCACGCTTATCAAGGCTATGTTGTGCCGCCTCATTATGACTCCATGATAGGAAAACTCATCGTTTGGGCTGAAGACAGAACGCGCGCCATAGCAAAAATGAAACAGGCATTAAGCGAACTTACGATTGAGGGCATCAGCTGCACAAAAACATTTCATCAAAAGATGATGGAAAATCAAGACTTTATAAACAACGAATACGATACCAACTATCTATCAAATCATTAAGACGGCGCGCTAAATGCGCGCCGCTTCAACTCTAAGGCAGTCTTATTACGGTAATGCTTGCCCTTGATTTTGCCGTTTCGAAGTACTCTTTTAAGATACTGTTTTCCTGCATGGACGCAAGTCTTGCCATGATAGAGTTTTTGACCTGCTCAAAAGGCATAATATTTTCGCCGTTTTTAGCGGTTACAATATATTTTACAAAGCCGCTTTTTGTCTGCATTACGGGCGTTTCGCCACTGATTTTTGTCATGGAAAGTACAACTGCGATATTTGGATTTTCATTTGCGGCAAATATAGTTTCATTGGACAGTTTTATAGTTTGATTGTTATCTGCTGCCGCGCTTTCATGAGACGCATTTGCGAGGCTTTTATCGTCATTGCTTTCAAACTTTATAACATCAAAACTCTCATATCGCTTGAACTCTTCTGGATTGTTGTTGTAATAAGCAAGCAATTGACCGTCTTCTATATTTTGATATTTGCTGCTCATGATATATTGATAAAGTTTTTCGCGCTGCATCGTTTGTCTCAATTCCAGCCTGTAAGCGTCTGCGGAGATGCCTTCGCCAAGAAGCAGCCTGTAAAACTCTTGAACGCTCAGGTTATTTTTTGCCGCAATTGCTTCTATTTGTTGATTGAGCGCAAAGTCATCTACCTGAATATTCATCTGTTTTATCTGCGACAACTCCAATTTTTGCCTTACGAGTATATCCAAAGCCTCTTTGGACGAAATATTGTATTGTTTGGAAAGCCTGAAAATTTCATAAATAGTTATAGGTTCATTATCCACAATAACCGATACCGCATCAACGATTGCAGCGTTTGCATTAACGCTTAGCAAAAATCCGCAAAAAGCAGCAAATAAACTTTTTTTTAGTATCACTCTAATCCTTTATTAAGTAAAAATCAATATAATACCGCACTTAAAAACTGCAATATTAGCATTTTTTTGGTAATCAATCAAATTAAAGCGGAAAATCGCCGCAATTTCCTTGATAAGCAAAAGGATTTATTATGGTTATTACAAGATTTGCCCCTTCTCCAACAGGATATTTGCATATCGGCGGTCTTAGGACGGCGCTTTATAACTACCTGTGGGCAAGACGAAACGGCGGAAAGTTTTTACTGCGCATTGAAGATACGGATTTAAAAAGAAACTCTGTTGAAGCGGCGCAAGCTATAGAAGAGGCTTTTAAATGGACAGGGCTTTCATATGACGGCGAAGCGGTTTATCAATCTCAAAGATTTGATGTGTATAAAAAGTATGTGCAAAAACTTTTAGATGAAAATAGAGCTTACTACTGCTACATGAGTAAAGAGGAGTTGGACGCCCTGCGCGAAGAACAGACAGCCAGAAAAGAACGACCACGCTATAACGGCAAATACAGAGATTTCAAGGAAACGCCGCCTGCGGGAATAGAGCCTGTCGTGCGCATAAAAGCGCCTTTGAGCGGAGAGATAACATTTGAAGACGGCGTAAAAGGCAAAATAAGTTTTAAAGCCGAAGATATTTTGGATGATTTTATCATCGCGCGAAGCGACGGTACGCCGACATATAATTTTACTGTTGTAATTGACGATGCGCTCATGGGTATAACAGATGTCATACGAGGCGACGACCATCTTTCAAATACGCCAAAACAGATAGTTCTTTACGAGGCTTTGGGATTTAAAATACCAAAATTTTTCCATGTTCCGATGATAAACAATCCGCAGGGCAAAAAACTCTCAAAAAGAGACGGCGCGATGGATGTCATGGAGTATAAAAATCTGGGTTATTTAAGCGAGGCGCTTTTAAATTTTCTTGTACGGCTTGGCTGGAGCCACAGCGACCAGGAGATATTTTCGCTTGAAGAAATGATAGAGTTTTTTAATCCGAACGATATAAACGCTTCGGCTTCATCTTACAATCAGCAAAAATTAGAATGGCTTAACGCCCACTACATAAAAAATGCTTCCGCTGCAAGGCTTTGGCATGAAGCTTTAAATTTCGGACTTGACATGAGGGAAAATAAAAATGCCGAACTTTTGGCGGATATGTTAAGGGAGCGGGCGAAAAC
>JAISNU010000043.1 GCA_031276075.1 Campylobacteraceae bacterium
CTGCGCAAGCTCTTGGATAGAAATTTCTTCTACTGCGCCAGCGTAAACAAACTTATTAGTTTTTAGATCGAACTCATACTCAGCCGCGCTATATACGCCGTCGCATATCGCCCCGAAAGTAAGCGGCTCCTCTTTACCATGAATACCCGTGAAAAGAAAGTTTATATCGCAAACGCTCTCCCAATTTTCTATTATCTCCTGAAACGGCTTTTTATTTTTGAATATCTCTATTTTCATGGCGTCTTTTTGCGGCGTGGATTTAATGGAAAATTCGCCGATTGTTATCGTATTGTCCCCAAGCAACGCGCCGATGCACAACGCCGCCAAAATGATGACTCTTATCATTTTTTACTCCTGTTGCAATTTTTTTGAATTATACATATATTAAACTTATAAGAGATTATAATGAGTTTTAGTATAAAATTCAGTATAATTAACCATTTCAAATCGGACTCTATCATGCAAAAGATTTTTAATGCAACCGACATTTTGGACAAGCGCGCTTTGGAAAAGTTTCTTTTAAGTGAAGAGATATTGATGGAAAATGCGGCGCGAGGTATAGCGGAATTTATCAAAATAAGAGCCAAAAAAGGTGCGGATATACTCTTTCTTTGCGGTTGCGGCAATAACGGTGCGGACGGTTTTGCCGCGGCAAGAATGCTTGCAGGCAGTTTTAATGTGTCCGTTTTTTGTGTATATCCGCCAAAATCGCCTCTTGCCAAACTCCAATTTTCACGCCTTAAAACCTTAAATGCAAAAATAGTCAAATCCCTGCCCAAATCCGCCGATATTTATGTGGATTGCGTATTGGGAAGCGGGCAAAAAGGCGAAATAGATAAAGATTTTAAAAAACTGCTTTTGGATATAAACGCTAAAAACGGTATAAAAATTACCTGCGACATACCAACCGCAATATATTCGCAAACTCCTTTTAAGGCTGATTTTACGCTTTGCATGGGCGCTTTAAAAGCAGTTTTATTTGAGGATTTTGCGAAAGATTTCACAGGTGAAATTATTTGCTGCGATTTGGGTGTAGATAGAAGCAAATTTGAAGATGAAACTGATATGTTTTTACTTGAAAAAGAGGATTTGGTTCTGCCGATAAGAGAGCGCAAAAACAGCAACAAGGGCGATTTCGGACATCTTGCAGTTGTTAGCGGCGATAAGGCTGGAGCTTCGGTATTGTCGGGACTAACGGCGCTTAGTTTCGGCGCAGGACTTGTTAGTTTGTTAGTAAAAGAGAGGCTTTTTGAGTTCAATCCATCTTTGATGCAAACATTTTCCATACCGCCAAAAACTACGGCAATAATTGCAGGTATGGGGCTTGGAAAGCGTGAATTTGACCTCTCATGGTTTGAAAATATACCGTTTGTCATAGACGCAGATTTATGTTACGATGAAAAAATTAAAAAGTTAAATACTGCAAAATGCGTCATCACGCCGCATGTAAAAGAGTTTGCGAGCCTGCTTGAAATATTTGGTTTTGGAATGCAAAGGGTAGAAGAGATACAGCGAAAAAGATTTTTTTGGGCGAGAGAATTTTCACTCAAATTTAAAGGCGTTTTGGTTTTAAAGGGCGCCAACACGATAATCGCCCAAAACGGCGTTTTGTATGTCTGCCCGCTTGGCTCGGAAGCTTTAGCAAAAGGCGGCAGCGGCGATGTTTTGGCGGGGCTTATAGGCGCTCTTTTGGCACAGGGGCGTACCCCTTTGGACGCCGCAGCTAACGGCGTGTTAGCTCATGCATTAGCGGCTTTAAGGTTTAAAGGCAACAATTACGCGCTTACACCTGAGGGTTTGATAGCGGAAATCGGGCGGCTGTGAATATACTTTGCTTTTTAAAATATCATGAGGTGCAAAATGACCGCAAACAAAGATAAAAACTCTTTTTATGCGATACGAAGTTATTATGCGGAAGTCGAAAAAATCATTCGTTTTGGCGGAACTACAAAAGAGACCGCTGTCCGCACCGCCTTTCATAATCTGCTGAATTTTTACGCAAGCCAGCGCGGATTGGTCATGGTAGCCGAAGTAAGCATCAAAACGCCAAGCGGTAAAACTATCACGCCTGACGGTACGCTTAAAGATAGTTTGCGGCAGGATTGGGGCTATTGGGAGAGCAAAGATGAAGCCGATAATCTTAACGAAGAGATAGAAAAAAAGTTTGCCAAAGGATATCCGCGCGAAAATATTCTGTTTGAAGACGGACAAACGGTAGTTTTGATACAAAACGGCGCAGAGGTTATGCGCGTATTGGCGCAAGATACGGACGCTTTGCATCGTTTATTGACAGAGTTTATCTCTTTTGAACGCCCCGAAGTGCAAAACTTCCGCAAAGCCATAGAGCTTTTTAAACAGGATATTCCGAAAGTAACCGAAACTATCCGCACTATTATCACTACTGTGGAAGATGACAATCGAGGATTTAAAACTCTCTTTGCCGCTTTTTTGGAGCTTTGCCGTGAAAGTATCAATCCGCAGGTTACGATTGAAGATGTGCGCGAGATGATGATACAGCATATTTTAACAGAAGATATTTTCAACACTATTTTCGGCGAAATGCAGTTTCACCGTGAAAACAATATCGCGCGCGAACTTGAAAAAGTCATCAACTCCTTTTTTACAGGCGCTCTTCGCAAAACGGTTTTGGGCAGCATCAGGCATTATTATGACGCTATTAACGCTGCGGCGTCAAGTATTGCCGACCATCATGAAAAGCAGAAGTTTTTGAAAGTGGTTTATGAAACTTTTTATAAAAGTTACAATCCCAAAGCTGCCGATAGACTCGGTGTAGTTTATACGCCAAACGAAATTGTGCGCTTCATGATAGAAAGCGCCGATTATCTGCTTTATAAACATTTCAACAAATATTTAGAAGATAAAAATGTAGAGATTTTAGACCCCGCGACAGGAACAGGCACTTTTATTTGCGATATGATTGATTATATCCGCGCCGAAAAGTTAGAGCATAAATATAAAAATGAGATACATGCCAATGAAGTTGCCATACTGCCCTACTATATCAGCAATCTCAACATAGAATTTACCTATATGCAAAAGATGGACAAATATGCCGAATTTGAAAATCTCTGCTTTGTGGATACGCTTGACAATACAGAAACCCGCTATAAAGGGCAAGGACACATGAATTTCGTATCTGAAGAGAACAGCGAGCGCATTAAAAGGCAAAACGAGAAAAAAATAGCCGTCATCATCGGCAATCCACCGTATAATGCCAATCAAGCAAACGAAAATGACAATAACAAAAACCGCGAATATCCGCATATCGACAAACGCATAAAAGAGACCTTTGTCAAATACTCTACTGCGCAAAAAACGAAAATGTACGACATGTACGCGCGTTTTTACCGCTGGGCGTTTGACCGCTTGGACAATAACGGCGTAGTGGCGTTTGTAACGAACCGCAGTTTTATTGACAGCCGAACATTTGACGGATTTCGCAAAGCAGTGCAAAATGAGTTTGAAGCGGCATATATTATCGATACCAAAAGCGATATACGCGCCAATCCGAAAATCGCAGGCACAACGCATAATGTGTTTGGCATACAAACGGGCGTAGCTATTATGTTTTTGATAAAAAAGCAAAATAGAGAAAATAAAATCTGCAAAATCCACTATTTTGCTCTTGACGACTTTTGGCGCAAAGAACAAAAACTCCAATGGTTTGCGGAAAACAAGCTGCAAAATATCCCTTTTGAGATTATCCGTCCCGATAAAAACGGCAATTGGATAAATATCACGGATAATGATTTTGAAAATTTATTGCCTCTATGTAGCAAGGGGGCGAAAGCGGGAAATGATAAAAAAACACTTTTTGAGCTTTTTTCTCCGGGTGTAGTAACTGCCCGCGATGAGTGGGTGCTTGATTTATCAAAAGAAAATCTTATTAAAAAAATCAAATATTTCATTGAGCGATATACAGAGCAATTGAAGCTGGTGGGGAATGATAATAATTCTTTGGATTATGCTATAAAATGGAGCGATACTCTAAAGACTAACTTAAAAAGAAAAGATAAATTAATATATGATGAAAAAAAGATTATTAACCATTTATATCGTCCTTTTCATCAAAAACTTTATTATTCAGACAAAAGACTATCGGATAGGCTTACTTTTAATCATACAACTATATTTGGACAGGATTTTACTAAAAAAAATTTAGTTATCACTTATTCAGGAATAGGCAGCCTAAAACCGTTTTCCGTATTAATTTCCAACAAAGTATTTAGTCTTGATTTTCTTGAAAAAACACAATGCCTTCCATTTTATTGTTACGACACTAACAACAATCGCATTGACAATATCACCGATTGGGGATTGGAGCAATTTATAAAACATCACGAGGACAAAAGCATTACCAAACAAGACATTTTCCACTATGTTTACGCGCTTTTGCATGACCCCGCTTACCGTCAAAAATACGAGTTGAATTTAAAGCGCGAATTTCCGCGCATACCGTTTTATGATGATTTTCACAAATGGGCGGCATGGGGAAAAACTCTCATGGAGCTGCATTTAAATTATGAAACGATAGAGCCGTATTCGCTGCAAATGGTAACAATAAACGATAAAACTTCGCCCAAAGCCAAACTGAAAGCCGACAAAGAAAATGGTGTCGTCATTTTGGACGAAAACAGCGAATTAAGAGGCGTTCCACTTGAAGCTTGGGAGTATAAACTCGGCAACAGAAGCGCGATAGAGTGGGTACTTGACCAATATCAAGAGAAAAAACCAAAAGATAAAACTATCGCCGAAAAATTCAATGTTTATCGTTTCGCCGACTACAAAGAGCAGGTAATCGACCTGTTAAAACGCGTCTGCGCCGTGAGCGTTGAAACCGTAAAAATCATTTCGCAAATGCATAAGGCAAAATAAATTTTTTTGTTATCATGCAAATTTCCCGTTATTTCACGCGGCTTGGCGATCCAAAAAAACGCTTTTTATAATTTTTTAATTAAATTTTAGGATAAAATACTACAAAAGTTGCATTGTAAAAATAGAGTTAAAATTTAAGGAGTAAGATGATTACAAAAAAAATCGCGGTTTTATTCAGCGGTTCGGGCACCAATCTTGAAAACCTGTTTTTGAAAATTCACAATAAAACATTTAACGGTGTGAAACTTGAAATTACTCTTACGCTTTGCAATAAAAAAAACGCGCCCGGCATTGCAAAATCCCGCCGCTACGGTATAGAGCCTGTGATATTAGAACATAGCGAATATCCTGAGAGAGCGGATTTTGATAAAAAGTTAGTAGAGATTATAAAAGCGCATGAGGTTGATTTATGCGTTTTGGCGGGATTTATGAGGATTTTAACGCCCCATTTTACAAAAAATGTAAAAGCTGTCAATATCCACCCATCGTTATTGCCGCTTTTTAAAGGCGCGGACGCGGTCAAAAAAAGCTATGAGAGCGGCGCAAAAGAGGCGGGAGCAAGCGTGCATTTTGTAAACGAAGAGCTTGACGGCGGCGAGATAATCCTGCAAAAAGGCTTCAAGCGCACTTGGGACATGAGTTACGAAGAGTACGAAGCAAATATTCATAAGATAGAATATGAAATTTTACCGCAGGCTATTGTGAAAGTCTTAACGCAATGAAATTTTAAGCCGCAAAACGGCTGCGTCATTCTCCATGCGCATATTCAACCATTTCTTGGATGAATGATAAGTCTGTAAAGCAAGCATTTTTAGTAGGTTTTGAAAGAGTTTTACGCAAGGCAATGTTTGTGAGATAAGCGGAAACTCTGCCTTACATCATTGCGTTTATTTTTTTGTAATTGCGTGTTGTATTTCTCAAAAAAAAGAATGTTTTTGTAAAGATTTTGCGTCTTTTCAGCCATTGCAAGCTGTTTTTTTCGTCATGCAAGCTCTTTTTTATCATGAATAGTGCTAAATATGATGTCCACTTTTTATCATTGCAAATGTAACGATTAACGAAGCAATCTAAATATGTAAATTAAAAAAATAGTTTCATTTGTTATTAATAACACTCTCATTTTAAAGTATGGATTGCCGCGCCGTTTTCAACGGCTCGCAATGACTGAGAAAAAATGTCATTGTGCAAAGTACGAAGCCGCGATGAAATAATCCACCCTCATCTTCTGTCATTGCAAAGAATGGAATGACGAAGCAATCCAGAAAATAACAAAAATAACCCTAACATGTAAATAAAAAGCGGTTTTATCTTTTACTGATGATACTCTTTTTATTATTATGAAATATGGATTGCTTCGCCGCGCTCGCA
>JAISNU010000056.1 GCA_031276075.1 Campylobacteraceae bacterium
GAATGGAATCGCAAGCGGTTCGCAATGATGGAGAGGCAGCCTGCGCAATGACTAAAAGGGCATGGGAATGACGCCTTGCCGTGCAACATGCAAATGCGTTTTTTCGCGTAACTTGGAAAATCTTTATGCGCATAAGCGTCTGCTTTATATAAAGTCCTTATATCGTTCTTTGTCTGACTGTCTGCCGCCATGAGCTGTTTTTTATGAAAAATATGACTTTTATCCATGTATATACTTCAAAAGTGCGGATATTTGAGGATTGAACAGATACGCCGTAAAAAGTCCCACAGTCAAAAACGGAATAAACGGCAGTTCAAATCCTTTCTTAGCTACTATGAAAAAGACAGGCAGAGCAAAAAGCGCCGAGAGATATATAGCCGCAAGCCCCAAAGGAACGCCAAGCATTGCGCCGATAATCGCGGCTATTATAATGTCGGCTTCCCCCATCGCCTCCTTTTTCAAAGCGGCGCTTATAAATATGCGAAGCAGTGCAAATCCTCCCGCGAACAAAAGCGCATATTGAAGTTTTGAGAGTATTTCGGGAAAAGCAAGCGCAAGAACGAGCGCGGGAAGGCTTAGAGCGTCTGGTACTGCTTTATATCTCAAATCTATCAATGAAAGCGCTAAAAGCAGGGCAAATATCAGTCCCATTACAAGCGCGGCGTATAAACTGCTCTCTTTCAAGGCGCAGACAAAAAATAAAAGCGCGCTCAAAAATTCCACGAGCGGATACTGGAAGCTGATTTTTTCTTTGCAAAACGCGCATTTTCCGCCCAAAAACAGCCATGAAAAAATCGGTATATTGTGATACCATTTTAACGGCGTATTGCAGTTAGCGCAGTGAGAAGCGGGGAAAACCACGCTTTCGTTTTTCGGGATTCTTAGTATCAAAACATTTAAAAAAGAACCGAATAGCAATCCAAAAACCGTCAAATATATTATATTCATATCTGTAAACCTTTTTCACCAGAGTGCAAAAATGATTTTGAGGTTTCCACAAAATCATCAAATACACTTAATCCATATCTTGCGACACTTTTCTTTTTGTTTTGCGCAGGATACGAAAAATCGTCAATTATAATTGGTTTTACAATTTGCAATGACATATTCATAACCCGCCGAACTTTCTTTGTGTTTTTTGATATTCTTCTATAATCCGCTCAAATTCGCCCTCGTCAAAATCAGGCCACAGAGTTTTTGTAAAAAAAAGCTCCGCATAAGAAGCCTGCCAAAGCAAAAAATTTGACAGCCGCCGTTCCCCGCCCGTTCGTATCAGCAAATCTACGCATGGAAAATCTTTCGTATCCAGATTTGCTTGAATATTCTCTTCCGTTATTTCCGCGCCCTCTTGCGCAAGTTTTTGGCATGCTCTTGTTATTTCGTCATGAGAGCCGTAATTTAACGCCAAAATCTGCGTCAATCCGCTATTGTTTTTTGTCTGCTCTTTGACAGATGCTATCTCTTTTTGCACGCTTTTGTCAAGTTTGCTCAAATCCCCGATAGTTTCAAATTTAATATTATTTTTTTTAAAAGTTTTAAGATGTTTTGTCAAAAACCGTTTTAACAGATTCATCAAAAAAACCACTTCGCTTTTCGGGCGTTTCCAATTTTCCGTACTGAAAGCGTAAAGCGTCAAATATTTCAAGCCGGCTTTTGCCGCGTAAGAGGTGATTTTTTCTACTGTTTTTGCGCCCGCTTCATGACCGAAACTCCGCCTTTTGCCCTGATTTTGCGCCCATCTTCCGTTGCCGTCCATGATAATGGCTGCATGCGTTAATTTGTTCAATTTACAACTCTTCGCATTTTTGTAAAATATCAAAAGAGATTTCAAGTTTACTCTTTCTGGGTAAATCCGCCGCGCCGTCTTTTGTGATAAATGTTACGGCATTCGTATCGCCGCCGAAAGGATTTTCATTACTGATAAGATTTAGACAAACCGCGTCAAGATTTTTTTCTTTCAGCATATTTTTGGCGTTGTCAAATGCGCTTTTAGCGTCAAATTCAGCTTTAAAACCGATGATTTTTATCTCTTTTTTGTCTAACCCCAAGAGTATATCGCTGTTTTTTACAAGCTCAAGCGTGAAATTTTCTCCCAAAAGCTCTTTTTTCAGTTTGCCGCAAACAGGATTTTTTACTCTGTAATCGCTCACTGCGGCTATCATGAACAAAAATGTCTGCTTTTTGTCTAAAAGCGCGTTTTTAATGGCTTTTTGCATCTCCTCAGCATTTTGCGTAAAAACTCTTTTTACAGGCAAATTCTCCTCATGAAGAGCGCTGCTGTGGATATACAAAACATCGGCGCCTTTTAAAAACAGCGCGGTTGAGAGGCTTTCAGCCATTTTGCCGCTTGAAAAATTGGAGATAAATCTTACATCATCAATCTTTTCAACGCTCCCGCCGCCCGTTACAATGACGCTTTTGTTCTGCCAAAAAGGAGATGAGAGCAAAATGCGCGCCGTTTCAAAAAATATGCTTTTAACCTCAGCCAAAGCCCCTTCGCCCTTATCTTCACAGGCTAAAAGCTTATTTTGAACGGAGCATATTTTATAGCCGAAATTTTTTAGTTTAAGAAGTGAATTTTGCGTGCTTTGATGCAAAAACATAGCCGTATTTGCCGCAGGAGCTATCAATATCGGTTTTGTAAAAGCAAGCGCGGCGGAAGTTAAAAGATTGTCCGCGATACCTGAGGAGAGTTTGTTTATAGTATTTGCGGTAGCGGGAGCTATGACGAAAATATCCGCCCATTTGTTGATAAATATATGATTGTCGCCGCTCTCCCAACTCTCCGTTTGGCTGTGCAAAACTTTGTTTTTACTTAAAGCTTCAAAACTAAGAGGCGTTATGAAACGCTTTGCATCTTCGCTTAAAATCACTCTTACATTAGCGCCCGCTTTCGTAAAAAGCCTCAATAATTCAAGTGCTTTATAGGCGGCGATACTGCCGGTAACTCCGAGTAGGATATTTTTATTTTCCAGAAATTTCATCACTTTTTATCTACTCCAAAGCGTTTATAAAAAAAATCTTTGATAAATTTCAAAGGCGCTCTGTTAATCGCCAAAGAACCTTCGGGGACATTTTTCGTAACGGTCGTGCCGGCGGCTATTATCACATTATCGCCGACTTCAACGGGAGCGACAAACTGCGTATCGCTGCCGATAAATACATTTTTGCCGATAACAGTCTGATGTTTTTCCTTGCCGTCGTAATTACATGTGATAGTTCCGCAGCCGACATTTGTTCCTTCGTCTATCAGCGCGTCTCCAAGATAACTCAAATGTCCCGCTTTTACTCCTGTGAGGGTTGATTTTTTAACCTCTACAAAATTTCCTATGTGGGAGTTTTTGATAAGCGAGTAAGGTCTCACATGCGCAAACGGACCGACAGACGAGTCTATCACCGTACTTGATTCTATCCTTGTGTGCGATTTGATATGGCTGTTTTGGATATGCGTTTTGCCAAGCAGAGTTACGCCGTTTTCCAATATGCTCTCTCCTTCTATCGTAACGCCGGCTTCTATATAAATAGTTTCTGGAAGCCTCATGATGACGCCGTTTTTCATAAACGCATGTTTAATGCGGTCTTGCATGATGCTTTCCGCCGCGGCAAGCTGGGCTTTGGAGTTGATGCCCATAAATCTGTTTTCTTCTGCCAAAACCGCTTTTACGCTGTTTCCATGCTCGTTTGCCAATTTTATCAAATCCGTTATATAGTACTCTTGCTGCGCGTTATTGTTATCAAGTTTTGGCAGCATTTTATTTAAAAAATGCGTATTAAACGAGTAAACGCCCGCATTTACAAGCTTTATCGCTTTTTGCTCTTCCGTGGCGTCTTTTTCCTCTATGATTTGCTCCACATGCAGCTCTTTATCTGCCAAAACGCGCCCGTAGCCTTTTGGTTTATTCGTATAAAATGCGCTCATGACGATATCTGCGCTCTCGTCTTGACACAATATATTCATATCTTCGGTTTGCAAAAGAGGCATATCGCCGCTTAAAACAAGCACTCTTTTATATTTGGGTTTAAGTCCCATGATAGCGCCGCCTGTTCCGGGAAAGCGTTCGTGATTTTGTATGACGATATGAAGTCCCGCAAACTTTTTTAAAAGCTCCTCTTTTATATCTTCGCTGTGATGAAAAAGTACTACATGTATGTCGTCGGAGAGCGACTGCGCCTCTTTTAAGATATGATGAAGCATCGTATATCCGCAAAGTTTATGCAAAACTTTTGGAGTGGAGGATTTCATTCTTGTGCCAAGACCCGCAGCCATAATTGCTATTGAAGGACGCATGAAAATTCCTTTTGAAAAATTAGCTTGTTATTGTATCAAAAAAACCTATTGATAAATATAATGCCCGATAATTTTATAGCAAAAAAGACAATCTTCAACCACTTGACCAAAGCCGATATTATGCACTATCATATATCTTTGCCCGTTTGGCGGCTTTTTGTCCACGACTATGCCTATATGCGTAGAGCCGTTTTCAAGCATCCAAGTTACGATATCTCCGGCTTTGTAATCTTCGGCTTTATCGGTTATCGGTTTTACTTGCCCGTGTCTTTCAAAAAATTTCATAAGATTTGGCACGCGGCGGTGGTCTATATTTTTATCTGTTCTTTTCGCTCCCCAATTTTTCGGATATTTATCAAAATTTGCCGCCATATCTTCATGCACCTTTTTTTGCAGGTCAATACCCAATTTTCTGTAAGCTCTTATCACGACATCGGTACAAACGCCAAATTGCGGCGGTACATCGCCGTTTGGATACGAAATCTTAAAATAAGCTCCATTGTATATAACGCTATCTTCTGTCAAAAGCAGCGCCGCATCGGACAATCGTTTCGCAAAATCGCCGCCGGATGCAAAGCCGCATAAAAAGAGCAGCGCAAAAACAATCTTTTTCATTGTGAAACCTTTTTTCTTTGCTATAATATCTTTTTTATATCCGTATGTAAAGGTTACCTTGTCTTTCAAAACAGGAAAAATAAATCAACTAAAAGTCGCGCGAAAGAGCGATTACGGGCTGTATCTGTCGGACAAAGAAAATAACGAAGTGCTGCTTCCGAACGCTTATGTAACGCCCTTCATGGAAACAGGAAAGGCTGTAGATGCGTTTTTGTTTCACGATTCCGAAGGCAGACTAACGGCTTCTACGCTCTATCCATGCGCCAGACTTGGCGAGTTTGCTCTCATGGAAGTTACCGATGTGTCGCCGTTCGGGGCATTTGTTGATTGGGGATTGCCAAAAGAGCTTTTCGTGCCTTTGAAATATCAAAAATCGCCCTTTAAAATCGGTGAAAAAAGAGTAATTTTAGTCGCGCTTGACGAATTGAGCGAAAGGCTTATCGGGGTTGAAAAATTCGGCAAATTTTTACCAAAAACGCCCGCGAAATTCGCGCAAAACGAAAAGGTTGAACTTTTTATACTTGCAAAAACGCCGCTCGGGATTAAAGTAATCATCAATAATAGATATGAGGGCATGCTTTATCAAAACGAAATTTTTGAAAATCTTAACACAGGAGACAAAAAAGAGGGCTATATTAAAAAAGTTAGAAGCGATGGCAAGATAGACGCTTCTTTGCAGCCTATAGGAGACGGCGCAGAGCTTGCCGCACAGGAAAAAACGCTTGAAATTTTGCGTAAAAATAACTATAAAATGCCCTACAATACGAAAAGTTCGCCTGATGAGATTTATAAAGTTTTCGGCATCAGCAAAAAAAGCTTCAAACAGGTAGTGAACAATCTGCAAAAAGAGGGACTTATAAAGATAACCGACAGCGGCATAGAACCGCAGCTACGAAATGATTAAAGATATTTGTGTATTTTTTAAACTGCTGTTTTGTTTTTCGCAGCTCTTGTATGAATGCTTTTATCCTTCGCGCATGCGCAATCACTGATCTCTTTGTCATTGCGAATTGCTTATATGTGAGAGTGTAACAATTCTACTCTCTTTCCGTCATTGCGAACCGCTTACGGCGCGGCAATCCATCTTTTATTTATCATTATTGCATGTTTGATAATCCGTAAAACAAGACAACCTCTCCCGTCATTGCGAGGAGTGCAAGCGAAGCGAAGCACGACGAAGCAATCCAGAAAGTAAAATAAAACAATGCAAACATGCGAATTAAAAAGATTATTCTATGTATTTTAATAACGCCATTTTTTTACTGTAAAGTGTAGATTGCCGCGCTGACTTCAAAGAAATATTTTGAGAATGCGCTTCGCTTGTTTTCAATGGCTTGCAATGACAAACAGCAAAAATGACGATTGTTGCGAAATGTTTTGCAGCATATTTTGTACGCATAAAAGCTTCTTCACTTTGGAATATACAAAAAAGGAAAGATAGACTGTTCTATTCTCAAGGCTTATTACTAATTTTAAGAGAATTTATAAATTTAAATGTACGAATGGAGTGATAAAATTGACACAAAATCTTTTCAAAGCGCGACTTTCAAAACCGAGAGCATAATTTTTAAGAAAACAACGATACAATGACGGCATGAAATACTTTCTATAATTAATCTTTATCGGCTTTTCTTGTAAATTTCGGATTGGAGCTCCACGAACAGGAATAGCCCTCATGCTCCGAAGGTTAATTATGAAAAATCATAACAATACAATCTCCATAGCCGATATTATCAGCGACCCTTTTAATTTTACCTGTAATGAAATTGGCGGTGCGATTGGCGAAGAGGACGCACAAGAGCTTTATTCGTTTCTATACAAAAATACGGACAAAATAAAAGCGCGCTCTATTTGGGTAAAAAAGATGCTTAAAGACGCGCAAACAAAAAAATATCTATTCTCTCTTTTTGACGACAGATGTATTGAAAGCGTTTGTATTCATCGAAGAACGGGTATTAGCGCATGCGTAAGCGTTCAAGTTGGATGCCCCGTACGGTGCGTCTTTTGCGAATCAGGCAAAAACGGCTTGATAAGAAATCTAAGTGCTAGCGAAATAGTACAACAAGTTATCTGTTTAAAAGAGCGCGTAAACAGAATCGTATTTATGGGCATGGGCGAACCGCTTTTTAATTATGACGCGCTGATAAAGGCTATCCATATTTTGAGAGACAGAAACGGGCTTGATTTTCCCACAGACGGCATCAGCATTTCCACAGCAGGAGCGGTAAAACAGTTAAAGAAAATACGAGAGGAACATATAAAAATTCAATTAGTATTGTCTTTGCATGCAACGACGCAAAAGGTTAGAGATCATCTTATGCCCGGAATGCGCGGCAACGACATAAACGAAACGATCAAAGCCGCTTTGTCATACGCGGCACGGCACAATAGAAAATTGGTCGTTGCATATCTGCTGCTGCGCGGAATAAACGACAAAATTTCGGATATAAGAAAACTATCCGAATGGTTCGGAGGCGAAAACGCGATGATAAATCTGTTGGAATACAATCCTACGCACAGCGGCTTAAAACCCTCCGATAAAAAGCAGCTTGAATTATTTAAAAGCGGCTTGCAAAACGGCGGTGTAGAGGTCAAGATAAGGGATTCGCGCGGTCAAAGCATAAACGCCGCATGCGGACAGCTCGCGGGCGGATATATGAAAAATCAAAAAAAGTTTTAATAAAAACCCCGCCGCTTTTAAGCTTTGTAAATTAAA